>VSNQ01000018.1 GCA_009774395.1 Lachnospiraceae bacterium
TAAATGAAAGGGAAGCAGAACGCATATTCCCTGCAACAAAATAAAAAATTTGTCCTTGACAAGGGGTACAGTTTAATTTTACTATGCCGTTTCGCTTATTAGTGTATATGATAGCTATTTGGATGGATTATTTTAAAAACTGCGATAAAAATGTTCGGAAACAGAAGGAATTCCGTCTTCCGGCAATTATGCCAATTGTGCTGCATAATGGGGAAAAGAATTGGACGGCATCACGCAATTTTAAAGAAATGATAGCCCATGCGAATGTGTTTGAAGATTATGTGGTAAATTTTAAATATGAACTTGTTTCGATCAATGAACTTACCATTTCAAAAATTAAAAATTCAAACACGCTGATAGACAATATTTTCCTGGCAGATAAAAAACGGACACGGAAAGAATGGATAGATGGTATTCCGGAATTAATACGCCGTATTAGGGAAATGAATAAGGATGATTTCAATGAATGGATTACGTGGTTTTTTAATGTGATAAAAGTATTGAATGAGGAAGAACGCAATAAATTGATAGAGCAGCTTAGAAAAGGAGATGAAAAAGATATGTGTAGTTCATTTGAGATGTTGCTAAATAAAGAAAAAGCTGATGGCAAAGCAGAAGAAAGGGCAGAAGCAGTTCTTGAACTCCTAGAAGATATTGGAGAACCGTCGGAAACACTTAGGAATTATGTTATGGAACAGACGGACTTAGAAGTGTTGAGAAAATGGCATAAAATGGCAGCAAGAGCAGATTCTATAAAAGAATTTGAACAGGCTGTCGGGCTGTTGTCAATGTAATTGTATCGAAATATTGCGTAGTAAAAGTGAGTAAATTCATAATGAAATAGACATAGGTGAAATATTGTTTCAAATAATTAAAAATCTAAGGAGTATGATAAAATGGAACAGGAAAAAAGTGAGAGAAACCCACAGAGGGAGCCACAAGAGGCAGTACCTGTAAACTGGAAAGCGAAAGACACATTTTTCAAGAAAGTATACGAAAAAGAAGAACGTCAGAAAGCGTTAATATCTTTTCTGCTTGGTTTGGATGCAAATAAAATAAGAGTAGCGAATGTACGTCCGATATTATTAGGAAATAAAGAGAATGACTTGGCACTTTTGTGTGATGATGTATTTTATCTTCTGACAGAAGAACAATCATCACTATCACCCAATATTCCTTATAGGCTACTGGAATATATTACAGCGGGGCTGCGTTCGCTGGTAGACAGTGAACAAGTGTTGTATGGGAAAAAACGCGTGTATTTTCCAATCCCTAAATTGTATCTATTGCAGGTTGGGTTAGAAATAAAAGAAGAAAAACTTCCAGAACAGATTCAATATGATATTCGTTTAAGTGATTCTTATTTGCAGACAGAGGAAAAGAACCTGAAAGATGCAGAAGCAGATTTAGAAGTGATAGTACACGTATATGATTTTCGGATGACACTGAAAGAAATATTAACATATATCGAACAAAATATATTGCCGCAGCGTTTTCAGCTATATAAAAATGATATGATGTATTATGCGCTGGTAGCAAATGGAATCACCTATATGCAAAGAATAGAAAAAGATAAGAAATATAGAAAACCAGCGAATGTATCAACAGTTACAGAATACTTAGAAATGATGTTGGAATATTTGTAGATTTATTATCCGACAAGGAGGTATGCGATATGACAATGGCGCAGTTCTCAAGAGATGATATTTTGCTATATCAAGGACGGGAAGAAGGACTAGAAGAAGGACGAAAGGAAGGACGAAAGGAAGGACGAATGGAAGGACGAGAAGAAGGAAAAGCCCAAGAAAGGGCAGAAGCAGTTCTTGAACTTTTGGAAGAAATAGGAGAACCATCAGAAATGCTTAGAAATTATATAATGAAGCAAACGAATTTAGAAGTGTTAAGAAAGTGGCATAAAATAGCAGCAAGAGTAGATTCTATAAAAGATTTTGAGCAGGCTGTTGTCAATATCAATATAGTTTAAAAAGGTATATTTTCTAAAGTATAGATAAGTTGATAAGAGGAGGATTCTTTATTATAAGGAGTCTTCCTCTTTTTATGCACACGGGCATCCAATGGAGATATGCCAGCGATCTGACGGACGCTCGGTGCATGGGGCTGTCGCAATAAACGTTAATTATTCAAGATACACTATTAAACGCAGCACGGTGTAAAACTATCTTGTATATGTTTTCCCTAATGTGACAGGCACGGTTGTCAGAAATATTTAAGATTGGAAAGGAGAACTATGAGAAAATTAAAATATTTATCTGAAATTGCAGGATATGAGAAGATTGTTAAGATATGTGGAAAGAAAGCAGCGAAAAGGTTTGACAAGGAAATTGAATATTTTGAGCATTTACCGCAGAAAAGATTTGAAAAAATATGTGATAATGGAACAATTCCAAGAATTTATGCAGTATATTGTGGAATGTATTCAGTGGAAGAATATCTCGGCATTATTTAATTGAAACAGAATAAAAATTTGTATGCTCTACTAAATAGAAAGGGCTGTCGGAAAGTAGATTTCTTATACAGAATATAGTTGCAATCATAAAATTGATATACTATATATTGTGAAGCTAATCATTTCCCGTCAGCCCTTAGGTGATAATTATGAAATAAAGAAGCAGTTTATTTTTTTGCGTGTATAATAAAATGTATAATTTCTTTACAGTTCCTTAGTGTTAATAGGGATTTGCAGTAGAGAATAGGAAAAGTCTAACATCTGCCGGATATTGTGTTTTTGGTATATGGGAAGAATATCAATGATACTATATGGAACTTTGATAAAATCTTATTATATGGCTGTTTTGCGCAGGTTATCCAAATAGAAAGATATTTGGAACAATATGTGGCAGACAAAGATTTATACAATTTATGGCTTTTTGATTTTCTCTGTGTATAAGCAGAAATACATATTAGGAATTATCTTGCTGATCCTCAATCTGAATAAACAGTTCTCCAACAGGAACTTCAAGGATACGGCTGAGTTTATCCAATATCTCAAAGCGGATGCTGGAAGTTTCATTGTCAATAATGTTCTTGAAGTTTCTGTAGCTCATCATATCCATACGTTTATACAGCCAGTATTTTGTATGACCCTGTTCTTCTAATATTTCCAGAATACGAAGTTTTACCATTATGCCACCTCCTCTTAAAATTATCTATATTTGTATAGTACAAAAAAATCCGTATAATAACATATTACAGCATATCTATTGTAAATATAGCTTATTTTGCCGAAAATCATTCTTGAATATCGTACTTATACATTATATAATTATTAGAAGAAATATTTGATATTCTATGTTTTTTATTATGGATTATACGAGTTTATTGAAAAAAATAAAAAAATTTGAAATATAATATGAGTTAGACAGAACCTGTCCACTATAAAAAGTATAATAGTATATATATTTGATGTGATTGCTGTGTTGGAAACTCGATTATGATAGCCATATTCGGAAGGTGCCATCGAATATTTGAATAAGTATTTTGACGTGTGTTTATGGTGTACATTGAAAAGCATTAAGGAAAATACATATGCCTATAATGGCGCAAAGAGATAAAGTCAATGTGTTAGTATGCATGGACAATATTGAAAAAACAGGAAAGCATCTTTATAAAAGCGCTTCCCCATTTTAATATGTATGGATGTAATTAGGTTTGTAATTCAATATAAACCTGCAAATAGCGATTTAAACGTGCTATTTCCTCACTACTTCCAGTATTTAGTATTTTGACAATTTCGTCTGGGAGTTTTGAGAGCGTTTCATTATTTTTGTTGCCAAAGATAATGTAATCCATACTGCAATTAAAGATGGTACAGAATCGAATAAGGCTTTTTAAAGATAGACAGGAAGTAGCATTCTCAACATGGCTGATATGTTTTGGACTGACTTCCAGCATATCAGCTAATGCCTCCTGTGTCACTTTGTGAGAACGGCGCACGCCTGCTATTCTGTTGCCAATGGAAGTTGGTGTGTTATTTTCCATATTCTGATAAACCTCCTAAATATAATTTAGGTAACCTTTTATTATTAAATAACGCAATATAAGGTTAATTTTGATATAAAATTATACTTTATAGGTTTGATTATTTGTCAAATAATGGTATAATAAAGAAGAAAGTTTTTAATGCGCAATCCTCAAATATATATTTTTACTCTATGTATACAATATTTTATATATAGGAGCGATTTATTTTGCTATATCGATCGAGATAATAATACTTATGCGTTGGCGTTATTAATAAATTTGGTGTTAGTCAATATCTGTGTTGGTATACATATTTCCGGTAATTATAAACAGTGAAATACCAACTTTTGTATGATGCACAACACACTTATTGACTAACACCATATATTTTATTGTTTGCCAGTATATACTGACGAATATTAGGATTTTCTCAATTCCTGTATAGTCCCAATTTTATATTGCATAATAAACAAATCTAATCGTTTGTAAGTATAAATTATTTGTAACGTAATAACTTCATGACATAAAAGCAAGTTTAAGATGCTTGTAGGATACTGCGTAAAAAATATTTGAATTATTAAAAGAAATTATAAAATATAAGAAGGGAGGGAAATTATATAATGAGCAAGATATATGCTGATAAAACCAGCCGTGTTTTGTAGATATATTCAAGGCTGATGCGGGGACAAATATTAAAAAAGAATGAACTTGCGGAAGAAATTGGTATAACTACGAAAAGTATTCAACTGGATTTAGAAGACATAAGAGATTATTTGGATAAAAAGCATACAATAGAGGGAAGCAGAAGTCAGTTAGTTTATAATCATTATGAAAAGGGCTATTGTATGAAAGAATTTGAACAGTTAAAGCTGTCCACCAGCGAAGTGCTTGCGATCAGCAAAATTCTTTTAGAAAGCCGTGCTTTTACGAAAAAAGAAATGATGAATCTATTGGATAAGCTAATTGAAAATTGCATCCCGTGGAAAAACAGGGCTGAAATAAATGATATGCTGAATAATGAAAGATTTCATTATGTGGAACTGCGTCATCATAAGAAATTCTTGGACAAGATAACCCCGCTGGCACAGGCAATCCGTGGATGCAATGTTATATGAATAAAATACGGCAAGTTAAAAGAATCCGCAACAGTGGAGCGGAGATTAGAACCATTGGCAATTATGTTTTCGGAATATTATTTTTATCTGGTAGGATTTATCGAGGATATTAATAAAGAAGAAGCCTTTGAGAATCCAGATAATATTTTTCCTACAATATATCGCATTGACCGGATACAAGAACTGAAAGTTTTGGAGGAGCATTTTAAAGTTCCTTATGCAAAGCGGTTTGAGGAAGGCGAATTTCGCAAATGTGTTCAATTTATGTATGGCGGGAAGCTTCGGAAAGTAAGATTTCAATGCAAAGAAACTTCGCTGGATGCAATTCTTGACCGACTGCCTATAGCAAGAACACTAAGTGAAGAAAATGGGAGATGCCTAGTTGAAGCGGAAGTATTTGGGAAAGGAATTGATATGTGGGTGAGAAGCCAAGGGGATAATATAACGGATTATACTGTAATATAGGAAAGAGTGGAAAAAGCTAAAATATACTGTCTGAAATAAGATAATAAGAGTATAGGGGAGGATATAGTGGGTATTTGAAATATATCAAAAATATATTTGGTATGTTAATGCTGTAATTTACACTAAGGAACAGTATAGAGATAGGAGGTATTACATTTGCTAATTATATTAAGAAATAGAATATAAAATGACAGATGTAAAAATGTAATGATTGATGAAATGATGAACTTTACAACGGCGATAGATTTTGCAGAACATCCGATGAACAATACTAAAACTAAATGGAAAAGGAAATATTATTTGGCTTTAGAATATTTTGTGAAAGCAAGTGTTTCTGATGAGTATGCTATATCCCGCCTAGAGCAATATAAGAGAAAGTTTTTTGGTAATACAAAAATTACAGATACGGAAGTGAAAATAGAAAAAGTTGTATACGCTATAGTAAATAGCAGATATCATCCGGGGAGAAAAAAATATAGATACTGGCTTATGTGTGATATTGCGCTAATACTTGCGGATGAGCATTTGATTGATCAAACAGCAAAAGAGATGCAAAAGTTTATGACAAAGCACCAATGGGAAAAGCTTGATATTTTAATTCAGATTTTGAAGGGTAAAGACAAAGTTGATTATAAATCTATAGTATTTGCAATGAATTTAATGCAACAGTATAGAAAAAACAGCAATTTTAATAAGAAACAGATACGAAGATTTATCGTAACAGCAAATATGAGTGCAGGAAAATCAACGCTTATCAATGCGCTTATAGGAAAACCATTAACCAGAACCTCGCAAGAAGTTTGTACAGGGAATCTTAGCTATTTGTATAACAAGCCGTTTGAGGATGGCTGTATTCATTTAAAAAATAATACTTTTACACTTGAGGCATCACCGAACGATTTGGCAAATATTTCATGGGAGTACAAAACACATATAGCTTCTTTTTTTAGGGTGATGAATGAAAACGCACATCGTTTGTGTATCATTGATACGCCGGGGGTAAACTCTGCAATCAATCGTCAACATGGGAAGATTTCAAGAGAGGCACTAAAGAATGAACAGTATGAAAAAGTGCTATACATATTAAATGCAAACAAACTTGGTACAGATGAAGAAATTGCACACCTAAAATGGATATCTGAAAATATACAGAAAGAAAAAATCATTTTTATATTGAATAAGTTGGATGATTTTAAAGCTGCTGATGATAATATCGACATTAGCCTTAGCAGAGTTAAGAATGATTTAGCCATTCTTGGATTTGACAGTCCGATTATTTGTCCCATGTGTGCATATTTTGCCTTATTAATTAAAATGAAATTATATGGTGATCAATTAACAGATGATGAATTAGACGATTATGCATTGTATATAAGAAAGTTTAACAGACCAATGCATGATTTGTCAAAGTATTATAATGGTATACAGGTCGAACCTGACGACAGCGAAGCGGTAAAGATGAGTAAAAGATGTGGGCTTTATGGTCTGGAAAAAATTTTATTTGGAGGGGCACAATGAAAAAAGTATTTATTAAGTACAATCCTTATAAGTTGGAAACAGAGGTGAGGGTTGAAGAAAAAGAAATAGCGCAGAATAGCAGACTTAGAGAAAAAATAACTGAACCAGATTCAAGACTTCAGGACTGGGTTGAAGAATTGCCAAAGATTTTGATTGAAGAATATAATGACACAGATTTTGATATTCTATTTCATGGCACACTGTTGGATTATGAAGATTTGACAGATGTATTTACGGCTGCTTTTGAGAGGGGAGAATTGACAGTAAAACTTGACCGAATACCAGCAAAAGAGGTTTCTGATAAAGAGGAGAAGATTGATCATGTATTCGAGAAAATTCAACAGGGACCATTTGATGAACTGCGAGATAAGGATATAGTAAGTGCGTTCCAGAATGCAAAGAGCAGTGATTTTGAAATATGTGTTGTAGCGACAATGAGTGCAGGAAAATCAACACTGATTAATTCAATGCTCGGTACAAAGCTGATGCCGTCAAAACAGGAAGCATGTACGGCTATCATTACGAGAATTAAAGATATGCCAAATAGTACTGCATGGCAGGCAGAGGTTTATGATAAAGCGCACAAATTGATTGAATCACATGAAGAATTAACATATTCAACGATGGAACGCTTAAATGGTGATAAGAAGGTATCCGTTATTAAGGTAAATGGAAAGATTCCTTTTGTATCATCGGAAGATGTTTCTTTGGTGCTGATTGATACGCCGGGGCCCAATAACTCCAGAGATACTGAACATAAAGAGGTACAAGACGAATTTTTAAATGGTTCTTCAAAATCATTGGTTTTATATATTATGGAGGGTACTTTTGGCAGTGATGATGATAATACTTTGCTGGATCGTGTGGCGAAGAGTATGAAAGTTGGTGGAAAACAGTCAAAAGATAGATTTATCTTTGTTGTAAATAAAATGGACGCTAGAAAAAAAGAGGACGGAGATACGGCACAGATGCTCGAACGTGTTCGGAAATATTTGGAAGATCACGATATAAAAAATCCGAATTTGTTTCCGGCAGCAGCACTTCCGGCACTTGATATTCGTTTGATTTCCAACGGTGCAGAGGTTGATGAATATACTTTGGAGGATACGGAGTATGAGGTACGAAAATTAAATAGAAGTGAGAATTTTTATTTTGAAAATTATGCATCTCTTCCTGCAAGTATTCGCGGTAAAATTAATGAACAGCTTTCGGAAGCCAAAAAAGCGGGAAATGTGAATGAGCAGGCTTTAATACACACAGGCATTGTATCTATAGAAGCGGCTATTCGTCAGTATGTACAAAAATATGCTAAAACTGCTAAAATCAAGAATATTGTTGATACGTTTAATAAGAAAGTAGAAGAACTTGGTGATGTTGAAAAGCTAAAACGCGAACTTGCTGTAAATGTAGGTAAAAGTAACGAGATAGCGGAAAATATTGCTAAGATAAGAAAAAATGTAGATGATGTTAATACTGCAAAAAAATTCAAAGATGCTGTTGATGATGCAGTAGTTCAGGTAAATGAAGATGCAAGAGATGTTATAGAGGGAATTGTTCAAAAATATCAGGCTAAAATCAGCAAACGAATAGATGATTTACGTGGAGATGAATTAGATGTGGATGAGGCGGAGGATGAGGTCGCAAGATTGGAGAAATTTGCCAAAAAACTTGAGCCTGATTTTCAGAACGAACTTGATGATCTTATAAAAGATAAGCTAATCGGTACCAGTAATGCACTTTTAAAAGAGTATAAGAAAAAGCTTGCTTCATTAACAGAAGAGATTGACTTAAATGGTTTGACAGGAATAAGTATTGATCCGCTAAAACTTATGGGGGGCAGTATAACTACAGCAGATGATTTTTCTGTAAGGAAACTTGTTCAATCGAAACAAGTTGAGGATGGAAAGGAATGGGTTGAGAATACAGACAAAAAGTGGTGGAAGCCTTGGACATGGTTTCAGGAAAAAGGACATTATCGCACAAAATATAAAACTGTCAAATATATAGATGCTATGACATTGGCAGAGGAATTTTTAATTCCTATAAAGGATATTGTATACGACAATGGAGAGAATGCTCGTACTTATACTGTAAAGCAGTCTAATCATATTGCCAAACTTTTTGAGAAAGAGTTTAAGAGATTGGACGATGTTTTAAAAGAAAAACTTTTTGAATTGGAGAATTATGCAACAGATAAAGAAAAAGCTGAAGAGCGTGTTAAAGAATCAGAATATAAAATAAAATGGCTGGAAGAAATAAAATCCGAGGTTAAATCAATACTTGAAATATAGGAGGAGAATAAAATGGCATTAACAAATGCATTTCATAATGCAGTGACTACTGGAAATATAAGACGCGTTCGTATGATGATGACGGATAGTCTTTTGGTTGATCCATCTTTTAGAGAGTTTAATGAAAGGGAAAAAGCAGCAGCAACAATGCATGGGTTATATGATGTTCATGACGGCAGAGCATTGGATGAGAATAAAGCCAATTGGAATAAAGATTATATGGACAAGCTTATGGTTCAGTTAATTGGAAATTTCTCTAAAGAGCGAATTGCACACGTCAAAAATGTAGTGCGGTATTTGTACCCTGTAACGGAAGAAACTTCATATCATCATGTCAATCATGCAGAACCCAAGCAAGCTCCTAAAGAATATAAAGATATGAGTTATCAGGAGAAAAAACGTCAGGATCAATTAGATGGCAGGTATTTGGGAACAGAATTTTTTATGGGTGCTGTAGTTGGCGGTGCAGTCGGTGGCGTTGCGGCATCAATGGCAGGGGTTACGATTGTTGGAGGGGTAATTGTCGGAGCTGGAGTTGGTGGAATGGTAGGAGCTGTTATAGCAAATGGAGGACACTAAATGAGCGAAACCCTTATTTTAGGCAAAAAGAACGAAAACGATATGCCCGCCATAACAAGCAGACAAGAAATTGTTTCAAAAAATCAATTTAAAAGTAAAGTACCCAGCTATGACACGGTACAAAATGGTTTAGCGGAAGCGAGTAAACTTGTTGATGATATTGTTCTTAAAAAATATTTGTATAAATTAACTGATTTAGATCTGGTACCATTAGATGAGAGTCTGAAGAAGATTAGTGATATTCGTTTATTTAAAATTACAGAAATGGTATACCAAAGGAATGAATATTCAACATATAAGTTTGCATCTGTCTTTAATGCGGTTCAGAATTTAAACTGTGGTGTATTTATTATATTAGACAGCGACGGAGAAAAAACGGATTTTTATATGGGTGTACGTTCTTTAGATGATAAGAGAACAACAAAATCATTGAAGGATACCTTGAAGAATGCATTATCGGGACAATTTCCGGGGGTAAAAACAGAAGATTTGCTTGACCCCAAAGCAGAAGCTTTATTAAAAAATATAGCATCAAAGAATATTGCAAGTGTATCCTGCGTTGCTAAAAACAAGGATGAAGATTTTAAAGATGATGAAACATTTATTCAAGGACTCGAAAAAATGGCGCTCGCGATGCAGGGACAGCAGTACACGGCAATTGTTTTGGCAAAGAGTACACCTGTAGAACAATTGGAGGCAACCCGACAGGCATATGAAACAATTTATACACAATTATCTCCTTTTGCCAATATGCAAATGTCGTATGGGACAAATACAGCATTAAGTGTTTCCGATGCCTTTTCACACGGAAGAACAATTGGTTCTTCTCATGCAACGAATACATCGACACAGACTGGAAAGAGTTATTCAAATAGTACAAGTGAAAATTCTGCAACGACAAAAACAGATGCATTAGGTGGTCTGGCTAAAAGTCTTGGCACTGCTGCATTGGGTGTTGCAAGCCTTGTAACAGCACCATTAACGGGAGGAGCAAGTATTGCTGCTGCTGGAGCGATAATGGCTGGGCATATAGGGCTTAGTGCGTTTCAACCTAAAAGTACCACAAATGGGAATACAACAACAGAGGTGTACTCAGAAAATAGCGCTAAAACACATGGTGAAACGGATACAGAAAGTGAAAGCACAACAGAAAATCAAACTCAGACAAAAGGTATGACAACAGGCGCTTCGGATAACTTACAATTAACCTTGCAAAATAAGTCATTGATGAATATTTTACAAAGAATTGATCTTCAATTAAAGCGTATTGATGAATGTGAAAGTATTGGAATGTGGGAATGTGCGTCATATTTTCTTTCAGACAGTCAGGAAACAGCAGAGATGGCGGCTGCAACATATAAAGCATTGATGAAAGGGGAAAAATCAGGTGTCGAAACTTCATCTATAAACTTTTGGGGAAGAAATAATCAGAAGCAGCTTCCTATTTTGCGTGATTATATTACAAATTTTATTCATCCTGTGTTTAACTATTCGTCTAATACAATTTCGGTTCCAATAACAGCAGCTTCTTTGGTGAGCAGCAATGAGCTTGCAATTCAAATGGGACTGCCTAGAAAATCAGTATGTGGTTTCCCTGTTATTGAGCACGCAGAGTTTGGCAAAGAGGTTGTTCGATATAATCAGAAACTGCATAGTAAAGACTTTTGTCTTGGAAAAGTCTTTACTATGGGAAAAGAAACAGCAACCGAGGTTAAGATGGATTGTAATTCACTAACAATGCATACGTTTGTTACAGGATCTACGGGATCGGGAAAAAGCAATACTGTTTATGAGATTTTAAATCAATTAAAAAGTATATATAATATACCATTTCTTGTTATTGAGTCTGCTAAGGGAGAATACAAAAATGTATTTGGGCAGTTTGCGGATGTAAGCATATATGGCACCAATCCAAAGAAAACCAATTTATTGCGGATAAATCCATTCAAATTTCCAGGGGATGTTCATGTGTTAGAGCATCTTGACAGATTAGTTGAGATATTTAATGTATGCTGGTCAATGTATGCAGCGATGCCGGCGATCTTAAAAGAGTCCATAGAAAAAGCATATGTTGCTGCTGGATGGGATTTAGGCAGTTCAGAAAATACCAAAGGTAGTAAATATCCAAATTTTGCGAATTTGCTGGAACAGATAGAAATTGTAATCAATGAGTCGAAGTATTCTTCTGACACCAAAGGTGACTATTCTGGTGCATTGCTGACACGTGTTAGATCATTGACAAATGGATTGAACGGATTGATTTTCTGTAACGATGATTTGGATGATGAAGACTTATTTGACAAGAGTGTTATTACTGATTTAAGCCGTGTAGGATCAACTGAAACGAAATCATTAATTATGGGATTGTTAGTATTAAAGTTAAATGAGTATCGGATGTCATCTGGAAAAGTTAATAGCCCTTTATCACATATTACAGTATTGGAAGAAGCGCATAATCTTTTGAAAAGGACTTCTGCGGAGCAATCTTCGGAAAGTGCCAATTTATTAGGAAAATCAGTTGAGTTGCTTGCTAATTCAATTGCTGAAATGAGAACTTATGGAGAGGGATTTATTATAGCCGATCAGTCGCCGGGGTTATTGGATATGTCTGTTATCCGAAATACCAATACAAAGATTATTTTAAGACTGCCGGATAAAAGTGATCGTGAGTTAGTTGGATATGCTGCTGGTTTGGATGAGGAACAAATAGATGAATTAACGAAGCTAAAAAGAGGTGTAGCTGCTGTATATCAAAATGATTGGATTGAACCAGTTCTCGTACAAGTAAACAAATGTAATATTATAGAAAAAGCGTATAATTATGTCAGTGAACCTTCGAGAGATGACTGTGCTAAAATAAGAGAACAACTTATTAAATTTTTGATTCAAGGCAGAGTGGTTGAAAGGTTAGAGTTTTCAATTGAATATATTGAAAATGGACTTGATACGTTGGGATTATCATCGTTAAATTATGAATTTGTGGAAGAACAACTGGCTGAATATAAAGAAACGAATACTCTTTCTGTCTGGAAAGATGAAAATTTTCGAAAACTTTCAAGACGTATTACAGATATATTAGGTGTTCGGATGCGAGTTGAGAATAGTGTAGTAACTGCAATAGATAATGATGAGCTTACAGATATGCTAAATAGAATCGTTTCTCAGGTTATTGATGCTCCTACAGAACAGATAACTATTGCTTTAAGCCAATGTCTTATGAAAGATATGAGTATACAACAGAATGAACTCGAAGTAAGGGAAAAGATATATCTTAACTGGATTCAGTCTGTCACAGGGAGGAGTTTTAAAGGATGATAGGAGATTTAAAGGATGTTAAAGAAGTCCAGACAAACAAATTTGCAGAATCATCATTAGGCAAAAAAGCAGAATCACTTTCTATTGATAAAAATATGTCATTTGCAGATAGACCGTTGGCTATTGTATATGATGGATGTAAATGCTGCCCGGTTGAAAATGGTGTATGGACTGGTGAACGAGGGGATTCTAAATGGTGTCCGGACAAAAATTACATTCCACAAAAAGCTAATCCTGATGAAAGGTCATGGGATACTATTTTAAAAAAATATGGGATAGATGGTATTCAATACAAAAATGGGGAACCTGATTTTAGTTGTATTAGTGAAGGAAGGGTTGAAATTAAGAACTTTTCAGAAGATAGAACAGACAATTTTGATAAAGCAGATATAGAACTGGCAAAACAGCGTGACTGCTCGCCAGCAGAAATAAAGAAGTGGCGCAAAGAGAATGGATATACTTGGCACGAGTGTAAAGACATGAAAACAATGCAAATGGTTCCTAGTATTATACATAATAATATGTCCCATAGTGGTGGAATTTCAGAAGCGAAGAAAGGAGCATAATTTATGGTGCATGATGTATTTGGCGATATTAATTTTACTGTGGGCTGGAAAATGAGTAAGAGCATTGTATTATTCGGACATTCATACACAGTTACAGTAAAATTACAGGCATATTTTGAAGAAGATGGTATTACAAAAGAGCAGGAAAATGCTTATATTAATTTTATCAATACTGAAGAAATAAAAATGGATTGTATTGAAAAATTGCTAAAAGAGTATTCGAATTCCGCAGAATTACGATTTATACCTAAAACGTTATTAATTGATAGAGATGGATCATATGCATTATTATTTGATGATAATGATAATCCTGATGACGGAATTGCAGTATGTCTTGTTCCAGAAGAAAAAATTATATCTCAAGATGAGTATTTGTAAGAGATATTAAGGGAATTTCAAAGAAAGGGCTGTCGGAAAATGTAGTTTATTTTCAACATATTGTTTCATTCTTAAATAATTTAAACTATATATTGGGAAAATGGTATTATATTGTAAATCTTATTGATGTGCAGTATAATAAAATTGTGTGCAGAAGTTAAAGATAAAACGATTAATATCTGAAACTTTTTAGTGCAATTACTTATTTGTAAAAGCTTAAAGTTTCAATGATATACCATAAGAGTGTAAACAGTTTACATATACGTGTATCCATTACCATATACACCGCTTTCCTATATCAGATAAATCAAATAATGCAGAAAGCAAAAAAATATGGGAGAACCTTTTACGGGTTCTCCTATTTTTACGCCGACAGGTCAGATAAGTAATCGGAAGCATCGTATAACATTTAGTAACAGCCCACAGCATATGAAACACAACCAACCAACGCAAAAGGAGGAAAAATTTATGGCAGCAAATGTAGAAACAATGTTTTACACAAGAGAGAAACCGTGGCACGGATTAGGCACAAGAGTGGAGGAAGCACCTGCATCCGCGGATGCGCTGCGTTTGGCAGGGCTGGACTGGCAGGTGATACAGGAGCCGATTTTTACAGATAATGGAGAACTGATATCCGGCTACAAAGTCAATGTCAGGGACAGTGACAGAAAAGTGCTTGGCGTGGTCAGTGACCGCTACAAGCTTGTGCAGAATCAGGAAGCATTTTCCTTTACGGATACGCTGCTTGGAAATGGTGTGCGCTACGAAACAGCAGGCTCATTACAGGAAGGGCGGAAAGTGTGGCTGCTTGCACGTCTGCCGAGGGAATACATTATTTCTGGTGAACAGATTTCTCCGTACGCACAAGATAAACAGTGTTGCGCAATATAACCCTAACACAAAATTCCCCCTTGTAAAGAAAAAATACTTGACACCTTACTTAATCTATGATATCTTCTAATAGTCGTTTGCATATTTGAAAGCGGAGGAATGCTTTGGAAACGGATTTAATCAAGAATATTCCCAATGAAAATAAAGCAGGTCTTGCAAAATTGGAATATAAGGGGATGCTGTTTGACTTTTACGGAGAATTGCTCACACAGCATCAAAGAAAGGTGTATGAGGATGCAGTGCTGAATGATCTTTCTTTAAGTGAGATAGCAGATGAACAAGGAATTAGCAGACAGGGCGTACATGATCTTGTGAAGCGATGTGATAAAATTTTGGATTCATATGAACAGAAATTACATCTTGTAACGCGATTTGCGCGCATAAAGGATAAGATACAGCGCATTAATATGCTGACTGACAATGAAGAAATCCGGCAATTGTCAAATGAGATTATAAAGGAGCTTTGAACCTGATGGCGTTTGAAAGTTTAACAGAGAAGCTGCAAAATATTTTTAAAAATTTAAGAAGCAAAGGGCGTTTGACGGAAGCCGATGTGAAAGTCGCATTAAAAGAGGTAAAAATGGCTCTTTTAGAGGCGGATGTGAATTTCAAGGTGGTTAAGCAGTTTGTGAAGTCCGTAGAGGAACGTGCAATCGGCGCGGATGTAATGAACGGTTTAAACCCAGGGCAGATGGTTATTAAGATCGTCAATGAGGAAATGGTTTCCCTTATGGGATCAGAAACGACAGAACTTGTACTGCAGCCGGGAAAAGCGACAACTGTGATTATGATGTGCGGTTTACAGGGTGCAGGTAAAACAACTGCTTCTGCAAAGATTGCGGGGAAACTCAAACTTAAGGGAAAAAAACCATTGCTTGTTGCCTGTGATGTATATCGTCCAGCAGCGATTGAGCAGTTATCGGTAAATGCTCAAAAGCAGCAGGTAGACTTTTTTTCAATGGGTGCGAATCATAAGCCAGTGGGTATTGCAAAGGCATCTGTTGAACATGCAATAAAAAATAACAATAATATTATTATTATAGATACTGCAGGACGTCTGCACATTGATGCAGATATGATGGCAGAACTCCAAGAAATCAAAGCCAATGTTGAAATTCATCAAACGCTTTTAGTAGTTGATGCAATGACCGGACAAGACGCGGTGAATGTGGCGAAAGAATTTGACGATAAAGTCGGCGTAGATGGTGTGATTTTATCAAAAATGGATGGTGATACGCGTGGTGGTGCGGCGCTTTCGGTAAAGTCGGTGACTGGTAAGCCAATTCTTTATGTCAGCACAGGCGAAAAACTTTCCGATTTAGAACAGTTTTATCCAGATAGAATGGCGAATCGTATCCTTGGAATGGGAGATGTTCTTACCCTGATTGACAAGGTCGCAGAAGCAAATATTGAGATGGATGCTGAGAAAGAAAAGGAAATGACTGCCCGGCTGAAGAAAGGCAAGTTTGATTTCGAGGATTATTTGGAGAGTATGAGCCAGATGAAAAAATTGGGTGGACTTTCCAGTATTCTGGGGATGATGCCCGGTATTGGCGCCAAGGCAAGTGAGATTGAATCTGCGGTAGATGACAATCAGCTTGCGCGTATGGAGGCGATTGTATTGTCCATGACGCCGGCAGAACGAAAAGATCCAAAGCTATTAAATCCAAGTCGTAAGCATCGGATTGCGAAAGGCGCAGGTGTGGATATTTCTGTTGTAAATCGGTTTATAAAGCAATTTGAGCAATCTCAGAAGATGATGAAACAACTCCCAGGTATGATGGGCGGTATGGGAGGATTAGGCGGTAAAAAAGGGCGGTTTAAACTTCCCTTTTAAATATAAAATTAAATTTTAATATAAGAAAGGTTATAAGGTGAAAGAACATGGCAGTAAAAATTAGATTAAGAAGAATGGGTCAGAAGAAATATCCTATCTATAGAATCGTTGTAGCAGATTCCAGATCACCCAGAGATGGCAAGTGTATTGAGGAGATTGGCACATATAATCCCAATACAGAGCCAACAGAGTTTAAGGTAAACGAAGAATTAGCAAAGAAGTGGCTTGCTAATGGTGCACAACCGACAGAAACAGTTTCCCGTCTGTTTAAAGCGGCAGGGATTGCGAAATAAACGGAATCCGCCGTTTATAGAGAAAGGGGTATGGTTATCATAATGAAGGAGTTAGTCGAAGTTATAGCGAAGGCTTTAGTAGACAACCCTGACGAGGTCGTTGTTACAGAGAAGGAAAATGGGAAGAATATTACAATTGAACTTCATGTAGCACCAGCCGATATGGGGAAAGTTATTGGCAAACAGGGCAGAATTGCCAAGGCAATCCGTTCCGTAGTCAAGGCGGCATCATCAAAGGAAAACATCAAAGTAGATGTTGAGATTATTTAACGGTTTTCCTGTAAACAGGGTGTTTCTATTTGGAACATCCTGTTGTTTTCGGTTTCAATATTATAAATTTGTCAGTTATATGGTTATACGGAATAGCAAAAAGATTTGTCGTTCCGTTGCGTTCGTATAACAGTACCTAGATTTGGAGGTTGCATGGACGACTTACTGCAAGTTGGGGCGATTACGCAGACACATGGGATTCGTGGAGAGGTAAAAGTATTTCCTACTACGGATGATCCTAAGCGTTTTCGAAAATTAAAGGATGTGATTTTGGATACAGGCAAGGAGAAAATTACGCTTGACATCGAAGGTGTGAAGTTCTTTAAACAGTTTGTTATTCTAAAGTTCAAAGGCTTTGACAATATAAATGATATAGAGTGCTACAAAGGGAAAAATCTGTATGTTACTCGTGAGAATGCGGTTAAACTTGCAAAAAATGAATATTTTATCACGGATTTAATTGGTCTTGCAGTTTTTGACGAGGAGGAGAACTTGCTTGGTGAACTAACAGATGTTCTGCAAACAGGTGCCAATGATGTCTATACTGTTAAGCTGATAGAGGGTGGTGAAGTATTGTTGCCTGCCATTAAACAATGTATCCTTGCAATTGATATGGAAAATCGTAAGATGAAGGTACATGTAATGGAAGGATTAATGTAGGTTGTTATTGCAGCAGTACGCGTTATAATAATACAATAATTCGTAATACAATATATTAGAATATAATAATTAGCGTTAAAATATTTTGTATTACAATGAGCTTCTATATAAAAATATGTAATACAATCGTATGGAGAAGAAACAAATGCATTTTCATATAATGACTTTATTTCCAGAGATGGTGCAGAACGGACTTCATACCAGCGTTATTGGGCGCGCGGAGGAAAAGGGATATATTTCGGTTCATGCGGTTAATATTCGGGATTATACGCTGGATAAGCACAATAAAGTTGATGATTATACTTATGGCGGCGGAGCGGGGATGCTGATGCAGGCGCAGCCGGTTTATGACTGCTGGAAGGCGTTACAAAAAGGGATCGAAGAGCGCAAAACACAGGGAAATACGATGCCGCATCAGACAAAGGTGATATATGTAACGCCACAGGGAGAAGTTTTTCATCAAAAAAAGGCAGTAGAACTCTCCAAGGAGGAGGACTTAATTTTTCTTTGTGGTCATTATGAGGGCGTTGATGAAAGAGTTTTAGAGGAGATTGTAACAGATTGTATTTCAATTGGGGATTATGTGTTGACAGG
Organism: Lachnospiraceae bacterium; assembly: GCA_009774395.1. Lineage (GTDB taxonomy): Bacteria > Bacillota > Clostridia > Lachnospirales > Lachnospiraceae > COE1. The sequence continues at coordinate 18,754 of VSNQ01000018.1, forward strand.
CGGTGAACTTGCCGCAATGGTAATGATTGACGCAATTGCAAGACTTGTGCCGGGTGTGCTTAACAATGGGGAATCCGCTGCAACAGAATCGCACTCTAATGGCTTATTGGAGTATCCTCAATATTCTCGCCCTGAAATTTGGCACGATAAGCGTGTTCCGGAAGTACTGTTAAGTGGACATCATGCCAATATTGAGAAATGGCGACAGCAACAGGCAATAGAACGAACAAAGCAACGACGGCCGGAATTATATCAGGCGTATCTGGAAGCGCAAAATTCCTAAAATTTCTGGGAAAATAAGGGAATTTCTTAGTGAATATGTCAACTGTACTTTTTTTGAAATTCAGTCTATACTATAATATGGCTGGTTCTTACAGTATTGTTAAGAAGGGTGTGACGTGAATGACAGCGAAGAAGCAGGAACGGGAAATTGCTTTTGTTGAAACATATGACGAAGATGAGAAGGCTGCAATTGAGAAAGCATTTTTAAAGCATGGCGTATCTTATTTAATTAAAGTGGATAAAGTGCGTGATGTGAAAAAAGGGCTTTTTGAGAGCAGAAAGAAATTCTCCTTTCAGATTAACCGGTTTCAAGAGGAGGAAGCCAAGGCTGCATTAGAGGAAATAAACTCAGAACAGGATGATAACAACGAAAAGACAGAAACATAGCAGTTTAACTACTGTGCTTCTGTTTTACCGCTGTTAAAATGTGTAGTGTGAAGAGAATTGCTAAGCACATACAGCAAAGGTTGTTTTGGGGAGAAGTACGAAGTCTGCCATGCAGACTTTTTTCACATATCCAAATTAGAGAACATACTAAAGTGGGTGAATGGGATTTAATGAAATTTCTATGATACATACTTATGGATTGTTTATGCTGCTGCAAGCGGCATAACAGAAAGTTCGAAAGTATCGCTAAGAGCGGTACTTTTTTATGCAAATGGGCGTGCAAAGGAAATATGTCAGCAAAGCTGACAGACGCTCTATTTATGCACAGTCTTGTGCGCATAAAATATGCCACTAAAATGGCGCACGGGGTGCGGCAAGTAGGAAAGAGTGTATAAACATTAATAGAAAATAGGAGAGAATGAATATGATGGATTTTACAGCAATTATGAAAATGAAAAGTGCATGGGATACGTTTACGAATAACCACCCTAAGTTTATGCCGTTTTTGCAGGCAGTGGGTCGTGAGGCGATTGGTGATGGTACTGTGATTGAGGTATCTGTGAAAAGTCCTGATGGGAAAGAGTACAATACAAATATGCGTTTGACGCAAAGTGATCTTGAACTATTTGAAAAAATGCGCACAATGTTTTAAACAGTCTTGAATGGCATGGGGACTTATGATATAATTAGTCGATTATGCGAAAGGAAGTACAGGTGATAGGATGAAGGCATTTTTAATTTTGGAAGATGGTACTGTATTTGAGGGTGTCCATATTGGAGCCGACAGAGAAATTATCAGTGAAATCGTGTTTAACACTTCTATGGCAGGGTATTTGGAAGTACTTACGGATCCTTCTTATGCTGGTCAGGCAGTGTGTATGACGTATCCGCTAATTGGAAATTATGGTATTTGCAAGGATGATATGGAATCAAAAAAACCTTGGCCGGATGGATTTATTGTTAGGGAATTGTCGCGCAATTACAGCAATTTCAGAGCAGATTATTCTATTTGGCAGTTTTTGGAGGAGAACGGTGTACCGGGTATTGCGCATATTGACACAAGGGCACTGACCAAAATACTTCGAGAAAAAGGCACAATGAACGGAATGATAACGACAAACAGTGATTTTTGCTTGGAGGAGGTTTTGCCCAGATTAAAAGCCTATAAAACCGGAAAGGTTGTCGAGAAAGTCACCTGTAAAGAAAAATATCAATTAAAAGGTTCCGCAAGCCTTGACGAAAATGGTGCGATTTCAGGAAGTGCACGATTTGCGCCCCAGGAGTATGCAGCAGGGAAACGCGAGCAAAAACCTTCACTTGTTCGGACTTTAAATGGTACAGGAAAGCATGTAGCGCTTTTGGATTTCGGAACAAAGGATAACATTGCATATTCTTTGAAAATCAGAGGATGTGATGTAACGGTTTATCCGGCACGCACAAAAGCAGAAGAAATTATTGCTGCAAAACCAGATGGCATTATGCTCTCTAATGGCCCTGGCGACCCTAAAGAATGCACGGAAATTATTGAGGAAATCAAGAAACTTTATCAGTCAGATATTCCAATTTTTGCTATTTGTCTTGGGCATCAGCTTATGGCTCTGGCAACAGGTGCAGATACGTACAAAATGAAATATGGGCATCGGGGCGGCAATCATCCGGTTAAGGATTTAGCAACTGGAAGAGTGTATATTTCATCACAGAACCATGGTTATGTGGTGGATATGGATAAACTCGATCCAGCAGTAGCAACGCCTGCGTTTGTGAATGTGAATGATGGGACAAATGAGGGGTTGAATTACACGGGTAAGAATATTTTCACCGTGCAATTCCATCCAGAAGCATGCTGCGGCCCACAGGACTCTGGTTATTTATTTGACAGATTTATAGAAATGATGTAACGACAAAGCATTCTGATAATTAGTGGTTAGGAATTGTGAAACAGATCCTAAATAATTAAGGAGGTACTATGCCAAAGAATACAAATGTAAAGAAGGTAATGGTAATTGGTTCTGGTCCAATTGTAATCGGGCAGGCCGCAGAGTTTGACTATGCTGGTACGCAGGCGTGCCGTTCCTTAAAGGAGGAAGGAATTGAAGTAGTACTGGTAAATTCGAATCCAGCTACGATTATGACAGATAGAGATATCGCAGATAAGGTATATATCGAGCCGCTTACGGTTTCGGTGTTGGAGCAGATTATTGAGAAAGAGCAGCCGGATTCCATTCTTCCTACGCTTGGCGGGCAGGCGGGGCTGAATCTTGGCATGGAGTTAGAGGAAAGTGGTTTCCTTGCCTCTCATAATGTAAAATTGCTCGGCACTACAGCAGCGACAATTCGCAAGGCGGAGGACAGACAGGAATTTAAGGATACAATGGAAAAGATCGGTGAGCCATGTGCGGCATCACTTGTTGTGGAAAATGTTGAAGACGGCATAGCGTTTACCAATACCATTGGTTATCCCGTTGTTTTGCGTCCTGCATATACCTTGGGAGGAAGCGGTGGCGGTATTGCACATAATCAAGTGGAATTGGAGGAAATTCTTGAAAACGGACTTCGCCTTTCCCGTGTGGGACAAGTATTGGTGGAGCGTTGTATTGCTGGCTGGAAAGAGATTGAGTATGAAGTAATGCGTGACAGTGCAGGCAACTGCATTACTGTCTGCAATATGGAAAATATCGATCCGGTCGGTGTGCATACAGGCGACAGTATTGTTGTAGCACCCTCGCAGACTTTAAGTGATAAGGAATACCAGATGCTGCGTACTTCCGCGTTAAATATTATTTCGGAATTAAATATTACTGGCGGATGCAATGTACAGTTTGCACTGCACCCGACAAGTTTTGAATATTGTGTAATCGAAGTGAATCCACGTGTCAGCCGTTCTTCTGCACTTGCATCGAAAGCAACTGGTTATCCAATTGCAAAGGTAGCGGCAAAAATTGCACTTGGTTATACATTGGATGAGATTAAAAACGCGATAACAGGAAAGACCTATGCAAGTTTTGAACCAACGTTGGATTATTGTGTGATTAAGATGCCGCGTTTGCCATTTGACAAGTTTATTACGGCAAAACGGACGCTGACAACCCAGATGAAAGCGACAGGGGAGGTTATGAGTATCTGCACGAATTTTGAAGGTGCATTGATGAAGGCAATCCGCTCCCTAGAGCAGCATGTGGATTGTTTGAGAAGTTATGATTTCTCGGCTTTGGATAAAGCAGTGTTGTTAAAGCGTATGGAAACGGTTGATGATCAGCGAATATTTGTGATTGCCGAAGCGCTGCGCAAGGGCGTTGATTATGATACGATTTTCAATATTACAAAGATTGACAGGTGGTTTATTGACAAACTTGCAATGATTGTGGAGATGGAGCACGCATTGGAAACGCAGCCGTTAACTGTAGAATTGTTAAAAGAGGCAAAGCGCATAGAATTTCCGGATTGTGTGATTGCCCGCTTAACAGGGAAGCAGGAAGCAGAGATCAAAGAAATGCGCTATGCAAATCATATTGTGGCAGCGTTTAAAATGGTAGATACTTGTGCGGCAGAGTTTGAAGCGACAACACCCTATTATTATTCGTGCTTTGATGGTGTGAACGAAGCAGTAGAAACACATCCGCCTAAAAAGGTATTGGTACTTGGTTCCGGCCCGATTCGGATTGGACAAGGGATTGAGTTTGACTACTGCTCAGTTCATGCTACATGGGCGTTTGCAAAAGCAGGCTATGAAACGATTATTATTAATAATAATCCCGAAACCGTCAGCACGGATTTTGATATTGCAGATAAACTGTATTTTGAGCCATTGACACCAGAAGATGTGGAAAATATTGTTAATATTGAGAAACCTGACGGCGCAGTAGTGCAGTTCGGCGGGCAGACGGCGATTAAGCTGACAGAAAGCCTAATGAAAATGGGTGTGCCAATTTTGGGAACGAAGGCAGAGGATGTGGATGCGGCGGAGGACAGGGAACTATTTGACCGTATTTTAGAGGAAACCAAGATTCCGCGTGCAGCAGGCGGCACGGTTTATACTGCCGCAGAAGCGAAAGCGGTGGCAAACCGTCTTGGTTATCCGGTGCTTGTACGCCCATCTTATGTACTTGGCGGACAGGGAATGCAGATAGCGATTTCTGATGAAGAAATAGAAGAATTTATGGAGATTATTAACCGTATCGCACAGGATCATCCGATTTTGGTGGATAAATACTTGCAAGGGAAGGAACTTGAGGTTGATGCGGTTTGCGATGGAACGGATATTTTAATTCCGGGGATTATGGAACATATTGAGAGAACAGGCGTTCATTCCGGCGATTCGATTTCTGTCTATCCGGCGCATACGATTAGCGATAAAGTGCGGGAAACCATTGCAGAATATACAAGGCGTCTGGCAAAGGCGCTTCATGTAAAAGGACTGATAAATATTCAGTTTATTGCAGTGGATGAGGAAGTGTATGTAATCGAAGTGAATCCGCGGTCGTCGCGAACCGTTCCTTATATTAGCAAAGTAACGGGCATTCCGATTGTCGATTTGGCAACGGAAGTAATTATCGGCAAGACGATTCGCGAATTGGGGTATGAGCCGGGACTGCAAAAAGAAGCAGGATATGTGGCAATTAAAATGCCTGTCTTTTCTTTTGAAAAAATCAGAGGTGCAGAAATCAGTCTTGGACCGGAAATGAAATCGACAGGCGAATGTCTTGGCATTGCGAAAACCTTTAATGAAGCGTTGTATAAAGCATTTCTTGGCGCAGGCATTGACCTTCCTAAGCACCGCCAGATGATTATTACTGTGAAGGATACCGACAAGGGCGAAGCAATTGAAATCGGCAGGCGGTTTGAGCGGTTAGGCTATAAGATTTACGCGACAAGAAGTACTGCGAAAGCGTTAAATGACGCAGGAGTCAAAGCACGCAAAGTCAATAAAATTCATCAAGAGTCGCCTACTGTAATGGATTTAATTTTAGGACATAAAATTGATCTTGTTATTGATACGCCGACACAAGGGCGCGATAAGTCCAGAGATGGCTTCTTAATTCGTAGAACTTCTATTGAAACAGGCGTAAATTGTATTACAGCACTTGACACAGCAAAAGCATTGGCAACCAGCTTGGAGAATAAAAATGATAATCCGTTGACGTTGGTGAATATTGCAGAATTGTAAAAACTTTGGATTTTTTGAAATGCCGTTTGAAAATCAGGGGCATAGAGCAGAATGAAATGGGGAACGTTGTAGAATTAAATTAGAGGAAAATAAAGGAACGGACTCTGTAGGACAATTTCCAATATTGTAATTTCTAAAAATGAGGCATTTGATCTCTATTATGATAATGATGAAATGTTTACCGATCACGCGGTAACTATTTCCGGAGATGGAAAAGGCGGCTTCAAGGAGGCGAATATTCAATAATGAAAGATAGTAATCGTACAAATGTTTCTCAAAACAACAAACAGCAAATGTGGAATTATCAGAAGGAATTGGATAAAATAGCAGAGCAGATAAAAAGCAGCAAAGAATGTGCAGAAGCGCAGGGCGCGGATTATAATATACCACGTCTTTTGCTGCATAGCTGCTGTGCGCCTTGCAGTAGCTATGTGCTGCAATATCTTAGACAATATTTTGCGATTACTGTATTTTATTATAACCCAAATATCTCTATGGAACAGGAGTATCAGAAACGGATGCAGGAGCAGAAACGCTTGATTTGTGCATATAACGATTTGATGGAATGCGGATATCCGATTTCTGTGATAGAGGGCGATTATCAACCAGAAGAATTTTATCAGATTGCAAAAGGATTAGAACAGTGTCCAGAGGGCGGAGAACGGTGCTTTGCCTGTTATCGGCTGCGCCTAGAGAAAACGGCACAATTAGCACAGGAATATAATCAGAAGGAACAGCTAAATACGCAGAACTCTTATTTTGCATATTTCACAACAACTTTGACAATTAGCCCGCTGAAAAATGCACGTAAATTAAACGAAATTGGCGAACAGCTTGCGCAGCAGTACCAAGTGGCATGGCTGCCTTGTGATTTTAAGAAGAAGAATGGATATAAGCGTTCCATAGAATTATCGGCGGAGTATGGACTGTATCGGCAAGACTATTGCGGGTGCGTGTATTCAAAACGTTGAAGGTTAAGAGTTAGGAAAGGAACATGGTAATATAAGATGGACAAGTTATTAGATCGGATTTCGGAAGAAATTAAAAACGCATTTGAGCAGGCGGGATACGATCGTGAATTAGGAAGGGCAACCGAGTCGAATCGTCCTGATTTGTGCGAATATCAATGTAATGGTGCTATGGCAGGTGCAAAACAATATAAAAAAGCGCCAATTATGATTGCCAATGAAGTGGCAGCAAAACTTGCAGACAGCGCAGTATTTGCAAAAGCGGAAGCAGTGGCACCCGGCTTTTTAAATTTGACGCTGACAGAGGCTTTTGTAGGCGATTATATAAAGGAAATGCGTTTAGAACAAAAGTTTGGATTAGAGGAAATAAGGAATCCGCGTGAAATTGTAATTGACTATGGCGGGCCGAATATTGCAAAACCGCTTCATGTAGGGCATTTGCGTCCGGCTATTATCGGCGAAAGTGTAAAGCGCATTGCACGATATATAGGGCATCATGTTGTAGGGGATGTGCATTTGGGCGACTGGGGGCAGCCAATGGGGCTTGTGATAAATGAGTTAAAAGTCCGCAAGCCTGACCTTGTATATTTTGATGAGAACTATACAGGGGAGTATCCCACAGAGCCGCCATTTACAATTGCGGAATTGGAGGAGATTTATCCTTTTGCAAGTAAGCGTTCCAAGGAAGATGAAGCATATAAAGCAGATGCCATGGCGTGTACCTTTAAGCTGCAAAGCGGTGTAAGAGGGTATCGTGCGCTTTGGAAGCATATTGTGGATGTTTCTGTAACGGATTTAAAGAAAATATATCAGATATTGGGAGTAGAGTTTGATTTGTGGAACGGCGAGTCCACGGTGCATGATCGTATACCAGAAATGGTTGATTATATGAAAAAAGGCAATTATGCTTATATGAGTGAGGGCGCACTTGTGGTTGATGTAAAGGAGGAAACCGATACCAAAGAAGTTCCGCCATGTATGATATTAAAATCAGACGGCGCATATCTGTATAATACGACGGATCTTGCAACCATTATGATGCGTATGGAGCAGAATCAACCAGATGAAATTATCTATGTAACCGACAAACGGCAGGATCTCTATTTTGAACAAGTGTTTCGATGCGCAAGAAAAACAAAGTTGGTTAAACCAGAAACGAAGCTGGTGCATATTGGCAACGGTACAATGAATGGCGCAGACGGAAAACCGTTTAAGACGCGTGATGGTGGCGTTATGCGGTTAGAAAGTTTGATTCGGGATATCAATGATGAGATGCTGAAAAAGATTATGGAAAATCCCAAATATGAACTTACCGAAGAAGAAGCAAAGCCTACAGCACAAATAGTAGGCATGGCAGCGCTAAAATACGGTGATCTATCCAATCAGGCTTCTAAAGATTATATTTTTGATATTGACCGATTTACGTCGTCTGAGGGCAATACGGGGCCTTATATTCTTTATACAATTGTACGTATTAAATCCATTCTTGCAAAATTTGCGGAGGAAGGCGGAAACTGTGAGCAGGTGTATGCTCATATAAATGCACCTGTGAATCAAAGCGAAAAGCAGCTTATGATGGAACTTGCCAAATTTAACGCCAGCATAGAAGCTGCATGTGAGGAGTACGCACCGCATAAGGTTTGTGCGTATATCTATGGTTTGGCAGATGCGTTTAACCATTTTTATCATGAAACCAAAATTCTAACAGAGATAGATACAACAAAGAAAACAGGCTGGATCGCCTTGCTTATCCTGACAAGGGATGTGTTGGAAACCTGTATAGAATTGCTTGGATTTTCAGCGCCGGAGCGGATGTAAATAGATGTAACCAAGAGAAACAGGGGCTGTCGCAATAAGCTTTGATTATACAAGATATAGTATAAATCACAACACGGTATTAAACGATCTTGTATGCATTTGGCTTAATGCGACAGCACCTTATAATTTGAACATTATACCAAGGAGTATAGCTGAACTAAAGGAACATTTTTTCAGAAATTCTACTTTCCAGACAATATGAATATGATGCCGAAAAACAACGCCTTACATTAAGGAAACGTATCTTTCTAAGAATTAAGGATTTCGTTTTCATATTTGCGCAGTCGTGCAATTTCTGCACGAACCGTCATCAGCGCAAAGCCTAGCAGATTGCTTCCGCGCCATTGTGCTGGGGCGCTGTGCTGCGCTTCTTTTGCAGCCATGCCGATTCCCCAAATGGTATCGTTGGGACTCGCTTCAGCGAGAATTGCGTCACCTGTTTCCAATAGAACACGTCTTGCATCTTTTAATTGAGAAAATTTATAATAATTGCCTGTTAAAACAATAAGTTGTTTCCATTCTTTCCAGACGCCTTCATTAAAATTTTTGACAGATCTTCCTAAACTTTTTATTTTACCTTGTGACGTAGCATTCATTATCTCTTCATTCGTTTCGGTATCACCAAAAAGCAATGCTTTTTTCGACATCATATATTGTTCCATACAACAATATTTTAAATGTCCCACATAGAAATCTGCCCGATACCACTGACTGAAACATTCCTTTCCAACATAGCCATCTTTCTGCGGATGATGTCCCCAGAAAAAGACTGTCTTTCGTTTGATTCCGATTCTTTGGTCTTTTTTCAGCGATTCAACAGATTCCATATTGGACTTTGCTGCTTCCCAATTATAAAGCCAAAAATCACCGCGGCGTTTGATATTATGCTCAGAAAGCGACCAGCAGACTGGTTCGGGGAATTTATATTTGTAATCGTTTTGTTCTTCCGGTGTCAGCTTATAAAACCATTGATAAAATTGTTCGGCATAACTTTCCCCATATCCCATGCGCCAACCGATACTTCCCTCTGGTATAGATGGATATTTTAGCCACAACGGCGCCATTAAATTTTGTTCCATAGAATTCTCCTATTTTTGTCAATATCTATATATTTGTGAAATACATAACTGTAATACACGACTTATGTTTTCTTTTTGTGATTAGAATTATGTTTGGCACATTAATGTGCCAGCTATTTCAAATTTATTATAACAATCTGTCACACAATTGTAAATAGTTGTGGCTAAGGAACTGTTTAAAAATAACCTATACAGTTACAATTCACCCCCATGCCAGTCTTTTTAATAGGAACGAAACAGGTGATACGGATTATGAATCCGCTGTCATTTAGTGTAGTGTGTGTATTGATTGCAGCAGGATGTATTCTAATTCAACTGTTGGAGCTTGGCGAGGAAATTGGTTGGCGGGAATACTTGCTTCCCAAACAAGTTGCAGTGTATGGTATGAGAAAGGGTGTACTGCTCAATGGTTTTTATTGGGGAATTGCGCACTTGCCGCTAATTTTCTTAGGATTTAACTACAGTTTGGAAAACATAGGAGCACCGTGGAGTAATATGCTAATGATGATTATAGTATGTATGACTCTGTTTTGGTATACACAGAAAATTTTGTTGTCAAAGAAAACCATAATAAGCTAATGCCTGTCGGATTCCACCACAGCTAGATTTTGCAGTGATATATTCTGCTTGCGCAAAGAGACTTTCTGGTGTCGCATTGCCCATAACGATACTGTGGGGAACGTAGGAGAGCATAGACAAATCGTTGTTGCTGTCCCCAAGCGCGTAAGCACCGGATAAATCTAAATGATAATGGTTTAGTACATACTGAATACCTGTTGCTTTGGAGTATCCGTAAGGCACAAATTCTCGAAATGTTCCACCTCTGTCAATACAGTCAAACCATTTGTCACTGACACGGCGAAACGCTTTGAGTTGGCTTTCTTCCTGATACCAAATAACGAACTTATCCATAAAAAAGTTTGGATTTTCCAAGTCTTCTGGCATATCATAATACTTGCGGGCAAACGATTCGTATTGGCGCACTGCGTCTGGGTGGTGCAGCGGGCGTGACAAATCAAACGCTACAAAATTGCGGGATTCAAACAAAATATCAACGTCTGTTGTGCGTGCTGCATATAAAAGCTGCATTGTTGTAGAGTGTGTCTGCGCGATATGGAGAACATCTTGTCCTTGGCAGTAAATATTAGTGCCACAGCCACACACATATCCGTCCCAACCGATATCTCGAAAACGGCGTCCTATATTTTGAAAGCATCGCCCTGTATTGATAAACATTAGATTTCCGTTTGTGCGCGCTTGTGCAATTGCAGAAGCAGCGTCTTCTGGAATGCTGCCATCAATTTCCGAGGTCAGAGTTCCATCAATATCAAAAAAAGCAATTTTTCTTGCCATATGTCATTTTCTCCTTTTTGTATGTTATAGATTAGGTGCTTTATAAGTCCCGTAATAAACGAAACGCCTAATTTGTTTGACAATATGATACTCGATTATACTCGAAATTTTGGAAAATACAATAGTTTTGTACATACAAGTCGGAAACTTTATAAAAAATTTGGTTAAGGTCTGAAATATAGTTACAGTTTAGTCTAGGGGCTGCCACATTAAGAAAAAACGATACAAGATATTATATCAATATATTACGTTCTGCACGATATCTTGTATAATCAAAGCTTATTGCGACAGCCCCGTAAGAAAGCATAGTGACTGTAACGCATTATATTATATTTTTAGAAGTTTATGTTAATTTTATTGACTTTTCCACAATGATTTGAGATAATATTAGAAACGTGCAGCTTCCATAGTACAGCGCCTATGACGGTCAAGCATTATAGGCAGAGAATTGATGGAATTTGCTGCTGACCATGTGCATAGCTCATGCTCGCTGTCACAGCGGTTTGAAATAAAATAATGTTTATCTAAGGAGGATATTGTATGTCAACAAAAGCGTATTATCCAATTTCTGAAATTGGTGCCGGAAAAGTAGGTTTTTCAAAGACACGTTCTATTATCGAAGCTGCATTCTATGGAAATAATGTAGTTAAGGTAAATACTTTAAAGGAAGCATACGAACTTGCGAAAAACTCTCCGGGAACCATTGTTACGGACATGCCAATCAAGGACGGAGATACATTCGGTCTTGAAAAGGATGCAAGGGTTCTTTTATTTAATGATGGTGCTGTTACGGGACGTTATGCAGCAGCGCGCCGTATTAAAGGTGAGCCAGGCGTTGACGAAGTGAAACTGGATAAAGTGGTTATGGATGCTGTTTATGAAACACGCTGGAAGACAATGTATCATGCAGAGTGCTTTGTGGGTCTTGATCCTGAGTTTATGGTAAAAGCACATCTTTTGATTCCAGAAGGAGAGGAAAACCTTCTTTATAATTGGATGATTAACTTCCAATACATGTCAGATGAGTATGTAAAGATGTACAAGAAGTCTAAGCCAGTTGGAGATGGCAAAGAACCAGATATCTATATCTTCTCAGATCCACAGTGGGCACCGCATGAAGCACCAGACGTTGATTATAGCTGCTTAAGCGATCCTCTTACACTTTGCTACTTTGATACGAACCAGAACTGTGCAGCAATTCTTGGTATGAAGTATTTTGGTGAGCACAAAAAAGGCACATTGACAATGGCCTGGGCACTTGCAAACAGAAATGGTTATGCATCTTGCCATGGCGGACAAAAAGAGTACTCTCTTGAGGGCGGAAAGAAGTTTGTTGCATCTGTATATGGATTGTCAGGCTCTGGTAAATCTACTTTGACACATGCAAAACACAGCGGCAAATACGATCAGTTTGGCGGCATTAAAGTTCTTCATGATGATGCATTTATTATTAATACAGATACCTGCGCATCTATCGCATTAGAGCCGACTTACTTTGATAAGACAGCAGATTATCCGACGGGCTGCCCAGATAATGAATATCTATTATCTGCACAGAACTGCTCTGCTACAATGGATGAGAACGGAAAGATCCAGTTGGTAACAGAGGATATTAGAAATGGTAATGGACGTGCAATTAAGTCGAAACTTTGGTCACCGAACCGTGTAGATAAGATTGATGCACCAGTTAACGCTATTTTCTGGATTATGAAAGACCCAACAATTCCACCTGTTGTAAAATTAAAGGGTGCAGCATTGGCATCTGTTATGGGTGCTACACTTGCAACTAAGACTTCTACAGCAGAGCGTGTTGCAGCAGGTACAGACTTAAATGCATTAAGAATTGTTCCTTATGCAAATCCGTTCAGAACATATCCGCTAGTAAACGACTATGAGAAGTTTAAGAAGCTGGTAGAGGAGAAGAATGTAGACTGCTATATCGTTAATACAGGCGACTTTATGGGAACAAAGGTGAAACCAGCAGATACATTAGGCATTTTGGAAACAATCGTAGAAGGAAAGGCTCAGTTCGAGAAGTGGGGCAATTTTGACGATATTGAGATTATGTATGATTGGTCAGGAAAGACCGCAGACTTTAAACCCAATATGGATGACAAGGCTTACACAGATGCATTAAAGGCTGCTATGCAGAATCGTGTAGATGCAGTAGAAGGCTTTGCAACAAAGAAGGAAGGCTATGATAAACTTCCGGACGAAGCACTTGCAGCGTTAAAGAAACTGGTTGAGCAGTGCTAATTGTTTGTACGATGTTGAGATGAAAGATTGATTGATGCAATCTTTGTACAAGAAAAATTTGGTTTATAAAATGAACTACTCGTAATATAAAGAAATACAAATAAAAAGGGACTGTCGGGAAAACCGGCAGTTCTTTTTATGCATCGATCCGTGCAAAAAATATAAGCCGCAAAAGCAATGCATGGGCTGCTTGGCGAGTAGGATAGAAAAATGTATTAATGAATTTCCAGAGCTATGAAAATGATATCTTTAACAAATCTTAAACATTTCCCTTCTTGGATTTTAAACAAATAAATTATATACTATTGTTGTCATGATAATTGTGAAATGGTTTATATAAACATACAGGAGCTAATTGGTATGATGTATAGTAATGCAACTGCGGCTCCCTAGCTTGGAGGTAAAGATAACTAATGTATAATATAACAAATGCGAATATACTGGTATGTGATGATGAAAAGGATATTGTATCCGCGCTGAAAATTTATCTTGCGGCGGAGGGATATCAAGTTTTCGAGGCCTTTAATGGAAAGGAGGCGCTGGAAATTATTGCAGCAGAAGAAATTCATCTGGTGCTAATGGATATTATGATGCCTGTAATGGATGGAATTTCTGCAATGGCGAAAGTGCGGGAAATCAGCAATGTTCCAGTGATTATGTTGACAGCGAAGAGTGAGGATACGGACAAAGTGCTTGGGCTGAATATCGGCGCAGACGACTATGTGACAAAACCGTTTAATCCTGTGGAATTACAGGCGCGGGTGAAGTCGCAGCTAAGGCGTTTTATGCAGCTAGGCGGCAGTTTAGTGCAAAAAGAAAGTGAGATATTGTCGATAGGCGGGATTGAACTGGACGACCGTACAAAGGAGGTTACACTGGACGGAGAACGCGTTGCGCTGACGCCAACAGAATATGATATCCTAAAGCTGTTAATGCAGAATATTGGTAAAGTATATTCGCCGTCGCAGATTTATTCTGCGGTATGGAAAGATAATCCCTACGGTACAGAGAATACCGTAGCGGTGCATATTCGGCATTTGCGGGAAAAATTGGAATACAATCCGGCAGAGCCGCGGTACTTAAAAGCTGTTTGGGGGCGCGGTTATAAAATTGAGGAATAAGAAGGGATGAGGTATTAATATGAATCGGATAAGAGGATCTTTGACTGCGAAGATAATCGCATGGATATTGTTTTTTTCAGGAATTGCAGGAACGCTTTTTTTCGGTGCAATTATGGTCGTTGGTGTAACGGAAGATTTTTTTCAAATACCTTATGAGGAAGAAAAAGAGCGAATACTTCGCAATATCAATGAAAATTATTCGTTAAAAGCATTTCAGGAAAAAGAATTTGCACAAAATGCTTCCAACTTAGCAGAATTGGGGTTTCGGTACGGCATTATAGAAAATAAAAATCAGGATTTAAGAGAAATGGATTTAAATAATCCTGATACTTATATTCAAAGCAATTTTTTTATGGAGGGTTTTAAACAAGAGATCAATGCGGAAGATTTGTTTTATTGTCAGATATTTCAGTACAGCAGCGGTTCACGTAATGGGAATATATCAATGAATTATAGAGGAACATATAAAGAATATATGCAGGACAGAGAGGCAATTCAGAAAATAAATGAAGCGGATGGCTGGGGAAATAAAAATACAGCAGAATTGCCCGAATCTTATGAAGATATGATCGTTTATAATCCAGACGGCAGAACTAGTTATTACCATACCGAAGAAGGAAATACAAAGGAATGGCTGGGACTTTACGCGGACAAAATATGTTATGATACAAGCGGAGGAATTTTTTATTACCATGCCGAAGGGGAATATTATCCAGTACAGAATATTTGTCTTACGTATGAAACAGATCAGAAAACATATCAATATAATTATGTTTATGATTTTGAGAAAAAAGCATATAAATATATGGATACATCTGTGATAGGGGAAGCAGAGTTTGAAGAAACAACGATAGATGAACGGTTTCAGGAAGAGGTGGAAGAAAATCCTGAACAAAATATGTTAGCGCAAGAAAACGAAACAGAATTAGGAAGCGAAATCAAATCAGAAAGCGAAACGAAATTAGAAAGCGAAATGGAATCAGAAAGCGAAACAGAATCAGTAAACGAAACAGAAACTGAAACCAGTACGGGAGAAAGAACAATTCAGCAGATTCTTACAGGAGAAGGAAAGAAAGGATTTGTTACCTTTCAGCAGCTTGATAATACAGGCTTTTCTTATAATAATTGGGGAGAGATCTTGCTGGATGATATTCGTTATCTACAGGCAGAAGAATTAACATTCATTAATTCAAAGAATATATCCAAACAGGAGTTCAGCGATGCGACAGAATATTATCTAAACGAAAATTATACTTTAATGCTTTCTACACCAGTAGAGCGGAATGTGTATTGGGTAGTATCGTTGATTTCAGAAAATGTAACAGAAGGATTCATTCAAGGTGGATATGCACAGGAATTTTTACTGATAGATATACTTTATTACTTTGGAGAGAGTGCGCTTGTGGGATTGGTGCTTTTTGGAATCTTAGCGTTTGCGGCGTTTGTATTTTTAATGGCGGCAGCAGGGCATCGGAAATATAGGGAGGAAATTGTATTATTGCCATTTCCGGATAAAATTCCGTTTGATATTTGGACTGTAGCAGTATTTTTGGTGGCAGCAGGGCTTGTTGTAATGCTGCGTTTGATTATTCATATAAATATGGAAGATCTTGTTTTGCTATTAAGTATGGTTGCAATAGTACTATTAGTGGGGGCAGGGATTGCGTTATGGTATTTATTGGGCTTTAGTGTAAGAATTAAGTATGGGAAATGGTGGCAGAATACTATATGTTATATAGTGTTAAAATGGATTAATGTGCGTATCCGCGGCTTTTGTTCTTTGATAAGCCAAAATATTGGTATTTTGTGGAAACTGCTTGGTGTGTATGGAATTTTGTCGTTTGTAGAATGGATACTATTATTGGCGATTTGGTCACAAAACGGAGTATTATTTTTGTGGATTATAGAGAAGGCAGTTGTTTTGCTTCTGCTTGTTTTGCTGGTGCTGCAGATGCGTGATTTACAGGAAGGCAGCAGGCATCTTGCACAAGGGGATCTGCAGTACTGTATTAATACCGATAAGATGTTCTGGGAGTGCAAAAAACATGGAGAAAATCTAAATCAAATCGGAGAGGGTATGTCGAAGGCAGTAGAGGAACGCATGAAAAGTGAGCGTCTGAAAACGGAATTGATTACGAATGTATCTCACGATATTAAAACACCGCTCACTTCTATTATTAACTATGTGGATCTTTTGCAGAAAGAGGAATTGCATAATGAAAAGGCTGCGGAATATTTGGAAGTGCTCGAACGGCAGTCCTCAAAGTTAAAGAAATTAATTGAGGACTTGGTCGAAGCGTCGAAAGCGTCATCCGGAAATATATCCGTTGTAAAGGAGGAGTTGGATGTTGGCGTTTTTCTGATACAGACAGTAGGGGAATTTGAGGAGAAACTTTCTGCCGCTGGCTTGGAATTAATTATCAATAAACCAGAAGAAACATTTTATATTTTAGCTGACGGAAGGCATCTATGGCGTGTGGTGGACAATCTAATGAATAATATTTGCAAATATGCACAACCCCATTCCAGAGTGTATGTCAATCTTGGAACACAGTCAGAGTATGTTGAGATTACATTCCGCAATATGTCAAAGTTTCCGCTGAATATCAGCAGTGATGAATTGACAGAGCGTTTTGTGCGCGGTGATAAGTCCAGAAATACAGAAGGGCATGGACTGGGACTTTCAATAGCCAAGAGCCTTGTTGAAATTATGGGAGGAGAACTGCAAATTGTAATTGACGGAGATTTATTTAAAGTCATTTTACAATTTCAAAGAAAAGTGCATTTTGATAGGGAGAAAAATATATAGTTCCTAAGTATCGAAATGACTGACGCTAAGTATACTATATGCACACCGTCGCATAAAGGAAAATTGTTGTTTTTCGGCTGGCGCAACTGGGGCTGTCGCATTAAGGAAAATGTATACAAGATAGCATAATACCATGCTGTGTTTTATACAATATCTTGTATCATCAAAGCTTATTGCGACAGCCTCAGTATAACTACCCGGTTACTATTCACACCCACGCCAAAGTAGTGGGAATCATGCGCCAAAATGCTAAAAGCTTTCGCTTTTTTACTTTAGCATTTTGCGTGCAAAGTCTGTTATAATTCACACCTCAGTAACTTATAAGCTAATAAAAACTGGCATGAGTGTGAATTGTAACACTACCCGTAACAGTTCAGGTAGGTCTGCGCATTTACTGCGCTGACCGTAATAAAATGTAGTGGTTGGAGGTATCCAGCCCATCGCGAAGCGATTTCTAATGGCTGGATACGTAACAGTTCAATGGGTTATCTGAACTGTTAACACTACCCGATTCGGAATATATTGGAAATCCTTGTATCTGATTGACAAAAAATTGCCAAGTTGCTATAATAAAAACACTTTGAGAAATACAGGAAAAATTGGGACAGGCATCTTGGCAATGTTCCTAGAAGGGCAGGTACATGAGGAAGAAAAAACGAACAGGGAAAATATGGATGCTTCTGTGGATAGGCGTATTGACAGGCAGTATGGGATTGCAGGCTTATGCCGCAGAAGCGGCCTGCTTGGAAAGCCAGACAACACAGGCAGTAAGAATGATGCAAGAAATACAAAGTAAACAGACCGCCGAAACCATGCAGGAAATACAAAGTGAACAGACCGCTGAAATCATGCAGGAAATACAGAGTGAACAGGCAGTTGAAACTATGCAGGAAATACAAGGTACGCAGACCGCTCAAACAGTGCAGGAAATACAAAGTGAACAGGCAGCCGAAACTGTACAGAATACACAGACAGCGCAGCCTGCGTCAGCTATGCAGCAGTCTATAGGCAATCTAGTTCAGCCCGCAGAAATAACTCAAGATATTAATTCTGTACTGACAGCACAGTCAGGGTGGGCATACTTGCAGACGTCGCAACCAGCAAGTCAAACGACGTGTACAGTGGATAAAAACGGAACAGTTACATATCAGGCAGTTTTTGCAGCGCCAATTGTTTGTGACAATAATATATTATACTTATTTGAATTGGCACCTTATGAATATGAGATTACTGCGCAAACTCCTATAATTGACAATATGCCGTTAGAGCAGATGACAGCAGACGGATTACAGGTGGAATTTACTTTCCCAGTAAATTTCAGAACCGCACAAACCAGGCTGTACTCTAAGTTCGCAATCGGCATTCGGTCAGGCGGAATGGTGAAAATGTTAACGCAGCCAATGTATATTACCAATCCAGAAGCATTGGCGTGGAATACCTTAATGCGTTATCCGCGATCTAAAAAAACAACGCAGGGGCAGGATTTTATTAATCTATTTCTGGATGACAGTTATGGACCGGAAATTGGGTGGATTTACAAGACAATCCAGGTGATGAACACCGGAGCAAGCGAAACGCTGACGCATCCAATGTCAAGAGCAGCAGCGCGTGCAGAGGACACGCACCGTGTCAAACCGAAATATTATATGCTGAATGCTTCGGATGCTGAAGGTGTGGAGGCGCTTGTGGAGAAAATGGAGTATTATACGGCAAACTCCAAAGGTGGCGAGAATTGGATTATTGGCAATGAAGTAAATGTGCGCACATGGAATTATATGGCGTGGACAGACTGGGAGAATTATATTCGAGAATATGCGCAAGCGTTCCGCGTAGCATATAATGCAATTATGAGTACCAACGCAAATGCAAGAGTTTATGTGTGTATTGATCAATATTGGGATAAAAATTTGACACCAGAATCCGCAGAATATTTTGAAGTAATAGATGGGAAGGACTTTTTAATGCAGTTTGATGCAGCAATAAAAGAGGGCGGTGATATTCCTTGGGGACTGGCGCAGCATCCATATGCAGCACCGCTGACATACTCGAAATTCTGGGATATGTCTGGCTGCAAAAACGGTGATATTTATGCCCAGCAAGTGGAGTCCGGACAATATATTACTTGTCAGAATTTATCGGTGTTAACAGACTTTATGCAGACACCACAAATGCTTGCACCAGATGGGAGCGTAAGGCATATTATTTTAAGTGAAGTTGGCTATACCAATGCACAGGGAACAGAAGTGCAGGCCGCGGCACTTGGTGCTTCCTATGTGGCGGCGCGGGATAATCCGTTTATTGACGAGATTATCTATCTTTTGGAATACAGTGAGCCGAAAGTGGATACAAGGCTTTCTGGTATTTCGCAGGAACTATATCAAAATATGGACGGCGTAAATGCAAAACAATATCTGGAATGGGCAAAATCTTTTATTGGAATAACGGATTGGTCTGAAATTCTGCGCTAATAGAATACATTCGATTATATAGAGTCGGGTAAAAATGCTTAAAAAATGGGCATATTTACCCGACTGATTGTAATAGAGGGGAAAATACATGAATGTTAATTTATATGAAATTATAAGGGACAGGCTGTTATTTGAATCAGAAAAAGGGGCAAAAAAGGGAAGCAACAGCTTTCTTTTAATGAAGCATTATAATACGCTGGCATTTGGAGAAGCGGATAAAAAGAAGGTGGAGCAGAGAGAGCCGCATACCTTTGTGCATCTACATGAATACAAACTGACGAAGCTGGTCGGTGTATTTGAACCCTTTTTGGACTATGCAAGGAAGATGCTCAAACAATGTTCTGACGAGGAAATCGACAAGATATTAGATCAGTGTGCCGTTTACAGCCTTCATAAATCTGTGCTGAAAAGTTTTCTTAGAACTGGGGTTTGTGTTCGAGAGGAGGCGCTTTTAATTGACGAAGTTGCATTTGAACAGGAGAAAATTGCAACTGCTGTTGTAAATTTGCTGCAATATATCGCTGGAGAAAATAAAATTGTTTTTCTGCTAAATGAGCTTCAGTATGCAAGCGGTTCTGCATTTCATGTGATCCACAATATGATGGAGGATGAAACCTGCAAAAATATCTTGGTAGTAGCGACATATAATGAAGCAAAAATGCCGCTGCCGCATATTGTCCCATTGTGGAATCGGTTTTATCGTTTTTTGACGGATCGGGAGAGTATTTTGGAAACAAGTCATGGGTCTAGTTACCAAAATGAAAGCCTTGCCAATACATTTCAGTTAAATACAAGAGATATTGAAGGCGATATTATTAAGGTGAAAAATCTGCTGCTGGGTTTGGATTTTTCTCATTCGCATTACTATCTGGAAATTATGTACAAAATGATTACAGTGGAAGCTATGGAAGTGGAACAGCAGTATCATAGAAGGATTTTGGAGTTATATATTTTGGTTTCTATTTATACACAGGACTTTTCACAGGCGCTGCTTTTATGCGAGAAAATGCGGGAAATGGAAGTACCAGGTGCAGATGTCAATTTGGATTTCCGGTATCAGTATTTTATGGGGCTGGCGCATATGTATAACGGAAAACTGGACGAAGCGCTGGCGTATGCTGAAAACTGCCTTGCGATAGCCGAGCGGTATAAGGATGAATTTCGGGTATTTGAGTCGAAGATTTTATATGTAATGGTACAGATGGCAGGGTGGCATAATATTTTCTTCTGTGCCAACGACTTGAAAATTGATGAAGAAATTATTCATCTTGCCAAAAAGTATCATTATTGGAACCACCTTGCGCATATTTATGTATATGCCTATGATAACGATCCGGCACTGTTTGCGGATGAAACAAAACTTGAGGAGCGTCTGGTGCATTTCAATCAGGGAATTGATATTATGAAACGTCTTGGAAATGCATATTTTATGATGGAAGCATATCAGAACAACATAATGATTGCTTCCACAAACGGATTTTTTAAGACGGCGAGTTATTATTATGGGAAATGTCATGAAATGGTATGCGGAAAAAGTGAACATGAGGAGGCGATGATTTATAACGGCGTCGGATATATTTCTTCTGCAATGGAGGATTATGATAAGGCATCGGACTGCTACCATAAGGCGCTTACTATTTTTTTGTCATTGGAGGAGATTGACTATGTAGGTGAAACGCTCTACAATATGGCAATTAACTGTATTATGGCACAGGATTACAAAAGCGCGTATCAGTATCTGGAAATTGCGTTTCGTATTGTAAAGGATATGAAGATGAACAGCCTGCGGGTATGCAATATTTCAAAACTTGCGGGACTTATGGCGATTTGCAGTTATTATATGGGAAATGATTTAATGTGCGCGGTATATACGGAAAAGACCCAATTATTTTTGGAGCATATTATTGGGCGCTGCGAGGAAACAGATCATCAGAAAATGATACATGACTATACAACTTGTAAGGATGATTTGTTTATCTATTATTATATCGTAGGCGTTCAGTCAATGCGAAAAGGGGATTATCACGAGGCGCTGAAGAATTTTGAGATGGCAGCAGGCTGTATTGACATTTCTGTGGGAAACCAGTTTTATATTTTTCACCAATATATTACGGAACTGGCGAAGCTGTATCGCCTAATGGGACGTGAGGAGGATGCTGTTCAGCGTTTGAAAGGTGCGATTGCTTTTTACCAGCAACAGGGATGTAAACAGAAAGTTAAGGAATTGCAGGCGCAGCTTACAGAGGAGTCCGCCTGCAGAGAGCAATATCATTTAGGACTTCCTGCGTTCTTGATTCGTGAGGTAGATGATGTACTGCGTCATGCAGCAGTTTTTAAGGAGAACCAAGAGCAGCAAAAGCGCATGGTATTTGTTTCGGCTTGGCAGAAAATGGTCGAGATTACGGATAAAAAGAAAGAAGATTTAGTAGAAACAGCAGTAAATGCGTTTATTCACAACTTTAATATTGACAAAATGCTGCTGATAAAATACTATGAGGGGCAGCCAGAAGAAATTTTTAACAATATGGGATATGCATTTGTAGGTGAACGGCGTGAAAAAATAGAAAACTTTTTCTATCGGAATCGTCTAGGTGTTGTTACGTCTAAGATTAACAACAATTATATTGATTATCTGGATATTGTAATGCATTTTGATAAAAATAAAATTTGCTCGATTATCGGGATACCTTTTTACTATAATGATTCTTTAAAAGCAATAATGATTGCGTATATCGAAATGAAAGAAAACTGGCATACGCTGTCGAATCGCTATCTATTAGATGATGGGGACTATGCGATATTTGAATTTCTAATGCGGCAGCTTTTGACAGCGGTGGATATGCTGGAAGCAAATGAAAAAATCCGACAGATGAATGATAAGTTGAACTATTTGGCAGTAACGGATAAACTGACAGGCTTATACAACCGAGAGGGATTTTATTTAAATATCGAAATGCTGATACATAAAGGTTCGGCGGATCAGATGCAGCCAATTACTGTAATGTATATTGACTTGGATAACTTTAAACATTATAACGATACATATGGGCATGGTGTCGGTGATATTATATTAATGGAAATGGCGGATATTTTCCGAAGGGAAGTTGGCAAGGAGGGTTTTGTAACGCGTTATGGCGGCGACGAATTTCTGGCGACATTTTTCACGGATGAACGCAGACGCATTGAGGAGGCGGCACAGCGGATTTATGCAGCAATCGAAGCGGCGGACGGATTTGAATCAATTATTAAGGAGAAGTTAAAAAAGGCGGTTAAAATTCCCAAAGCGGAACGGATTTCCTGCTCTATTGGCATTAGCTATGTCAATTCCCTGCATAGTGACGAGGAGTTGGAGCAAATGATTAAGGAAGCGGATAAGGCTTTATATGAAGTTAAGAGGTCAGGTAAAGGGGTTCATAAGTTTTACGCACTAAAGCACTAAAATTTCTATATGTAAAATAACAAAAAATTTTTGCTAAATCTTAGTAATGTTGAATAAGGTTTAACAGTTG
Source organism: Lachnospiraceae bacterium (assembly GCA_009774395.1). Classification (GTDB taxonomy): domain Bacteria; phylum Bacillota; class Clostridia; order Lachnospirales; family Lachnospiraceae; genus COE1. Next base: position 41,968 of record VSNQ01000018.1, read on the forward strand.
ATATTTTTTATTGAATAGGGTATACTAAAATTAATCTGAAATGTGCGATAACTCCTGTTATTTTGAACCTACATTACTTTAAACGGGATTCCTATATTGCCTGATTAATGTCAAGCCCCCCAGTATGGTCAGGGGAAGGCAGCGAGATGGTTGCGGTTGCCCACCTAGCGTTGGCTAGGAGTCAAAATACAGGAGCCGGCATTTTGGGGAAGCACGAAAGAAAGGCAGCCTAAATAGGCTGCTTTTTTGCGTGCTTTTTTTATGCATATGGGCATTCCAAGGAAGATGCCAATGAAGCTGGCGAGTGCCCAGCGCGCGAGGTTGTCGCATTAAGTTAAATGTATACAAGGTAGTCTAACACCGTGTTGCGATTTATACTATATCTTGTATAATCAAAGCTTATTGGGACAGCTCTAATTGTGCAGTTCCATGCAGAGGATGTATGCCGCTGAATTGGTGAATGGGGTGCGGTGAACAGGGAACTCTGCTTGATTTGATAAGTAAAAAAATATTGGGAGGTGTCCGTATTCGGGAGGATAGGGTAAGACAGTTTAGAAAAATTGCTATTGTGATTCTCTGGATGATTCTTTCGCTTGGAATTTATCAATGCGGCGTTACGGTAGAGTTTGGCGGGGGAAAAACGCATGAGGAGGACAGCGGGACGGAAAATGCGCAGAACGGGGAAGCAGAAAATGCCTCTGACGGCACGGCAAAAGAGGAAGTTTTGGAGGACACAAAGCAAGTGCAGCCTCCGTTTGATAAAAATATCAGGGTGTTGATTCAAACAAGCGGTTTTTCCGGAATATACCATAAAGAACTTTTATTTTCAGGTACGGACGGATTGGTGGTGACAATCGGCAATACAATAACAGAATACGCACCGAACGAAGTCTATACACTTACACAAAAGCAGTTTAAAAAGGCGGCGGTGATACAGATTAGCGGGAAAAACAATGGAAAAATAAGATGCCCCAGCATAACACGCAGCGCAGAAACGGCATATCGGGGCGCTATGGAGTGTTACAGCGCGCCAGAAGGAATCGTGTTGGTCAATGAGCTGCCAGTGGAAGAATATTTATATGGTGTAGTTCCCAGCGAGATGCCTTCCTCTTACCCGATAGAAGCGCAGAAAGCACAAGCGATAGGAGCTCGTACATATGCCTATTATCACAAAAAAAGCTATGCCTATCCCCAATGGCGTGCCCATGTAAACGACAGCACGACCTTTCAAGTATATCTTAATATCGCAGAAACGGAAATCGCTCGGCAGGCAGTGGATGAAACAAAGGATATGGTGATTTACTACCAAGATGCACTGATACAGAGTTTTTATTATTCTACTTCGGGCGGTTACAGCGGCGGAAGTGGTGTGTGGAATGATGCGGCTGTGGATGATGAAAATAGTTTTCTGGTGGAAACAGGTGACGTGGTTTTTGCACAGAACAGTGCAGAGGGGGAACAGCGTTACCGTGATTATATTCAATATGGAGATGAAATGGATATTGAATATACAGAACCATGGTACCGTTGGGATTATGAGAAATCGCTGGAAGGGGAAGCGGGAAAAGCATTTTTAAAAAAATTGTATGCAATGTACTGTGCACAGCCGCAGAATATTAGAATTCGTTCGCGCTTTTACAGTGCAGATCAGCTTGTGAAGGAGAAGGGCATTCAAGATATCCGTGTGCTGAATCGGCGCAAAAGCGGGCTGGTTACAAATCTTTTGATTGAAACAGAACATTTCCGTATTAATGTGCGCACACAGCATAGTATTCGGCAGGCACTTTCGATGGAGGGAGAATCTGTTACAAAAAAGGATGGTACAGACTACCTTTTAGGCGATATTTTGCCAAGCGCATATTTTTACATAGAAAAAAATCCAGCGCAGGAATCAAGCGATAATAATAATATGCAAAGTGGGGATACTTTGAAGAAGATAACGATTTATGGTGCAGGTTTAGGGCACGGCGCAGGAATGTCGCAGAACGGTGCAAAATGCCTTGCCAGCAAAGGATTCACCGCTGCGGAGATTTTGGCATATTATTATAGAGGGGACGTAAGGGAAATTTCGGAATAGTATTGAAAATCACTGTATTGTGATAATGGCTGTGTTCCCCGAAGAACAAAAAGGGTAAGCATTTCGATGCAAAGGGGGAACAGTAACTGTATGAAATTCTATCAATTGCAAAAAGAAGCGCGCAGACTGATTCTTGAGGCGGAAGTGGGAACTTACGCTTCAGCGGCTGCGTTCTTTTTATTTTTATCTATTATCCCTGTGATTATGCTGGTAAGCGGACTTTTGCCGCATGGTGCTATTGCGCATAAAGATGTTGTGACAATCTCGCAGGCGGTAGTACCGGAGCGGATATATCATTTTTTAATTGCTATTGCAGACAGTTATCACGGGGACAATGTGACACTATTGTCCGTTTCTGCTGTAATTGTGATTTGGTCAGCTTCGAAAGGTATGCTTGCGATGATACGCGGATTAAATCATATTTATGAGATCGAAGAATCCAGAAACTATATGATGTTAAGGCTGAAAGCAGCGTTCTATACTTTGTTTTTGTTGATTGCGATTGTGCTGTCGGCAGGTATTTTGGTGTTTGGCAATACCGTTGCGGATATGCTGCTGCCGCAAGGGGTATTTCGCTCTGAATTTTGGAAATTAATCGGCGGACTGCGGCATATATTGGTTGCGTGTATGATTTCGGTAGTGTTCTGCACAATGTACTGTCTGCTTCCCAACAACCAGATTGCATGGTGGATGCATTATCCGGGGGCAGCGTTTACTTCGGTGTTTTGGACACTGTATTCGTTCGCATTTTCGATTTATATCGATTATTTTGATGGGTTTTCTATGTACGGAAGCTTAACAACCATTGTGATAGTGATGATTTGGCTGTATTTTTGTATGTATATTTTTTTCTGCGGCGCGCTGGTTAATCGGTGGATTATGGATCGGGAAGTGGAGGTTCGGGAGTGGTAGAGGGTTCTGTTTCTTTATCAAATTGCAGACACCATGTAAAAGGTATGAATCCTTTAAAATAGATAGACAGTAAAGGAATAAAAACCTAAAAAGCAGACAGATATTATTGATTTTGTGTGGGTAAAAGGGTAAACTATTATTTAGGTGGTTATAAATTGCATCAATTTCTTAGAAAAATTCTGATAAATACAGAAAATTAGCAAGGCTGTGCGTGCGATTTTTAA
>VSNQ01000180.1 GCA_009774395.1 Lachnospiraceae bacterium
CTCTGAACAATTCTACAAAAAATTTATTTCTCTTAGAATTTTCAGGGTTGCATTACTGTTTATTTGTCAAGGTTCTTAGTTCAAAGTTTCTTACTGTCATCTTTGTTGTTCGCGACAGCTTTAATATAATAGCACGGCTTGTCGCTTTTTGTCAACACCTTTTTTTAATTTTTTTTCAAAAAATTTGTAACAGCCCAGTATTTAAACCAAACTGTTACAAATATGCTATCTTTTACTAAACCTGCACGACCGTTTGGCCATTACTCTAATATTTATCACAGCAGCTTATGCTATCTTGCTCTTAGCAAGTTCTGCAAGTGTCTTAAACCCTTCAGCATCATTAACTGCTAACTCTGCAAGCATTTTCCTATTAATATCTACGCCGGCTACTTTTAAACCATGCATCATTTTGCTGTATGATAGTCCATTCATCCTTGCAGCAGCATTAATTCGTGCAATCCAAAGCTGACGAAACTGACGTTTTTTCTGCTTTCTGCCTGCATAGGAAGAAGCCAACGCTCTCATTACAGACTGCTTTGCTACTCTGTACTGTTTAGACCTTGCACCCCTATAACCTTTTGCAAGTTTTAATATTCTATTATGTTTCTTCTTTGCGTTTAATCCGCCTTTTATTCTTGCCATTTCTTAATCCTCCTAATGATTCCTTTAGAAATAATCAAATCTCATCCGCATCTTACACATACGGTAAAATTTTCTTCATGTTCTTAACATTTGTTGCATCCGTAATTGCGGCCTTCCTGAGATTTCTCTTTCTCTTAGCACTTTTCTTTGTCAAGATATGGCTCTTGTAAGCTTTTGCTCGCTTTAATTTACCTGTTCCTGTTACTCTAAAACGCTTTGCAGCTGACCTGCTGGTTTTCATTTTTGGCATAACTAATTCCTCCTAACTTTCGTTCGCTTTATTCTACTATCTTTTAACTGATATATAGAATTGTATCCATTGCTTACAATTCCATAACTGTTAATCCAAACTTACAAGCTGGGCACAGTTTATCGTTTTTCAGCTAAAAACATGGTCATACTCCTACCCTCAACCCTTGGCTCTTTCTCTACAACAGCAATATCGCTCAAGCTCTCGCCAAAACCTACAAGGATATGTTTACTATTCTGCATATGTGCCATTTCCCTTCCGCGGAAGCGCAACGTCACCTTTACCTTGTCGCCTTTTGAAAGGAATTTACGGGCAGCATTTATCTTGGTGTTTAAGTCATTAGTGTCAATGTTTGGAGATAAACGAATCTCTTTAACGTCGATTACCTTTTGCTTCTTCCTTGCTTCCTTTTCTTTTCTTGTCTGTTCATACTTGAACTTACCATAATCAACAATCTTGCATACTGGTGGCTTTGCTGTAGGGGCAATTTTAACCAAATCAACGCCTGCTTCTTCCGCAAGCCTCATTGCTTCCTTGGATGACATCACACCAAGCTGCTCGCCATCCTCACCTATTACGCGTACTTCTCTGTCTCTAATCTGTTCGTTAATCATTAAATCGCTAATAACCTTACACCTCCATAAACTAAATCATAAGAAAATATAAAATCGAGTAGAGAAGAGCCCTCTTCCCCTACTCGCGCGCCAGGCAACCGTCAGTTTCCACTGACAAATTTCATCTGGGATCTGTGTGCAATCAAGTAGTGGAAAAGCCTTTCCCCTACTCGCGCGCCGGGCGTCCGTCAGCCCTAGCTGACATATTTCCTTTGGACGCCCGTGTGCATAAAAAAAGTGGATAATCGCATGACTATCCACTTCCATCCATAAATATAAAATCCTTCCACTTGATATATCAATAAAATAGTCTATAATAAAACTACTTCACAATAAATAAAAAGATAATATCAAAATTATGAACGCCTATCAGCCCAATTGCCATAGGGTGAGAGTGGATACTCTGCTTTGTTATCTGTTTGAATTATCTCAAACATATACACTTTATCATAGTATCCATTCCCTGTCAATCTTTTTTTCTTTTTATATTTAACTTGTTGTAATCCATTGTTACGAACTCATCCTTGACAACGGTAATGCATCCTATTAATAAATTTATTTTTCGCGGAAGGTCGCACAAATTGTATCTCGGCTTGTGCCAGCATTGCTGCCCTTAATATCAACATGCTCTGCCTGACAGCGATAATCTGCATTATACATACACTTTGTCGCTTCGCAGTCAATACTGATTGTGGAACTTGGGTGGGATATTGCGCTGGTAAAACTGTCGCCATTTCTTTTATGGAAGCTTTCACAACAGGTGCCATCACACTCACATGCATGCTTCCCGCCTACCATAATATCTCCTTTACAGCAGCATTTGTCCTTATTGTACGAGCAGTCTACTGCTCCGCAGTTTAAAATTGCCATAATATGCCTCCTATTCTTAGTCCGTATTTTATACTTTTCTATCCTGAACGGCAAAAAAATTTGCCATTGAGTTGCACCAGCCGCACGCCGCAAAGCGGCAATTTCCCTTTGTGCGGCTGTGTGCATATTGTTATACTAAGCGTCAGTCTTTTTGATGCTTAGTACAATAAAAAGTGTGATCGGACTTGTCTATAGTATGCACATTCTTAAATATAGATATTCGTTTCTTTTTATGCTTTGTCCTGTGCTGCTTGTTCCACTTCGCGGCGAATAGTTTTAGTCTTAATCTCTTGCGTAATATCCGTAATAAAGTCTGTAATTGATTTTATGCCTTCATCGCCTGCAAAACGGCTGCGGACAGATACTGTATGGTCTGCTTCCTCCTGCTGTCCAACTACCAGCATATAGGGAAGCTTCGCAAGTCTTGCCTCACGGATTTTAAATCCAATTTTTTCTGAACGATTATCGACAGTGACATCAATATCTGCTTTTGCAAGTTCTTTTCTTACTTCCTCTGCATATGCTTCATATTTTTCAGAAATCGGAAGGATACGCACTTGCTCCGGACAAAGCCATGTAGGGAATTTTCCGGCATATTTTTCAATCAGCCATGCAAGAGTTCTCTCGTAACAGCCCATAGAAGTTCTGTGAATAATATAAGGGCGAACTTTCTCACCATTTTGGTCGATATAATACATATCAAACTGCTCTGCCAAAAGTGCATCCCACTGTATTGTAATCATGGTGTCTTCCTTGCCGTAAACATTTTTTGCATTGATATCTACCTTTGGCCCATAGAAAGCGGCTTCGCCTATATCCTCCACAAAAGGAATTTCTAATTCTGTTAAAATCTCCCGAATATGCTGTTCTGTTTCGTTCCAAACTTCTGGATCACCAATATATTTTTCTTTGTTATTCGGATCCCATTTTGAAAGGTGGTATGTTACATCCTCCTCCACGCCTAATGTTGTCAGGCAGTATTTTGCCAATGCGATACAGCCTTTAAACTCTTCTACCATCTGATCGGGTCTAACTACTAGATGCCCTTCTGTAATGGTAAACTGGCGCACACGAGTTAATCCATGCATCTCGCCTGAATCCTCGGCACGGAACAGTGTGGAGGTTTCGCTCATGCGGTAAGGAAGATCTCGGTAGGATTTTTGCGTATTTTTGTATACATAATACTGGAAGGGACAGGTCATCGGACGAAGCGCATACACTTCTTTATCTTTTTCCTCGTCGCCTAGTACAAACATTCCTTCTTTATAATGATCCCAATGTCCAGACATTTTATACAAATCTGATTTTGCCATTAACGGCGTTTTTGTCCGGACATATCCCCACTCTTTATCCTCCAGATCTTCAATCCAGCGCTGGAGTTTCATAATAATTTTTGTCCCTTTTGGTGTAAATAATGGAAGTCCCTGTCCGATAACGTCTACCGTTGTAAATAATTCCATTTCACGGCCTAATCGGTTGTGATCACGGCGTTTTGCGTCTTCCATGCGCTCTAAGTGCTCTGCAAGTTCTTCCTTTTTATTATATGCCGTACCGTAAATACGCTGTAACCGTGCTTTATTGGAATCCCCTCTCCAATATGCCATAGAAGAAGAGGTCAGTTTAAATGCTTTTACGCCTTTGGTATTCATTAAATGCGGGCCAGCACACAAATCTACAAAACCGCCCTGGTCATAAAAACTAATCTGTGCTTCCTCCGGCAAATCTTGTATTAATTCCACTTTGTATGATTCGCCTTTTTCCTCCATAAACCGAATTGCATCTGCACGCGGCATTGTATATCGGATAATTTCATGACCCTCTTTTATAATTTTTTTCATCTCAGCTTCTAAACGATCCAAATCTTCTCTTGAAAATGGCTCTGTATCAAAATCATAATAGAAGCCATCCTCTATCGCAGGCCCGATTGTCACTTTTGCATCAGGAAACAGACGTTTTACTGCCTCCGCAAGAATATGTGATGCTGTATGGCGGATTACCTTTAATGCTTTGGGATCCGTTGCGGTAATAATATTTAATGCACAATCCTTATCTACAATTGTTCTTAAATCTACAAGTTCTCCGTCAATCTCACCTGCACAGGCAACGCGCACCAATCCCTCACTGATATCCGATGCAATGTCGATTACAGACCTAGCGCCGCTATACTCTTTTATGGAACCATCCTTTAATGAAATTTTCATAATATAACCTCACTTTCCAATGAAAAGAATTATCTAAATTTTTTATAAAATTTTCTAATTTATTATGACATTTTTTATCTTTTTTTATTATTTATATAAAGACATTTATCAATCTTTATTATTTTTACGTGCGCCGATCATCATATCTTCTGCACTGTTTCCACAGCCGTTTTTCGAGCCGATAGTATTATTGCTTAATACTGTGATTCTGCCATTTTTCATTGTTGAGAGCAAAAAACCGATTAAAACTCCTGTTACAAAGCATAATGCCGGCAACAGATATTCGCCATATTTTGTTTTGATTTCTTCCATAATTTAATTCTCCTTTACTTTTTCTTTTTTTCCGCATAGCCATTTTCACCGCGGATTTGTTTCAATTGTTCTATTACATCTGGATTCTTTGATCCAATCTGAATATCAGAAGCAAATTCCCCCGCCCTAAGCCATGCAATCGTCTTTGTTTCTTGATTAAGCATAATCGAGCACGACCAGTTATAATATCCCTGATATCGAACAAAAAGCGGTTGAAAAGATTCCTCAAAAAGCGCACAAGCATTCAGTTCCCTTGTTGGATACCCTTTTAGTCTATAACACTGGCTAATGGGCATTCTGCCAATTGCTTCCATAGCAGCGGTCTGCATTATCATTTCACAGAAAGATTCCATACAATATTCATATTCCCAGACAGAATCGGGCACGCTCTCTTCCCATAACAAACTGTGATGCTCCACAAGGTCAATCCCTAAATAGGTTTTCTTTCGTTTCCCGTGGCACAGCACTGCCAACACATTATCCTTAACAAACAGTTCCTCCGGTTTTAGCAAGCGGCGTTTCGTGCCTGTTAAAATATAATCCTTATCAACTGCCAAATAAAGTGCCTTAACTGTTTCAGGCAGCTTAAGATGCAGCCTTGTTTCTGCCTGCTCAATATTATTTGCGGCATTTTCATTCTTCTGTAAATCAAGCATTTGAGAAACAATCTCAATAAATTTTGTCATATTGTCTATTTCTTCCTGACAATTTACATGATTCTGGAAAAGCTGCGGCGGTCTGCCATTCCCTGCCTTATTCAAAATCTCAGACGTGAAATATTCACCCTCAAAAATTTTGTTGCCTTGCATATCTACTCTATATTCTCCATACATACGTTTTCTCCTCTATTATTTATACTTAGGAACTGTTCAGAAATTACTTGTGACAAGTACGCCGTATAAATGTTCCTATGCAAATTACTTTGTAATTAGAAGAAAATCGCAGGCATAGCGAGCTATGTCAAGATTTTCTGATGCCGCAGATGGGCATTTAGACAAGTAATTGTCATGAGTAATTTATTAACAGTTCCTTATGGTCACTAAATTCTGGATGCCCGTGTGCATAAAAAAAATCCCATACACTACTTTCCGTAATGCATGGGACGTATAAACGCGGTTCCACCCTGCTTGTCTGCGCTGTGCATAATACTATCAATATGCAGCAGACCACTTGTAGATTATAACGTAATCAACGGGCCGGATTGGGGCCACTCCGAGGTAGTTTTCAAATATCTCCTGCAAGAATGCTTCCAGCACAAACGGCATTCCTCTCTGCTGCATTCCAATATTCTACTCATCTCGTCACCGTATTATATTATTTTATTATAGAATCATATATGCTATAGCTATCATTCTAAACCGAAATATCCTATTTGTAAAGAATAAATTTTTAGTTATTTATTTTTTCCACAGCATTTTTTGTATTTTTTTCCGCTTCCGCAGGGACAGGGATCGTTAGGGTATATTTTGGCTTCTTTTACAACGGTTCCTGAAATCTTTTGTTCCCGATAAAATGTTTTGCGTGTAGTTTCATCGTAGATGTTATTCCACTCCTCAAGGTTGTAGAGCCAGTCCGCTTCTGCTGCAACCATATTTTTATACAGACGTTCTTTATCAAAGCCAAGCGACACAACAGTTTCCTCATCCATTGTTTCTATTGGATTAGCTATCTTTAAGCTGTCGTTAATCCCGTCTAAAAATCCTGTCATTGTCATAATGTCAATATTGTATTTCTCCGCAAGTTCTTTTACCGTTCCTTTTACTTCTTCGTCTGGATTTTGCAAAAGCTGCTGATAAATTTCTTTTTCCTTCTGAAAATAGTCAACCCAAAGCGCCTGCAGGCGGTTCTTGTCTACATTTTCATTATAAGCCATCTCTCTCCATTGGTCTAACAGTGTTTTATTGTTTTCCATGATAGTTACATCCTTTCGTTATTATCATTTATAATCATAATGTAGCCAATGCTACAATTTATACTAAAAAAACTGTGTACTAAAAAGTTTGTACTACAAAATACTTTACACTTAATACAACTTATACC
>VSNQ01000181.1 GCA_009774395.1 Lachnospiraceae bacterium
AGAGCCGTATACGAGACCCGTACGTACGGTTCAACGAGAGGGAAATAACTTTTACAGTTATTTCTCTACTCTATTTTATTGTCTTTCTGTTGTGATTTTTCTTTTACAATAGAATCATGAAAAAATGAAGGAGGCAAAATTATGCGGTCAATTTTGAAAAGAGAGGTAAAAAATTATATGAAGAACCCTCTGCTCTGGCTTGGCATCGTTATTGGTGTTTTTATGGTATTTCAGAATGTAAGCCCCTATCTGAACATCCATTATCTCAGGGAAGGGGAAACCATTGTGAATGACTATCCGCAAAACTATCGGGATGGAGATGTTTCCTGCGGATATGTGCCGACGGAGAAAGCGCTGCGTCGGGAAAAGTGGGAAGAACGGATACAGGAAGTCTTAACTTACGAATTCGAGATGGACAATGAGGGGGCACTATCTGTGATTGATGATATGAAAGGAATGGATATTTCAGCATCTTGCGCCCATCTGGAAGGGTATGGCTTCTACAATGCATATTATGAATATGAGAATACAGCCTACCATAAAGGAACCCGTGAAGAAATCAATTCTTATATTTCAGAAAGGCTGGAAAACAGGACATTTTCATACTATTTTTCCAGAAAATTTGCGGATTTTGCAGGGCTGTTTATGGGATTTTTTGCAACCGTTTTATTGTCTGTTTTATTTATGCAGGATACGAGGAGAAATACCTATGAGCTTCTTCATACAAAGCCTGTCAGCGCAGGAAAATATTTATCTGGCAAAGTGGGAGGCGGTTTTGCAGTCTGTCTGATAATACTCGCAGCCTTAAACCTGATATTTTTTGGTATTTGCCTTGCATCAACGAGAAACAGCGGATTTGAGGTGCGTTTGACGGACTTTTTAGTGGCAAGCTGTTTCTATATCCTGCCCAATATGCTAATGATTGTAAGCGTTTACAGCCTGATTTCATTGCTGTTTAAAAGCCCGTTGCCGGCAGTGCCGTTTTTGTTTCTTTATATTGTGTATTCCAATATGGGAAGCAGGAATGCGGAAGGCATCTATGGATATTATGGCAGACCGTTAGCGATTATGGTGCGGTTCCCAGGAGGTTTTTTTGATACTGCCCCTCCGCCAATGGCATTGCTGAATCAGAGTTTCCTTATCTTAGACGCAATCTGCATCATCTTTCTTTCCATGCAGATATGGAAAAGGAGGCGGGTATATTGATATGTGAAATGAAAATCTCCCTGACCTTCCAAAAGCAGGCTTATGCAGTATTTTTTGTTATAATCTTAAGCCTTGTCAGAGGGATAACTTATTCTGATGAAATAGGGATTGCGTTAGAAGCCCCAATGGCAATCCTTGCTCTCACATTCTGTGCAGATACCTATACGCAGGAAATTGTCAGCAAGCGGTCGGAAATCTGGCGGCTATGCCCCATGAAAAAAAGAATGCATTCTATTTACAGACACATTGTGATACAGGAAATGTTCTTACTGGCTGTCGCAGCCACCTCATATGGATTGTTTTTTCTATTCCAAAATCCAAACATAAATGGAATGGGGCAAGGTGGTATAGAAAATGAAATATGCCAGTTCTTTGTATATTTTGCCGCTATCGCTGTCACGCTTGGCTTCTGGGGGCTTTTATCAAATCTGTTTTCCTGCCTGTTTCGGAATATGTGGGTGGGAATCGGGGGCTGCATGGTGCTGTGGCTGATTACAAATTCCAGCATCGGTGACAGAACCTTCAAAGCATGGAACCTATTCTCCTATGCCTTCAGGAAGTTAGAGAACAGCAGCGATTTTAGCTGGATATGCGGGAAAGTTGTTTGTATTTGTATTGGAATCATGGCAGTAGTGGCACTGCCTAAAATCATTAAGAAAAGAGGTTAAGACTATGGGAATTAAGATAGAAGATTTAACAGTAACATTCCGAAATGATGTAACAGCAATCAATCATGCAGATTTGGAAATCCCAAAGGGGATTTTTGGGCTGCTAGGGGAAAACGGGGCAGGAAAAACAACGCTTATGCGGGTGCTTACAACTGTGTTATCACCAACCAGTGGTACACTAACCTTAGATGGAATACTTTACAGCGAGGGGAATTTTGAAAAAATACGTAAGAAAATAGGATATCTGCCGCAGGAGATAGACCTGTATCCAAACCTGTCAGTACAAGAATGTCTGGAATATATGGGGGACTTATCCGACATACCCAGACAAACATATAAAGAACGCATCAAATATTATCTTGAAAAGACAAGCCTGTCGGAGCATCGAAGAAAGAAGATGAAACAATTGTCGGGCGGCATGAAACGGAGAGTTGGGCTTATTCAGGCGCTTTTAAATGAGCCGGAATTTTTAATTGTTGATGAACCAACAACGGGATTAGACCCTGAAGAACGTATCCGTGTCCGAAATCTGTTGGTTGATTTTTCGGAAGGGCGTACCGTTTTGTTTTCCACCCATGTAGTGGAAGATTTGGCAGCTACCTGCAATCAGCTTGCAGTTATGAAAAATGGAAAATTCCTTTATTCGGGAAACATGAAAGAATTATTGGAACAGGCAAGAGGCCATATTTGGATTTGTAAAACAAAAGAGGAAAGAACAGCAAGGGAACTGGAAAAAAAATATCATGTTTCATCGAAGCAGTATGCAGGGGACGAATTGCAAATGAAAGTAATTAGTGAAACGCCACCAAAAATGGAATGCAGTTCTTGTGAAGCAACGCTGGAGGATGCTTACATTTATCTTGCGAACAAAGAGCTATAATGGCAATAAACCTAAACAGGGTCAATGAATTATATCTGTATCCCAGACATTACTATAGGATGCCCCTGAGCAGGCTGTCAGATATATTTTGGAACAGGGAAAGGGTGTCAGCACAAATGAATGGGACAGATGCGGCAACCGTTGCGCATGCGCTGCGTGCATTATCCGGGTATACAGGAAAGGACTGGCTTAAAGGAAGTCAGGTCAACTATACGCAAAACGCCTGTTAGGCGAATTGTGCGGGAAGGACAGATAATTTAAAACAGAAAGTGAAAAACAGGCTGTCTGGGAAGAACTGGGCGGCCTTGCTGTGTTGCAGATGTGTTAGAATGGAAAAGGATATAGTGAGGCAGCAATCTTGAATTGATGCCATAGGAATTTGAGTGCTATCAGGTAAAAGTATACTTTCACGCAAAAGTCGAGGGTTTCCGTGATAGTATATGACGGAAAGGTAAATAGAAGTAGGATATTGTTAGTTTTAGCGAAAAATGGTATTAGTTTGGCTGAAAGTGCTATTGAAATATGGGTGATATGATACAAACATGGAAATTGCTCAGAGTTTTCGTGAAAGTTTGGAGTTTTGCCTGTTTGTTTAAAGAATCTGAAATTTTTATCGTCCAACAAATTGAATTTTCGTCCAAAAAGAATTATAATTGGATAAAAAAAGAATGTCATTGGACGAAAGGAGATAATATGAGAGCGTTTGATTATATCCGCCTTGCAGAGAAAACGTGGGATATGGATATACTTAATCTTGTCGCAAAGATACATGAATATAAGGGGCGTCAGGATTTATATATCAGGCAGAAGCCTGTTGAACTTGAACGTTTGGTTGAGATCGCAAAAATCCAAAGCACAGAGGCATCCAATAAAATAGAAGGGATTGTTACGACAAGTACCCGGATGAAGCAGTTGTTTGAAGAAAAAACGACACCCCGCAACAGGGAAGAAGATGAGATTATGGGATACAGGGATGTGCTTCATACAATTCACGAAAGTAATGAGTACATTCCAATCAAACCATCATATATACTACAGTTACACAGAAACCTTTTGAAAAGAGCGGGATTTTCATACGGCGGGAGTTTTAAGAGTGTACAGAACTATATTAATGAAACAAAACCGGATGGAACAGTAGTCACAAGGTTTACTCCAATCGCTCCATACAATACCCCAGATGCAGTGGAGCGGTTATGTACGGCGTATGAGCAGGCAATTGCGAGTGGGAAGGTGGATTCCCTCATATTGATTCCTGCTTTTATATGTGATTTTTTGTGCATTCATCCTTTTAATGACGGAAATGGAAGAATGAGTCGGTTGCTTACTCTGCTTCTTTTATATAAAAATGGGTATCATGTTGGTAAATATATAAGTATTGAGAGGCAAATTGAGAAAACAAAAGACAGGTATTATGATGTCCTTGAAATTTCGGATATAGGATGGCATGAGGAAAAAAACGACCCAACACCATTTATACGTTATATGCTTACGGTTATTTTGGCTTGTTACACCAAATTTGAAGAACGTGTAGGAATCATAGCAGGAAAGGGAGATACCAGTAATGCTTATGATATTGTAAAAAAATATGCAGAAGAAAAAGTCGGGAAATTTACAGGTGCAGAAGTTGTTGCACACTGTCCAAGCATAGGGAGATCATCAGTTCTGGCGGCAATAAAGAAACTGGTGGAGGAAGGAAGTATTATTCGGTATGGGAGTGGCAGAAGCACTTATTATGTAAAGGCTGACAGACAGTAAGTTTCATGCAGCCTACTTGAAAAGAATGGATAAAAAGGATAGGAAAAAGATTTATTCTGAAATACATTGATTATTGGCATAAAACTATTAAAAAAGAGAAAAGATGGTAAGGTGCGCTTATTGTGGGGCAGAAGGAAAAATGTCACGGCAGCATGTGATACCAAAAGGTTTTATAAATAATATGAATTTTAAAGCATTAACAGTATGGTTGGATAAGGCTTCGTCAAAGGTTATTAATAGCGAATTGATGGTTAAAGATGTATGTGCAGAATGCAATAATGGAGAATTATCACAGCTCGATGCATACGCATTAAAACTGATAATTAGCTATAATGAAAAAATATTGTATGAAACAAGGAAAGTGTTTTTTAAATATAATTATGACTTATTAACGCGTTGGCTGTTAAAGGGTATGCTACAATTTACTCGCAGGCAAAACCCTTATACAAACATGGAAACTGCCTGTATTATCACGGAAGCCCGCTGGGAGTTTTCGTGATAGTGTAAAGGGGGTTCGTGATAATATAAGGCATATCTTATTGAATCATATCTATTTTATTTTACGTTTTCCAAAATATTCAAGAAATATTTTTTCTTTTTAAGACCACAGTAGTATTGACGGAAGTTTAAGACTGTGGTAGTATATATGTGTAGCCACTACTACAGTCTTAAAAAGGAGGTGCTGTTAAATGGACATCAAGCTGTTCGATTCTGAACTGAAAGTGATGTCTGTCCTTTGGCGTGATGGCGATGTTCCGGCTAAGTATATCGCCAAGCTGCTTACCGAGGAATTGGGATGGAATGTAAACACAACCTATACCCTGATCAAGCGTTGTATTAAAAAAGGAGCGATTGAACGCTCTGATCCCGGTTTCATGTGCCATGCGCTCGTTCCGAAAGAGGAAGTCCAAGAGGCAGAAACAAATGAGCTGATTGACAAAGTATATGACGGCTCCGTTGACAAGCTGTTTGCCGCTTTGCTGGGGAGGAAAAAGTTGAGCACCGCACAAATTGAAAAGCTGAAACAGATTGTCAATGATCTGGAGTGAGGTGATGTGAATGAGTTTGCTGCAGATGAGTTTTACCGGAGGCATACTGATTATAACGATCATCGTCATACGTGCTTTGGCAATTAATATGTTATCCAAAAAGACTTTTAATGCACTTTGGGGGATATCCGTTGTGCGGCTGATGATTCCCTTTTCTATCCCATCTGTGTTTAGCGTGTATTCGCTGATAGACAGCCATGCACCTGGAAATGGTTTACAGGCAATTCGTGTACTGCCGATTGGGGCATCGAGGCAGGCAGTGTCTATGCCGGGCAGCATCACAAATGCTGCAAATGCGATTTCCACATGGACGATTGTATGGGCTGCTGGCGTGTTGGTCTGCGCAGTGTTTTTTAGTCTGGCATATTGGAAATGCTGGAAGGAGTTCCAGACATCCCTTCCGGTGGGGAATAACTTCACTGAAAACTGGTTAAGCGTTCATCAGCAGAGGCGCAGGATTTCCATCCGGCAGTCCGGCCGGTTTTCTGCACCGCTCACATATGGCGTACTTCACCCGGTGATTTTGATGCCCATATCTACTAAGTGGGAAAAAACAGATTCATTGGAATATGTTCTGGCTCACGAATATGTGCATATCCGGCGTTTTGACAGTATCAGGAAATTGGTATTGATCGTAGTGCTGTGTGTGCATTGGTTTAATCCGCTGGTCTGGGTTATGTATATCCTTGCGAACAGGGATATTGAACTGTCATGTGATGAGGCGGTTGTCCGCTTTTTCGGCGAAAATACAAAGGCGGCCTATGCACGGGCATTGATCAGTATGGAGGAAACACGGAGCGGATTGACCCCTCTGTGTAACAATTTTAGCAAAAATGCAATTGAAGAAAGGATAACTGCGATTATGAAGATTAAGAAAACTACAGTTTTTTCACTTATTCTGGCAGGATTTATTGTTGCAGGAATTGCAACAGCGTTTGCCACTTCTGCAAATGCACAGCAAGCCGAATCTGTGGGGCAGGGCAGCGGGACAGAAATAGTAACCAAGCCGGATTCCATTCCGCAGGTTGACGACAGCTTTGGGATTTTTTTCAAGGACGGTGGAAGGGCAGCGGGTGCTGACACAGAAGAGATGAAAACGGCTGTCCCGGTGCAGTCGGATGATATTTATGGCGCACCTGTAGAAAAAACCAGTGCTTTGGCAGATGACCTGTCTGGAAACAATATTATTTACTTTGACACAGAAGCAGATCGCGATGAACACTTCCGGGCATTGGAGGCAAATGTGGAGAAAGGCTTGGATCGCTATGCGGGATTTGAGGAAATGTATAAAGGCATAGATACCTCTGC
>VSNQ01000182.1 GCA_009774395.1 Lachnospiraceae bacterium
CCGCAGTTAACAGGTAACAAATAAAATCGCCTCCAATCGAAAAAAATGTCTTATAAATAAGATCGTAAAGTGGTGCACTTTTCGATAGGTTTGCCAAGTATTTTAGGCAAAAAAGTGGGGGATTTTAATAAAAAAGGAACCAGAAAGCCTTGTATGTACTGGCTTAAAGATTCCGAGAGATTATTATACAGGTCACGGGGGATAATAGCCTCATGGTCATCTGTTACATAATACTGCGGAACGATCCCATTATTTTTCACCCTTTTCTTGGTGAGAAAATCTACGGTGTATGTCTTCTGCAGAAGTGTGTTTCCGATATATTTCTCATTCTGGAGGATTTTCTTTAAGGTTTCCGCCCTCCATGTCGGCTTTCCTGCCGCCGTCAGTATCCCGTCCGATTCCAGGCTTTCACCGATCTGCTTCAAACTTGAGCCCTGCCGATATTCACGGTAAATTCTTTTTACAATCTCTGCCTCAGTAGGCTCGATAATCAGATGCCCTTCCTCATCTTTGGTGTATCCGAGAAAGCGGTTATGGTTGACCTGCACCTGCCCATTCTGATAACGGTACTGCAGTCCGAGCTTAACGTTCTGTGAAAGGCTCTGGCTTTCCTGCTGTGCAAGGCTAGCCATGATTGTTAGGAGAACTTCTCCCTTGGTATCCATTGTGTTTATGTTTTCTTTTTCAAAAAATACGGGAATGTTTTTCTCTTTCAGCTGACGTATATATTTCAGGCAGTCCAGCGTATTCCTTGCAAAACGGCTGATGGATTTCGTTACAATCATATCGATGTTTCCGGTCAGGCACTCGCTTATCATTCGGTTGAACTCATTCCTTTTTTTGGTATTACAGCCGCTGATTCCATCGTCAGCGAATACTCCGGCAAATTCCCAGTCGGGATTTTTCTTTATAAAAGATGTGTAGTGTTCCACCTGTGTTTCATAACTTGTAGCCTGCTCATCGCTGTCCGTGCTGACACGGCAGTATGCGGCGACTTTCAGTTTTGGCTTTTCCTCTTCCTGCTCAGTGCTTCCCATGCGTTTTCGTGCGGGAATGAGCGTAACGCTTTTATTCATCTCTGACCTCCTCGTTTTCTATCATACTGTAGGCATATTCCGCCTGCCTGAACGGATCAGAATATTTCACGGGAATCTTTGGCATAGCAAAGGATACTGCACCTTTAGGCTTCGGCGGTACGTCTAAATCCTTTATCCTGCCAAGAGAAGCCGCCCTCGATATCCTGATTTCTTCCGCCTTGTTAAAAGTTTCTATATCAATGATGGGCGGATAATATCCATCTCCGAGATAACGCTTATTTCTGAGCATTCTCCCGACACTTCCATGAAATAGATACAGTCCTGCTTTCTCGGCGGCGGGCTGAAGCGCCAGACTGGATATATATCCGGCAAACAGCTTTCTGACCTTTTTGGCTTTTTCTTCGTCTATATACGCAGCTCCGTCCCTGATTACATATCCGTATGGTGTGTGTGACATTATCCATCCAACCTTTCTTTCAGATTCAGACCACAGTGTAATCCGAAAATAATTTCTTTTCTTGAAATCACTGTGATTTCCCTGACATGGCTTTCAAAAAGGCCCTCATCATATTCCGTCAGCATCTCATGCCCAGACACAAACTTTATCAGATTTTTCAATGCGTCTGCTTTCTCATTATCAATGCTTACGGAGGATAAGAAATTTTCTTTTCGTGCTTTTAGCCTTTCATTTTCCACAATGAGGGCATTATTCTCTTTTTGGAAAATCGGAGGTTCTAACAGCCCGCTTGTCATAAGGCTTACAAGAACCTGCCTTTTTTCTTTGACCTTTTCAATCGCTGCTTCAATATTCTCAATTTGCTGCAGCCTGCCTTCCTCATCATAGCCCTGCATATTTATAAGCAGGGGCTTCAATACCGTCTGCTGTGAAAAAATCAGTTTATTTATCATGGTCACAAAGGCTGCTTTGACTGCGTCATCGGTAATATATTTCATACTGCATGCGGTCTTGTCTTCAATGTGTCTGCTGCAGCACCAGCCAATATAACCACCGCTCGGCTTGCTGTGTTTCCTGCGTTTAAAGGAGCTGCCGCATTCCCCGCACTTTATTTTCCCCGAAAATTCATAACGATTCAGATATCTTTCGGTATTTGTGCCGTTGCCTTTTTCTTGACCCCGCCTGTCCACCAGTTCGTTTGCCTTGTCATAAATCTCGTGGCTTATAACAGCCTCATGATGGTCTTTGCAAAGATACCTGTCATATTCTTCGTAATTCGTATGACGGTTGAAACTGCTGTCGGTGTAGGTCTTTTGGAATATAACATCCCCTGTATATTTTTCATTTCGGATAATGGCAAGGACGGAGCCCGACGACCACTTCCCGCCTTTTTTGGCTGTAATGCCACGCTCATTGAGTTCTTTTGCAATCAGGTGCGTGCTTTTTCCATCCAGGCAGTCCAAAAATATCTGTCTTACAATTTCCGCCTGTTCAGGAACAATGAGCATTTTTCTGTCAACATTGGTATATCCGTAAGGCGGATACGAAATAACATATGTGCCGTTTTGAAAACGCTTTTTAATGCTCCACTTTTCATTTTCTGAAATAGATACCGATTCGTTTTCGGCAAAGCTGCCAAGTACGGAAAGCATAAGCTCGCTTTCCATAGAACCCGTATTCAGGTTTTCTTTTTCAAAATATATGCAGACATTCAGATCAAGAAGTTTCCTCACCAGTTCAAGGCAGTCTGTTGTGTTCCTGCAGAACCTGCTGATGGATTTTGTCAGTATTAAATCCATCAGCCCCTTTTCACAGACTGAAATCAACGACATCAGGCCTTTGCGGACTTCCTTTTTAGTACCGGTCACTCCCTCATCAAAATATACGCCTGCAAAATCCCACTCAGGGTTTGTTTTGATATATCTGTCATAATGTGAACACTGCGTGTCAAGGCTCTCCATCTGCTCGTCGCTATCCGTGGATACCCTGCAGTAAGCTGCGGTCCTTGTCTTATTATCCTGTGGCAAAGGCCTAAATTCGTCAATTTTTGTTATCTTTATCATCATCTCACCTCGCTTTCCGCAGGTACTATATTCGCTCTGAATTTCGATAATATCAAGTCATTTTCGGCATTATCTCTGATAAATAAGGGGGAGAAAGTTTGGCGGTTTTTCTCTGTAATTTTGTTGAATACATCAACAGAAATATCCCCCATTCCGAGCAGCTTTTCAAGCATCTGCTGGGCGACAAAATAGTCAAACTCATGCTGGAATTCTTCTTCAGTAAAAGTCTTTTCCACGCTATCTGCTGTTAAATCTTCCGTTTTATCCTGCAAATCTATGTTTTGTGATTCCATCATTCCGATGTCCTGTTTTTCCATAATAAAATGCACCTCCATATCTACGGAGATTTATCCCTGCTTTTGATGAGGTGTTTTTCAAAATAAAACAGTCAAGACCCTATAAGGGGCTATTACCTGCTTGCGCCCGGAAGGCGCACTGAAGGTCTGCCAGCTGCACCACATTCACAGCTGGGGCTGTCGCTTTAAGAAATAAAATTTCATAGAGCGACAGCTTTATTTTGGACTTTCTTACACTTAAATCTCAGATTCATCGCTGGTTTATTTTGCTATATATAAAGTGATAACTTATTGCCAAAACTTTCCAATATTTTAAAAGTATGTATAATACTCTTATAGACAATTCCAGGAGGTATCTATACATATGAATACAATGGAACTTAGCGATTCAATTAAAGATTATTATCGTCTTCTTATGGCATCCAAAAATGAAAAGAGTGTTAAGCAGAAAAATCGATATGATGTTGTACTGCTTTATATGGAAGGATACTCCCGAAAAAAGATCTCTGAAATCCTCCATATTCCCCTCCGAACTGTCAGCTATCATATTTTAAGTTATGAAAAGGGGGGCATGGAATCCCTTCTTATAGTAAAACAGCCCAGAGCGCAAAAGAAACTTACGGATAAACAGGAAACTGAGCTTCTTTCTGTGATTTCCACCCAGACACCAGAAGAAGTGGGACTGGGTGTTTTTGCCAACTGGACTGCCGCCCTTGCATGTGCATTTGTAAAGCAGAAGTTTGGTATTTCATACAGCAGCCGTGGAATGCTCAACCTTTTTGACCGGCTGGGGCTTAGTTATACCAGACCAACATATACACTGGATAAAGCCGACCCTAAAAAACAGGAGCAGTTTAGAAAAACATTTGAAACATTAAAAAAACTGCTGGAAGGTGATATTACCACAATCCTGTTTGAAGATGAATCCATGATTCGCGATTATCAGGCCATTATGAAAACATGGTTTCCCAAAGGGAAACAGAGAATCATACCGACATACGGAAAACATGAAGGAGTGAAACTGGTTGGTTTCCTGGACTATGAAACCGGACATGTATATGTGGAGGAACACAAGAAATATGACGCAGAGGTATTCCTGCAGTTCCTGAAAAACGTGCTTTCCCAGTATCCAAATGGAAAAACTGTCATTATTCTAGATAATGCAAGAATACATCACGCGAAACTTCTGAAAGAATTTCTTGAGGAGAACAAGGATTGTCTGGAGCTTGTCTATCTTCCACCATACAGTCCGAATCTAAATAAGATTGAGGAACTTTGGGGATAGTTGAAGGACTCCGTAATAAATAACGTATTCTTTCATTCCCGTGAAGAGATTCAGAAAGCAGTGCAAAAGTTTATTGACTGGGTAACTACAGTTCCACAAATGGTCATTGACCGCTTGTGTTTATAGGCAATAATCAATCACGTTATATATATTTTATAAAACTCGGTTTATAGCATTGAAAATTTCAAGTTTTAAACTTTCATCACTATCGTAAGTTTCATTCATAACTGCAATAACGATTTTTTTGAGCAATTCTTTATCAATTTTACTTGCTGCCACATTAAGACTGATATTTTCCATTTTTTGCATGAAAGTATTTGCTATAGCCATATACCCATTCTGCAAAAGAAACAGCGTTGACAGTGTTATTGCAAGTCGCTTATTTCCATCAGCAAAGCAATGAAATTGACACGTACAAAAAAATAAATGCGTTAATTTATCTTCAAATGTCGGATACCAATCATCATTTTGAATATTATACAAAACACTTTCCAATTTTCCAAAATCAAGTTCCTCTAATGTACCGCCACCGCTGTATTTTATAGTTTTGGCATGGGTAGACCGAGCCATCTCCGGAGTAATATAGTTATACTTTTCCATCATTCACTCTCCTTCAAACGACGCAGTACATCCTGATTTTCTTCCATAAGCTTTTCCAGTTCATTTCCAGCTGAACCCAAGAATTTTTCATATTCTTCAATTCCAAGAGGTTTGATATATTCTTTCAGTTGAAAGTGGAAAGCATCTCTTAATGCCATATCTCTGCTTGCCATTTTTGTTCTTGCTGACACAATAAGCGGTTTCCACAAAGGAAGTTTCTCAAAAGCTTCAAATAAATCTGACAATTCCCAGTTATTCAATGGCCGGCCTAATTGCTCTGATTGTGTTTTAATCATTTCTGCTAATCCACACTCATAAGAAGAAATTATCGTCAAAATTTCCGAATAAAAAGTATCCCTAATTCTTTCCTTTGCGGACAACTTCAAAATTTGTCGATACTCTGCAGCTTTCTCCTTAAAAATACTTTGATATATTTTATCAGTGTAAATGCCATATTTTGCATTACCCATAGAAACATAATCCCGCAAGGCATCTGTAAACTCCCTGCGATAATTCTCCTCCTGTAAAAAAGCTCCAATAAAATCCTGATCACGCTGATTAATATACTTGGTTGAACCACCTGCTTTTTGATTTATGGTATCAATTACAATATCCAGCATAATCTGACGCAAGGTTCTGGCTGCCGGACTTTCAATCATTACCATAGAAACATTCAAAAAAGAACGAAAATCAAAAACAGCAAGCTGCGAGGTTTTATTACTGATGCTCCCGACATTAATGTCGGGAGCATCCTGATCATCTATACAACGCAAAAAATCTTTTAATCTCTTACCTCTAAGAATTTCATAACCATTATTCTCGAATTCTAACTGATACTCATTTACATATCGTTCTACAGTTCTGATTTCTACATCAAAATAAGTTGCTACCATCGTTTTGGTAAAGTACAATTTTTCTTCAAATACAATTCCTTGGAATTGTGTCTGTTTTTGAATTTCTGATATGGCACTTTCATTATTTAAAATATTTTGCCTATCAATTTGTGAAGATGTTAAATTCCTGCTCATATAAAAAGCTCCTTTAGCAAATAAAAATCAAACCATAATAACCTAACCTTATAAAACGTAATCATTGATTATATTTCTTTTTTGAACTATATTTCTCACTTTTCCGTTTTCTTTCATTCCCATCCTTTATCACATTACTCTTCTGTGCCTTTTCAATCTGCACCACCTTAAAACTCTCTTTCGATATTATAGCAGGATTATTACCCGATGCCAAATAATGAACCTCGCTTTTACCAGATTTTAAAAGTTCGACATTACCTGTGTATTTTTCATTACTCAGCATAACATCAATAGTTCTCTTACACCACTTCGCTTTTCCTGTTGGCGAAAGAATTTTTTGCTTTTCAAGTTCCTTGATGATACCTATAACACTTTGTCCACCAAGATATAAATCGAATATCAATTTAACTCAAACTTCGCACTTGAATAAGTGCTTGTATACCTTGAAAATTCAATAATTTCTGGCAAAATATGCATGAAACCTACTGGTTTTGGTATAATTGAGTTGCAAAAACAATTACAAACCGGAGGGCTCATGCTATGAATAAAA
>VSNQ01000183.1 GCA_009774395.1 Lachnospiraceae bacterium
GTAAAACAAAACAGCAGCTATAAAGATTATATAAATTTAAAAAAATTTACACAAATTTCATAATATGTTGTATAATCAAATTATATGTACTGAAAATGATAATAAGAAATTACGAAGTGGTGTTTTGCGTTTTAGCACAAGCTTGGCAGGAATGGAGAAGAAATATGAGTTTTTTTGACTTATTGTCCATGGTAGGTGGACTGGCCTTGTTTCTATATGGAATGCATATTTTAAGCGAGGGACTTGAAAAGTTATCAGGTGGTCGTTTGGAGAGAATACTGGAAAACTTGACAAACAGCAAATGGAAGGCGGTTCTTTTGGGAGCTGGGGTTACGGCGGTAATCCAATCATCTTCTGCGACAACCGTAATGGTAGTAGGCTTTGTTAATTCTGGAATTATGAAGCTAAAGCAGGCAATTGGTGTAATTATGGGTGCCAATGTAGGTACGACGGTTACATCATGGATTTTAAGCTTAACAGGTATTGAGAGCGATAATTTTCTCGTAAAATTGCTGAAACCGACCTCCTTTTCGCCGTTGCTTGCCATTGTTGGCGTTATTTTTATAATGTTTTTGAAAAATGGCAAAAAGCGTGATTTAGGTACGATTTTTGTAGGATTTGCGATACTGATGTTCGGAATGGATGCTATGTCCTCCGCAATGAAGCCGTTAAGTGATATTCCGGAATTTACCAGACTTTTTACAATGTTTACCAATCCAATATTGGGGCTTTTGGTAGGGGCATTGCTGACAGCGATAATCCAGTCATCATCAGCTTCTATTGGTATTTTGCAGGCACTGTGCGGAACAGGAACCGTTACGTATGCTGCTGCGGTGCCGATTATTATGGGACAGAATATCGGTACTTGTGTAACAGCAATAATGTCTGGCGTTGGCGCGACCAAAAATGCAAAACGCGCAGCTATGGTACATTTATTGTTTAATGTTATTGGAACAGCAATTTTTATGGTGGTATTTTATCTGCTGCACGCAGTGATTCAGTTTGATTTTATGGACGAATCTGTGAATAAAGTTGGCATTGCTTGTGTACATACAGGCTTTAACATTGTTGCAACTTTGGTGCTTTTGCCGTTTTCAAATATTTTGGAAAGATTGTCGCTTATGATTATAAAACCGGACGAAGAAGAACTTGCACGTGCAGAGAAGGGACCTGAATTTATTAGACTCGACGAACGCTTTTTAAGTACGCCTTCCTTTGCTTTAGAGCAGGCAAATTCACTTGTAATTAAAATGGCAGAAATCACATACGATTCTTTAAAAGAAGCGATTCCCATGCTGTTTCACTTTGACAAGCACATAGCGGAGAATGTGGAGTACAAAGAAAACTTAGTGGATCGCTATGATGATGAAATCAGTAGTTATCTGGTAAAACTTTCTAGCAGAAATCTCAGTGTTAGGGATTCGCATAAATTAAATATGCTGCTGCACAGTATCGGCGATTTGGAGCGGATATCGGATCATGCGATGAATATAGTGGATTCTGCACGCGAAATCAATAAGAAAGAACAAAGCTTTTCCGCTAAGGCGGTGGAAGAACTAAAAATATTTTCGCAGGCGGTAGAAGATATTCTGGCAGACGCAGTAAAGATGCTGGAAACGGAAGACGAAATCGCAGCGAAAGCAATTGAGCCATTCGAGGAAGTGATTGATGTAATTCAAAAGGAGATGAAAAAGCGCCATACAAAGCGTCTGCGCAAAGGAAAGTGCACCGCAGAAATGGGGTTTGTACTTTCTGATATTACAAATAATTATGAGCGGATTGCGGATCATTGTTCTAATCTGGCGATTAATGTTATGCAGCTTTATGAGGATGACACCCACGCACACGAATATATTGATACACTGCAAAAGGATGAGGGAAGCTTTTTTGCTGTAAAGTTTCAGGAATATTTAAAGCGGTATGAACTGCCGAATAAATAGAAACAGAATCAAAAGAATATAAAAATTTATGATTTTTTACAATAAAATTTGGCATATTTTACAAAATTAATTTACAACCAATATTTTTTATTGTACATGAAAAACTTTTCTATTATAATAAGTATGTTGTGAACTTTCTTTAGTGGGTTACAGCGTTAAATAAATTGAGGAATATGTTTATTATTTAATTTACAATCTGAAGAAATTTTAAGAAACTGAAAATGTTGTAAAATGTGAGCAAATAGGCTCAAAGATACTGAAAATCCAAAGTATTCGTTTGTGCTGACGTTATAGCAGTCGGAAATGTCGAGAAAAAGCCAGTGCAAGTTGAAATAGTCTTGCTAATTATAGGGTAGAACCTTGATGGTGACATTTGGACAATGGTCAAGTCCCGAGAACCAAGGGCAAAGGAAATGGAATATGAAATAAAATCTAGGAAAGGAAAAGCTATTTAGATGAAAACCAGTATGAAGTCAAGGAAAAGACTTTACTGGTATGTACCGATGGTTTTGTCGGGAATTTACGACTGTGGAGTGTTATATTGACGACTGTTAAGATTTTCCAATTTCTGCACAGCCCATAATGTATAAGCGGGCAATGTGTGCTATGCAGAAAGGAAACTCTAATCGTTCGTGAGTATAGACAAACGAAAGTAGTTGATTTTTAACAAAATCGAACACGTTGAAACAGTAACTATAATTCGTGAGAATATAGAAAATCATCTAGCATATATACATTTGTATATGTTTTTAGTAGCAGGAGTTAAAGATGTCATATGTTGATGAGGTGTTGGAGCTTGTAAAGAAAAAGAATGCAAGCGAGCCGGAGTTTTTGCAGGCAGTTGAGGAAGTTTTAAATTCTCTGCGTCCTGTCATTGAGAAAAATGAGGAGAAATATCGTAAGGAAGCATTGCTGGAAAGACTGACAGAGCCGGAGCGTCAGATTAAGTTTCGGGTACCTTGGGTAGATGATAAAGGACAAGTGCAAGTAAATACTGGCTATAGAGTACAGTTTAATTCTGCAATTGGGCCTTACAAGGGTGGTCTGCGTCTGCACCCTTCTGTAAATACAGGTATTATTAAGTTCCTTGGTTTTGAGCAGATTTTCAAAAATTCCCTGACAGGGCTTCCAATCGGTGGCGGCAAGGGTGGTGCTGATTTTGATCCCAAGGGCAAATCGGATAGAGAAGTCATGGCATTCTGCCAGAGTTTTATGACAGAACTTTGCAAGTACATTGGTGCGGATACTGACGTACCGGCAGGCGATATTGGAACTGGTGCGCGTGAAATCGGTTTTATGTATGGTCAATACAAGAGAATCAAAGGTTTGTATGAGGGCGTTCTAACAGGAAAAGGCCTGTCTTACGGCGGTTCCCTTGCAAGAACAGAAGCTACAGGTTATGGTCTGTTATACTTAACAGATGAGATGTTAAAGGCAAATGGAAAAGATATCAAAGGCAAAACAATTGCAGTTTCTGGCGCTGGCAACGTGGCAATTTATGCGATTCAAAAGGCGCAGCAGTTAGGCGCAAAGCCAGTAACCTGCTCGGATTCTACTGGCTGGATTTATGATCCCGAAGGTATTGATGTTGCACTGTTAAAAGAGATTAAGGAAGTAAAGCGTGCAAGACTGACTGAGTATGCAGCAGCACGCAAAAGCGCAGAATACCATGAAGGAAGATCCGCGCAGGGCGCAGGTTCTGGGGTATGGTCAGTAAAATGTGATATTGCACTTCCTTGTGCAACACAGAATGAATTGGATATTGAAGATGCAAAGGCATTGGTTGCAAATGGATGCTTTGCAGTAGCTGAGGGTGCAAATATGCCAACAACCTTAGAAGCTACAAAATATCTGCAGGAGAATAAAATTTTGTTTGCACCAGGCAAGGCAGCAAATGCAGGCGGTGTAGCAACCTCCGCATTGGAAATGTCACAAAACAGCGAGCGTTTAAGCTGGACATTTGAGGAAGTGGATTCCAAACTCCAAAACATAATGGTAAACATTTTCCGTAATCTTGATGATGCTGCAAAGCGCTATGGCGTAGAAGGTGACTATGTAGCTGGCGCAAATATCGCAGGATTTGAGAAAGTAGTAAACGCTATGGAAGCACAAGGAATTGTGTAGACAGTAGCAGAAGCATAAAAAATAAAGCAGTTTATTGGGGAGAGGCACAGCATTGTGGTGTGAAGCCTCTCCTTTTTATGCACACGGGCGTCCAAAGGAAATATGTCAGCAGAAGCTGACGGACGCCCGGCGCGCGAGTAGGGGAAGATGGCTCTTCCCTACTCGATTGTACAGACCTGTGCGGAGGAAATATACCGCTTAGACGGCGCACGGGTTGCGCAGTGATTAGGAGAGAAGGACATCCTCTTGTTCAATTGCACAGACCGATGCAGAGGAAGTATGCCGCAGAAGCGGCGCATGTGGGTATGCGGCGAGTAGAAGAGAAAGTCATTCCCTTGCTCGATTGTAAACTATTAGGAGTATCGTTTATGATTAACCGATTGTTGGGAATAATTTATATATTAATGAACCGCGGTACTGTTACGGCGACAGAACTGGCACAGCATTTTGAGGTTTCTGTAAGAACAATTTACCGGGATATTGAAAGTCTAAGTATTGCAGGCATACCCGTTTACACAAAGAAAGGAAAAAATGGCGGTTTATGTTTGACAGAGCAGTTTGTGCTAAATAAGATGCTGATTACCAATGAGGAACAGCAGCAGATTTTATCGGCGTTGGTATCAGTTCAGGAAACAGGGGCTTTAGCGGAGCAAAAAATATTGCAGAAACTGGGAGAGTTTTTCCGCACAGAACCTGTTAATTGGCTTGCAATTGATTTATCGGATTGGAGCGGTACCAGAAAACAGCTATACGAAGATATCAAAATAGCAATCCTAACACGTCGCGCTGTTCAATTTGACTACTATGGTCAGAATAGTACGATGCAAAAACGAATTGCGGAGCCGATACAGCTAATTTTTAAAGAATATACATGGTATTTAAAGGCATTTTGCAGAGAACGGCAGGCGGTTAGATTGTTTAAACTATTTCGCATGAAACGCTTTGTTATGTTGGAGGAAATTTTTGTACCGCAGGATGAGCATCTAACAGAAGAGAAAGAAATGCAGGAAATGCTGCCATCAGAAAGGGAAGATTCCCATGACGATAATGCAAGCGCTGTCGTTATGCTTTGGATTGATAAAAAAGAAGCATATAGAGTATACGATCGTTTTGATGAATCGGAACTACAGATACTTGAGGATGGAAATTTTCTGGTACATCTGGATTATAAAATGGACGATTGGGTATATGGAATGATTTTGTCTTTTGGTGTGTCGGCAAAAGTATTAGCACCAGAATCTGTAAAGCAGGAGATAAAGCGGCGGATAGGTGAAATGTGGCAGCAATATCAAGAATAGGATAAAATATGACATACTGATGTCAGGTTTGCTTTGTTATAATAGAACGGAAATCATTTGGGTAGATTATTTATGCGAGGAGGGAAAGAAAATGTTGGAATTACCAGAATGCCAGACGATTGCAAAGCAAATTACACAGACATTGAAGGGAAAAATTATTAGCGAAGTGAAAGTATTGCATACGCCTCATAAGTTTGCTTTTTTTCAAGGAGAAATAAAACAGTACAGTGATATGCTTGAGGGACAAACTATTTTAGAGGCGGTTTCCTATGGCGGAATAATCGAAATAAATACAGAGGAGTATATGATTGCATTTCATGATGGGGCATATCCAAGGTATTATGAGGAGAAAAAGAAATTTCCCCAAAATCATCAATTTGCCATGTATTTTGATGATGAAACGGCTGTGTTTGTGTCGATTCAAATGTATGGTGGCATTATCGTGTTTCCGCTGGGAAGCTGCAAAGATTCTTATTATTTATCCGCGCTTACCAAACCGAATCCGTTAAGTGCAGAATTTACATTTGAATATTTTCGGAGCCTATATGACCCCGAAGGGAAAAAACTGTCTGCAAAGGCATTTTTAGCAACACAGCAAAGAATCCCCGGATTGGGAAATGGTGTGCTGCAGGATATTTTATGGGAGGCAGGCATTGATCCGCGGTTTGATATAAAAAATTGTACAGAGCAGGATTTTAGAATCTTGTATCAGTCGATACGAAAAGTATTAATGGATATGACAACACATTGTGGACGTGATACAGAACGAGATTTGTTTGGAAACAAAGGCGGTTATATTACACAATTAAGTAAAACAACATTGCATCAACCTTGTATACATTGCGGTTATGAAATTCATAAAGCCAATTATTTGGGAGGGACAATTTATTTTTGTGAGCATTGCCAGAGAAGATAAATACATTTGACAGAAGACGGTATTTGCGGATGCGTTTAAAATCCTGCTGGCAATGACAAAAAGTGATAAACTATTGGAATATTTGTGATAGGTAAATTGCGTTAGATGCTGCCCTGTTGCATAATATTCCTTTTTATTTGAAATAATAGGTAGTAGGGAGGAATCCGATAATAAAATAACTTACCCATGTTCTGAAAAATAATAAATCATTGCAAATATTATCATTATTGTAGTACATGATTTACAGCACATACTGCACACCTATGAGATTTACAGTAACAGACCATTAGATACGTTGTAAATTTAGAGCAGCACGATAGAAAACTGCAAATGTTCTCGGTGTGCAGCATAATTTTCAGAAACATACTCATATAGTAAACGCATTTTGTATCTGCGTTTTGACTTTTTGTAGCTGCTGTGTATTCAATTAGATTTGGATGCAAAA
>VSNQ01000184.1 GCA_009774395.1 Lachnospiraceae bacterium
CAAGGACATCACACATTACACTGTAAAAAGACATTAGCTCTGTCAAATTGTCATTTGTAGCCTGTACAATTTTCATTCATTACACCACCTTAGTATACAGATTTTGATGAAAATAGTTTACCACAGAAAAAATAAAATTTCCACTGCTGGAATCCCTTGTTTGATTTTGGAGTTGTGCCAAGGAAGCATGGGAGCGGTGGTTGCGAAACACAGAATCATCATTTTTGTAACAGGGTATGAAAAATATGCGTATACATTGCGGTATGTGGATGTTGGTTATTGTGAAAATAACTATCTGGAGCAGTCATCGGGTGGCGAGCAGCAGAGGGCGGCAATCTGCCGGGCAATCATTAAATCCCCAAAACTGATATTGGCAGACGAGCCGACAGGGAGCTTGATTATGTAAATGCAAAAGCAATCTTAAGTACATTTATGGATATCAAAGAAAGAATGCAGACTACGATTGTCCTTGTCACCCACGATGCGGCTGTAGCGATTGTTTTACAGCCAGGTCAAACTATAGTCGATGGTTATACGAAGGGAAGTATGGCTGCATGAAAAAATCTAATTCAGGCAGACTCTATTATATACTTTTAGTTAAAATGCAAATAGGCAAAACTTAAATTTTGCTTTGCCCATTAATAACTATTAAGCAGTCCCTGCCATCTGTTAACTCGCTCACTTAAGGGCTGGGAGTGTTCTCTCCATAGCTTTTTCAACCGCGCCGACAATTTGCTCTACAAACTGTTCCTCGCGCTGCCTTGTTTCAAAATAGGGATCGTCTTTCCTGTGGTAGAAGCGTTCAAAATAATCACATACCGATAAGGCGATGACATTGCTGTACGATTTAAAAGTGCCCTTGTCCATTGTCTGTAAATACTGCCATGCCTTACGCCGCAAATTCTTGTCGAGATTAAACCGTAAATTAGTGCTGCGGATATTGTTCCTTATGACTGCTCCTTTCTGCGAAGCGGATGGTACGACAGAAATTCGTTTCCCTTTGCCGTCGCGCAAATATCATCAATGATTGTCACACGCTCTTTGTCATAGCTTCCAAAATATTTCAGCAGACAGCCGTTCCCGCCGACTACATATAAGCGCATAAGGTCGGGATTGTATTCATAACGGCGCAGGGTGGTGAAAATATTAAAAATAAAACAAATTGAAAATGAAAAAATTCTTGAAACAAGAAGGAATATAGGGCGTGGTGGCTGCTATGCCCTATATTTTTGTGGAAAATAAAGGATAATAGTGGTATAATCAAAAAGCAAAAGATATAGACAAATTATTGTTTGTATAGTAAACAAACTTCATATAAATATATGTTGCGTTTTGAAAACAGGAGGAATTTATGAAAACTCTGTATGTATCAGACTTAGATGGAACATTGTTACGAAGTGATGCCCAAACTTCTGAGTATACTAACCAAGTGATTAATAAATTAACGTCAGATGGGATACTTTTTTCTTATGCTACGGCTAGGTCATATCTAACAGCTACAAAAGCAACAAAAGGACTAAATGCCAAAATACCTATCATTACATACAATGGCGCTGTCATTTTGCAAAATGATACTTTTGATATTATTGCACAAAATGTATTTTGTCAAAATGAAAAAGAAGAAATTTTGAATGAAATACTGCGTCAAGGCATTTATCCTATTGTTTACGCTTACATATCAGGTAAAGAAAAATTTTCTTATGTTGTAAATAAATGCAATCGTGCTACAACTGAATTTTTATTGACTCGTAAGGGGGATGTAAGAGATACACCTGTTAAATTTGATAGTGCGCTGGGAATCGGAGATGTTTTCTATTTCGTTTGTATTGATGCATATGAAAAATTGGAACCACTATACATTCAGTTCAAAGATAAATATCATTGTATTTTTCAGACAGAAATCTATAGTGGGGAACAATGGTTAGAAATTGTACCCAAAAGTGTTTCAAAGGCAAATGCAATTTTACAATTAAAAGAAAGTTTGGGGATTGATTACATTGTTGCATTTGGCGATGGAAAAAATGACATTGAAATGTTTGAAATAGCGGATGAATCATATGCTGTGGAGAATGCGATAGACGAATTAAAAGCAATCGCTACCGGAATTATAGAAAGCAATGATTCTGATGGTGTAGCGAAATGGTTACATAAAAAATTCTGCGCGATTGTATAACAAATTCATATTTCTCTAATATTGAGATGCCCTGTTTCATATGATACGCTGCCAGACCATTTTTAATGGCTTTATGTAACAGCAAAATCCATGTTTGCGTTGAGGTTGGAAACTAACAAGGCATTGTCAGCATTTATCCCTGTCTGAAGTTCAAAAGCCTGCTGTTTGAGTTTTATGGCTTTTGAAGTCTGGTCTTCCATAGCTGCCTTATAGTCCAACAAAAGAGCATTGTCACTGGCTGTTCCGATAATACTGTTGTTCAACAGGTTTTCAATTTCAGCCACCACTTTTTTCATGCTTTCCTCATAATGGTACTTGTCCATATATGCAAAGGCATCTTTCAGAAAGCGCAGATAAAATTCTTTATCGTCAGCTTCAATCAAATCATTTATGTTTAGGGTGGTGGAAAACAGCAGCTTATAATATGCTACATCTATTCATGATAACAAAATATCTCTTTTTGCAAGTAATCAAGCATGGTACGGCAGTTCGTGACAGACGGCTTTGTATTCGTTATGGCAATCTCCTGTAACATTGGGTGCAGCGTTGTCATACGTCCGCTTTTTGGCTGTATAAAGCCCATTTCCACTAAATCATTTATGTTGTTCAGGTCATGCTGTCTTAGCCATGATGCAAATAGCTTTGACGGGATTCCCGACAATAGGACGAGCGACAGGCAGAGCATGATTTCCGTCTGCATTTCGTCAAGATTGTACAATGAAAATAGTGTATGGATATGGTCATAATAAGTTGCTCTGCGGTTCTATATGTACTTGGTGATGCCTGTCTTGTCGGTTGCAGACATTCCCGCCTTTTCTTCCTCCAGCTTTTTAAGAAGTTCTTCCTGGTGCTAGGGCGTGTTTCAAAAATCATTCCTGCCAGCTGTACGCCCCACTTTGCGTGATATTTGCGCCAAATTCAGGTTACATAGCCCGCTATGCGCCCTTCATTTGGCACAAATCTTCCACAAATTGTGACGCACATCTGACAGAAAGCATTTTTCAAACACGCCCTAGAATAGGCACAAGCAGATACCCGAATGGGATAATCGACAGATATTGATATTTTATGGAAAATTTTTGTGAAAGATTATTCCATCTTGAAAGATATTGTAATATAATAGAGCCAACGATAAATCGGAGTTTATAGTGAGGAGTTAATAAATGAGAAATCAAAAGAAATTATTCTTATCCATATTTATTGCTGTAATTACAATCCTTGTTTATGCGGCTTTTGTTAACGTATGCATATCACCATTAATTCAAAATAAATCAAGCTTCTTAGTAGCAGGCATAATACAAGCTGCTGCAAGATTAGGATTATCAATAATTTTGTGGATATCAATAAATAAACTTTTTAATATTAAAATTAGAATAAAGAAAGACAAATTTATAAATGGATTTTTATGGTATGGATTAATTTTAATTATTGCAATTTTCTTTCAATTTGCCAGCAATTATCAACCACCAGAAAAAAATATAATAGAAGCATTACCTATGATTGTTTATTTTTTCATAATAACACTTGCTATTGGGATATATGAGGAACTGTTGTGCAGAGGTTTATTATTTAATTCATTTAAAATTTATTTTGGAAACACCAAAAAAGGAGTATATTTATCAGCTATTTTTTCATCGTTAATATTTGGAATCATGCATTTGACTAACCTTATATGGTCTCCATCTTTAATAATTTCAACAATATGTCAGGTAATATATGCAACATTTGTTGGCTTTCTGTTTTGTGTTATATATTATCGTTCTAAAAACTTAATTTCATGTATGCTGTTGCATGGAATATTTGATTTTACGGCTTATTTTTGGTTTTCATTCTCTGATAAGCTGTTTCAACAAACGATAGATTCTAATTCTGTAGATATCTCAATGGGAAATGGGGTTTTGTTGATATTGTTATCATCAACTTTTGTTATATCAGGAATATTTCAATTAAGAAAAGAATTTAGTAAGTAAAGAATTCAAAAGTATTACAAAAATGGTAGGTTTATTGACACTGCACAGTATGCAGTTCTTAAGTGTGATTTCAAAGAATAAATTCCTGTTTATCAGGACGACATAAAACATTTCAGCACAAATATTTTGGGCAGTGGCATCATAAGAATGCCGCTGCCTTTTCGTTGTAAAACCAAATATGATACAGGACAAACGAAACAGCCAGTTATCGAAAAACTTTCAGTGAAATTGAAAGAGGGGGAAGTATTGATTGAATGAAACGGACAAGATATAACGGCAGAGCACGGCAATACATTGCCGGAAAAAACGGCGTTTACAATCCCAAGCATAATGCTCATGTACGGTAAAGAAGCAAGCAACCGAAAACAAGAGATAGACCGCCAGCACCACACTATTCCGAACCAAAGAAACCAAAGACCAAAAGACAAGCATTATGGAAATGTGCATAACAGGCTATGGAATCATGGATAACTCTATTCACAGCACATGGAAAAGCTAAAGTGCAGCTTTCCCACGTCCTGCAAACAGAGTTACCCACAATTCCATGAGATAGCCAGTTATACACATTCCCACAACGCCGACTACTACGGAAGCCCTTGTCAATTCTTAATATCTTGACATAACTAATTGAATTTGTTAAAATACAAACTAGATTAAGAAAAAAGGAGGAGCTTTATTTTGCCGAAAATAAAAATTGATAAAGAATCGGTTATCAAAGAAGCTGCATATATAGCAAATACGATAGGCATAGAAAACCTATCTTTAAAAACGCTTGCATCGCAATTAGGCGTTAAGTCGCCATCGCTTTATAACCATATAGATGGGCTTGACGACCTAAAACAGCAGCTTATGCTATATGGTTGGAAAGAATTAGAAGACAAAATTATTCAATCTGTAATAGGATTTTCTGGATATGATGCGATTAGAGCTATGTGCTACGCTTTTCATGAATATGCAATAGAGAATCAAGGAGTTTTTAGCACAATGCTTTGGTACAATCAATTTGAGAATGAACAGATGAATGAAGTGACTTCAAAAATGTTTTCAATTTTTTTCAAAATAACTAAGTCACTAAATATTTCACAAGATAATTGCATTCATTTAGTCAGAATGTTTAGAAGTTTTTTAGAGGGCTTTGCATTGCTTGAAAATCATAACGCCTTTGGTAATACACAGTTGATAAAAGATAGTTTTGAATTATCAATAACTATTTTAATTGAGGGAGCAAAAAAATTAGAGGGGAAATGATAGCGAATGGTATAT
Organism: Lachnospiraceae bacterium; assembly: GCA_009774395.1. GTDB lineage: Bacteria > Bacillota > Clostridia > Lachnospirales > Lachnospiraceae > COE1. Next base: position 5,407 of record VSNQ01000184.1, read on the forward strand.
CAGAAAAAATTAGGGGAAACGGTTTTATGAATCGAAAAATAAGACAAATCATTTGTGTAATACTGTCACTAATTTGTGTTATTGCTATATGGGATAAGCCTGTTTTGGCATATGAAAAAAGTAGCAATTATAGCGATATTGACAGCCAGATAAAAAAAGAAATAAAGGAATTACATATTCCCGGAATGGCGATAGCCATTGTAGACTCTAAAGAGGTTCTGTTTTCTGAAGCTTATGGAAATTGCGATAATTTAGATACGCCTTTTATTATAGGCTCATTGAGCAAATCATTTACAGCATTAGCTGTTATGCAGCTTGTGGAAGAAGAAAAAGTAGATTTAGACACAAAAATATCTGATTATATTGATACCTCTGACTATTTTATAAATGCGTCCGACGGAGATAGAATTACTATAAGGCAGCTTTTGAATCAGACAAGCGGTTTAGGTACATATCAGCGTTTTGGAAATGCAAAAATAACAGAAAGTTACGGACAACATCAATATGCAAATATCAATTATGGATTGTTAGGAGAAATTATAGAAACAGTCAGCGGAGTTAGCTATTCAGAGTATATGGATAAAAACATTTTTTCTCCACTAAGTATGAGCCATACGGCAGCAACACTTATACAAAGCAAAGAAAACGGATTGATAACAGGGTATCGAAATTATTTTGGACTTCCGATTGCGGGAGAGCCGGACTATCCCGATAAATATTCATGGTCTACCGTTCCGGCAGGTTATTTAAGTTCCAGTGTATCAGATATGGCAAAATATCTGCAAATGTATCTAAATGGAGGAATGGGAATAGTCAATCAGAATAGTTTAAATACTATGCTTTATGACAATGTATATGTAGATGATAACACTCCCTATTATTACGGAATGGGGTGGACTTTGACAGAAGAATATACAGAGCCTGTATTGGGGCATTCAGGGCTGGTTGAGAATTATATGTCTAATATGTATCTATTGCCGGAAAGCGGATTAGGAATCATTTTCCTTATCAATATGAACGATTATCTTGTCACGAATCAACTGGCAGATATTATCTCCCAAAATGTGATATTTGCTCTTTTGGGCAGAGAACAATATGATATATCTGGCAGCCCGTATATTGTAAGACACCTGTTGCTGAATGGAGCATATTTAGCGTTGGTTGCAGTGGCAGTATATCCGATAGCAACAATAAGAAAATGGAAGAAAAAGAAACAGACAACGAGACTGATACTCTTTGACATTACAAGGCATGGCAT
>VSNQ01000185.1 GCA_009774395.1 Lachnospiraceae bacterium
TATAATTGTACGCTATTAGATGTGGCAAAGATTAAAATTGGTGATAACTGTCAAATGGCGCCGAATGTGGCGATTTATACGGCAGGTCATCCTATACATCCAATAACCCGCAATTCTGCATATGAATATGGAAAAGAAGTGACAATCGGCGATAATGTTTGGCTTGGTGGCAACACGGTGGTTTGTCCTGGAGTACATATTGGAAATAATGTTGTAATCGGCGCAGGCAGCGTTGTTACCAAAGATATCCCTGACTGGAGTATCGCCGCAGGAAATCCCTGCAAAGTGCTTCGCCAGATTACAGACGAGGATAAACGAAAACTATTTCGCAATGAGGAAATCGATGACGAGGCATGGGGAGATATCGTGTCCCATATGACATTTTAAAGGAAGAAAAAAGAGTAGTTTGTTAGTAACAGTTCAGCCTAGGACTTTGCATTTACTGCAAAGTCCGTGAAACAGCGTAGTGGCAGAGATGCATCAAGCCACCACGAAGTGGTTTTCACGAAGTGGTTTTCACGAAGTGGTTTTCACGAAGTGGTTTTCACGAAGTGGTTTTGCATGGCTTGATGTCTGTAACAGGAAGCCAAAGGCTGAACTGTTACGTTTGTTATTGTTGACTGCTCTTTTTTGTTGCCCGTTTGCATGAAATGTAGTAATATATATAGAAGTAAATACTATGTCGCAGTTTGGTCTAGGGTTTTGTAACAGCTTAGATATTGGCTACCTGTTACAAGCTCTAGCCATATAAAACGAAAATTTATATATTTATGAAAAAGGGGGACACTATGGATTTAAAAGGACGCAGTTTTTTAACGTTAAAGGATTATACGCCGCAGGAGATTATTGGGCTTCTGGATTTGGCAGCTTCCTATAAGGAAAAGAAAAAGCAGGGCATTGCACATGATACATTCCGCGGTAGAAATATTGCGCTGATTTTCGAAAAAACAAGCACAAGGACGCGCTGTTCATTTGAGGTGGCGGCGCATGATTTAGGAATTGGAACAACATATCTTGATCCGTCAGGCTCACAAATTGGAAAAAAAGAATCCATTGCGGATACAGCGCGTGTGCTGGGTAGAATGTATGATGGAATTGAATACCGTGGATTTGAACAGACAATTGTGGAAGAACTTGCACAATATGCAGGTGTGCCTGTTTGGAATGGACTGACAAATGAGTATCATCCAACGCAGATGCTTGCAGATATGCTGACCATTCGGGAACACTTTGGCAAATTGGAGGGAATTAAGCTTACATATATGGGCGACGCACGCTACAATATGGGAAATTCGCTAATGATTGCCTGTGCGAAGCTGGGGATGCATTTTACTGCCTGTACGGCGAAAGAATATTTTCCCAATGAAGAACTTGTGGCACAGTGTAAAGAATATGCCAGCCAATCTGGTGCAAGCATTACATTAACGGAAGATGTAAACACAGGAACTAAGGGCGCAGACGTGATTTATACGGATGTATGGGTATCAATGGGCGAGCCAGATGAAGTGTGGGCGGAACGCATTCAGGCGCTGACACCCTATAAAGTGACAAAGACAGTTATGGAAAACGCAGGCGAAAATGCTGTATTTTTGCACTGTCTTCCTGCATTTCATGACTTAAAGACCAAAATTGGCAAGGAACAGGGCGAAAAATACGGTTTTACAGATTTGGAAGTAACGGATGAAGTATTTGAGTCCAAGCAATCGCTGGTATTTGATGAAGCGGAAAATCGTATGCATACGATAAAGGCAGTAATTGCAGCAACGATAAAGTAAAGGCATTAAAGTGCCGATTGGCATAGAATAAAGGCAGTAATTGCGGCAAGAATTATAAAAAGTGTTAAAGTGTCGAGCACTGCGGAATTAGGAAATCAAAATGAAAAAAGAGGAAATATTAAAAAAGCTGCGCGAAACAAAGGACTTTGTTAGCGGGCAGGAGTTGTGTGAGCAGTATGGTGTATCTCGAACAGCAATTTGGAAAGTGATAAAGCAGTTGGAAAAAGAGGGATATCTTATTGAAGCGCAGAACAACCGAGGCTATCGTTTGGCAGAAGATCAAAATAGCGATATTTTATCTCAAGTGGAGATTGAAAGCTGTATGGATACCAAATGGGTAGGCACAACGGTTGCGTTCCGAAAGCAGACAGGCTCTACCAATATAGATGCCAAGGCGCTTGCAGAAACAGATGCACCTTCGGGAGCATTGGCAGTAGCAGACAGCCAGACCGCCGGACGCGGACGCTGCGGTCATGGATGGGTAGCACCAGATGGAAAGGATATCTATATGTCCTTAATGCTGCGGCCAGACTGTCGGCCGGAGAAAGCATCAGCGCTGACATTGGTTATGGCGCTTGCTGTCTTGGAGGCAATTCGTGAAGTTATTCCGGATGGTGTGGGTATCAAGTGGCCAAACGATATTGTTGTCAATAAAAAGAAGGTATGTGGCATTTTAACAGAAATGAGTGCAGAATTGGATGGAATCCATTATGTTGTAATTGGTGTAGGTATTAATGTAAACCGAACAGAGTTTGCGGATGAAATTAAGGAACATGCCACATCTCTTTTTGCAGAAACGGGCAGAATCACAAAACGTTCTAAGCTGATTGCCAGCGTAATGCATTATTTTGAGGAATACTATGAGCAGTTTCAAGCAACATGGGATCTTTCTAAATTGGCAGAACACTACAATCTTTTTCTGGTAAATAGGGGTCGGGAAGTGCGCGTGCTTGACCCAAAAGGTGAATACAATGGTATTGCACAGGGCATTAATGAGAAAGGTGAGTTGATTGTGGAGCGCGCCGGCAAATGTGAACTTGTCTATGCAGGAGAAGTATCGGTAAGAGGATTGTATGGGTATGTATAATTGGAGATGATAATGAAAAATAGCGAAAACCGTGTTGTGCTCTGCGGAGCAAATGCATATGAAAAAAAATATTACTTTAATGAAACCTTTCAGGGCATTCCGGAGTCTATCAAGGAGGAACTGCATATTATATGTGTGCTTTTTACAGAGGAAGTGGGCGGCGTCTTTACCATTGTATTTGAGGAGGACGGCAGCGTCAGCTTTGATACGGAAGCCTATGAGGAGGATATTTTATATGATGAGATTAGCAGCGGGCTGCTAGTGCGTGAAATTAGAATGCAGCGGCAGGAACTATTGGAGTCGCTCAGTCTATATTACCGTGTTTTTCAACTGCATGAACCGTTGGAAAGTGCACGAAAGTCCCAATATACTAACGACCGTTAAGATTTTCCAATTTCTGCACAGCCCCTATTGCATAAGCGGGCAATATAGGCTGTGCAAAAAGGAAAATCTAATCGTTCGTGAGTATAAGAAATGTCAAGTGTTTTCTTGAAATAATTTCTGCTGGACGGTAAAGTCGGTAACAGTTCAGGCAGGTCTGCGCATTTACTGCGCTGACCGTAATAAAATGTAGTGGTTGGAGGTATCCAGCCCATCGCGAAGCGATTTCCAATGGCTGGATACGTAACAGTTCAATGGGTTATCTGAACTGTTACTAAAGTCGCAAAGGCGCACGAGAGGAACTTTCACGAGTGCCCTTTCGAATGAAAGTTTCTCTCATTACATGTGTGCCGAAGTGACTTTACCCTTTAGGAATTGTAGGAAAATAAGTGCTCAGATTGCGCAGGATATTTCTTCAAGATTGTAGGAGAAAAAACGTAGGCGTAGCGGGCTACGGCGAGGCTTTTTCTCCCGCAAGATTGGAGAAATAGACAAGCAAGATGTGTCACTTATTTTTCTACAGTTCCTTAGTGCTGTCGCGTAGCGACTTAAAATAGGAGGATTAAAAAATGGTGCTTGTAATTGATGTAGGAAATACAAATATTACATTTGGTATATATAATGCTAAAAAACTGGTGACAACGTTTCGTTTAATGACAAAAACAATGCGTACTTCGGATGAATATGGCGTTCTAATTACGGAACTTTTGACAAAGAATCAAATTGCCTGCGACCAGATTGAGGGTGCAATTATTGCAAGTGTTGTGCCAGATATTATGCACTCGCTTACAGGAGGTATTAAACGATATGTTACAGAGAAGCTAATTATTGTCGGTGCAGGTATTAAAACGGGCATAAAAATTGTTACGGAAAATCCCAAGGAAATTGGGCCAGACCGCATTGTTGATGCAGTTGCTGCATATGAATTATATGGAGGGCCTGTACTGGTGATAGATTATGGTACAGCGACAACTTATGATTTGGTAAATGCCCAAGGATGTTTTTCAGCAGGGATAACAGCGCCAGGCATCCGTTCGTCGGCAAGAGCACTTTGGGATGATGCCGCAAAATTGCCTGAAATTGAAATTAAGAAACCTGCTTCTATCCTTGCGCAGGAAACGATTACCAGTATGCAGGCAGGCATTGTTTATGGACAGATTGGGCAGACGGAATATATTATTCAGCGAGTGAAAAAAGAATCGGGTTTTACTGATTTAAAAGTGGTCGCAACTGGTGGGCTGGGGCGGATTATTGCTGAAGAAACCGAAATGATACAAGAGTACAACAGCGCTCTTACATTAGAAGGGCTTAGGATTATCTATGAGAAAAATAACAGATAGACAATTAAAAATCGGTGATGTTGTTCTGGAAAATAATGTGATATTAGCACCAATGGCAGGTGTCACGGATATGCCATTTCGCCTTCTGTGTAAGGAACAAGGTGCAGGGCTGCTCTGTATGGAAATGATTAGTGCGAAAGCAGTATATTACAAAAACAAAAATACAGAGGCACTTATGGAAATACATCCCGACGAACTGCCAGTATCCTTGCAGCTTTTTGGTTCTGAACCGGAATTAATGGCGGAGGTGGCAGTCCAGATTGCGGATAAACCGTTTGCGATTTTGGATGTAAATATGGGCTGTCCTGTGCCCAAAGTGGTAAATAATCGCGAGGGCAGCGCACTAATGAAAGCCCCAAAGCTTGCGGGTGAAATGATTAACGCATTGTCACGTGCCACTAACAAGCCTGTTACTGTGAAAATCCGCAAAGGATTCGATGAAAATTGCGTGAATGCAGTAGAGCTCGCAAAGATTGCGGAAGCAAATGGTGCGGCGGCTGTGGCAGTACACGGCAGAACAAGAGAACAGTATTATTCTGGAAAAGCGGATTGGGATATTATCAGGCAGGTCAAAGAAGCCGTTACGATTCCTGTAATTGGGAATGGGGATATTGTGGACGGTGTATCAGCACAGCGAATGCTGGATGAAACAGGATGCGACGGAATTATGGTGGGGCGAGCTGCGCAGGGGAATCCTTGGATTTTTCGAGAGATAAACAGTTATCTTGACACAGGTATCTTACCCGATAGACCATCAAAGCGTGAGATTTGTGAAACGATACTGCGTCATGCCAAGCTTCAACGCGCATATAAGGGGGAATATATTGCAGTGCGTGAGATGCGTAAACATATTGCATGGTATACGACTGGATTACCGCATTCAGCAATGCTCCGCAGAAAGATAAATGAAATAGAGCATTTTTCGGAGCTTATACAACAAATTAGAACGATTTTTGAGCAAAATAAAGATGAATAAAAAAGGAAAACGTTTCTTGACAGCACTATGAAAAAACGCTATAATATGCAACAGTATTTTGGAATTCAAAAAGGTGGTTATTATGTACACGGGCGTTCAAAGAGAATAAGTCAGCTATCGACAGACACCTGGTAACATAAATCCAATTTGCGTTTTTATGGAATGATATTTTATTAATTTATTTATATAGAAAGGATAAAAAGATTTTATGGAAGCAAAGAAAAATTTATTGACGCGTGAGGGTTTGAAAAAATATGAGGACGAACTACATGAACTTAAAGTAGTGAAACGAAAAGAAGTAGCAGAGAAAATTAAGGAAGCAAGGGAGCAGGGTGATCTTTCCGAAAATGCAGAGTATGATGCTGCAAAAGATGAACAGCGCGATATTGAGGCAAGAATCGAAGAATTGGAAAAAATTCTAAAAAACGTTGAAGTAGTGGATATGGAGGAGGATAATCACGACCTTGATAAAGTCAGTTTCGGATTGGTTGTCAAAGTAAAAGACAATGAGTTTGAAGACGAAATGGAATTTAAAATTGTTGGTGCAACCGAGGCAAACAGCCTGAAAGGAAAAATTTCCAACGAGTCGCCGCTTGGCAAGGCACTTTTGGGCGCAAGAAGGGGCGATGTTGTCACCGTAGAAGCGCCAGCAGGTGATATCGAATATACGATTATTGATATTTATAAGCCGGAATAGGAAAATAAAACTACTAAAATGAGATTATGATAATAATGATATGTCTTAGTACAGTATTGCATTCATAATCAAGGAAATGTACCTGCCTTTTGTGCCAGCACTGCGTTGTCGACAGTCACCGTAGCCGCCGCTACGCGTCCTTCCTCTGCCTTGTCTAAACACAAAATTCAGAAATCTATTACTTTGTTATTTATGCAACGCTGTACTATTACTTAGGTAGTTATAAATTGCATCAATTTCTTAGAAAAATTCTGATAAATACAGAAAATTAGCAAGGCTGTGCGTGCGATTTTTAA
>VSNQ01000186.1 GCA_009774395.1 Lachnospiraceae bacterium
CACTGTTTTTGTCAAACCCGTATAAATACAGGATTTATTCACCAGTGTATAAAATTATTCGGGATTTTAGGATACAACTTTGGAATAATGTGTTCGCCTTCAACCCAAACTTCTTTGGAAAGCACTATTTCAGAAGCAGATTTACCAATTTGAATCTCATAGCTGCCACTTTCTACAAACCAATTATGAATTTCCATTTCCCAATATGCAAATGCACGGCTGTTCAAAACAAATTCTACGGTCTTTGTTTCCCCTGGCTTTAATTCAATCTTATCAAATGCGCGAAGTTCGCGGATTGGACGTATAATTTCTCCATCCTTTTTCCCTACATAAAGCTGTACTACTTCTTTCCCTGTTCTGTTTCCGCTATTTGTCACATCCACTGTAACCTTTATATTTTCTGATTCTTTAAAACGCTCCTTCTCTACTGTAAGATTTTTGTACGTAAATATTGTATAGGAAAGCCCATATCCAAACGGAAAAAGCACTGGCATTTCCTTGGATTCATAGTAGCGATATCCTACAAATACACCTTCGCTGTACGCTACTCTATCTTTTTCTCCACCATAAGTTATATAACAAGGCGTATCCTGCAAACGCAGCGGAAATGTTTCAGGTAATCTTCCGCTTGGATTTACATTGCCATATAAAATATTTGCAACCGCACTGCCTACTGCCTGACCGCCAAGATAAGCCTCAACAACCGCTTTTACTTTTGCAATCCAAGGCATCTCAACCGGCGCACCATTATGAAGCACAACAACGGTATTGGGCTGTACTTTTGCCACTTCTTCAATCAGCCGATTCTGGCAGTCTGGCATTCTAAGATGCTTTCTGTCATATCCTTCTGATTCAAAGCTGTCTGGAAGTCCTACAAATAGAACTGCCACTTCTGCGCTCGCTGCTGCTGCAACCGCTTCTTGCAGCATCGTTTCATTGATTACATCCTTATCATCATCATACCCTTTTGCATAGACAACATCCGCCCATGCTTTAACTGCTTCCAACGCAGAATCCACTTTGGCACTATTGATATGGGAACTTCCGCCACCTTGGTAACGAGGTGCTGCCGCGTATTTTCCGATAAAGGCAACCTTTTTCTCTTTGCATAGTGGAAGAATATCCTCCTCATTCTTTAATAGAACAATACATTCCTCCTCAAGCGCTCTCGCCGCTTCATGATCCTTGTCCCTGTCAAACAAAACATCTTTTTGATGATTTTCTACATATTTGAAAACAATATTCAAAAATTCTTCGCAGGACTGATCTAGTATTTTTTCCTCAAGTTCTCCCTCTTTAACCGCCTTTACAATCTGCTTATCTGTCATACAGTTTCCGCCCGGCATTTCTAGGTTGCAGCCCGCTTTTAAGGCTTCCACACGACAGTTCATTGCACCCCAGTCTGTCATTACATAGCCGTCAAATCCCCAGTCCTCGCGCAGCACATCTGTAAGCATTTCTTTATTTTCACAAAGATATGTTCCATTTAATTGATTGTAAGAATTCATAATTGTCCATGGCTTGGCATTCTTTACCATTCCCTCAAATGCCGCAAGATAAATCTCCCTTGCCGTTCTCTCATCCATATCAGAGCTATTTGTCATACGATGATATTCCTGATTATTCGCCATAAAATGTTTGGGACTTGTTCCCACATTTTTGCTCTGAACTGCATTTACATATGCCGTTCCAATCTCTGTGGCAAGCAGCGGATCCTCCGAATAATATTCAAAATTCCGCCCGCAGAGTGGAGAACGCTTGATATTCATAGCCGGCCCAAGAATCGTACTAATATCCTCTGCCTGACATTCCTCTCCCAAAATTTCCCCCAGTCTTGCTGCTGCTTCGCGGCTGAAACTTGCCGCCATTGCACACCCTGCCGGAAAACATACTGCCTTAATACTCTTATTGAGTCCCAAATGATCGGCATCTTCCTCCTGTTTACGCAATCCGTGAGGGCCGTCTGACACCATAACAGAGGGAATTTGCAAGCGCTCCACCCCTTTTGTATGCCAGAAATCCAATCCGGAACAAAGAGAGGCCTTTTCCTCCAATGTCATCTTGGCAACTACTTCTTTTACCTTACACAATTCCATCGTCGTTTCTCCTTTTTTCTTTCTAAATTATTTTGCTTTTATTTTTGTTCCTATTCCATTGTAAATATATTTATCACAACCATATAAATCAATTACTTTTGTATCTCTCAACTTTTATCCATTTAAAACGTCAAATTATCAATCTTTTATATCGTGTAGTTCAAATACTTTCGTTTTTCTATTTTTATTATACAAAATATCTATTCTATTTTTCTATCAACTTCCTGTATATTTTCTATACTATTATTGCCTTTTCTTTGGCATAATTCCCCTACAACAATAAAAGTGAGCAAAATTTAATGAAAAAAAGAGCAATCATAAATGATTTTTTATGATTGCTCTATTTAATTATAAAATTTTTATCTTAATAAGGCAGACATCCTGCGGTTTTAGGCTTGCTTTTATATTTAAAATACCTTCCTCCTCACGCACTTGCTCAAACTCCCTTCGGTACAACGGCACAGATAGAATCTGAAGCATCTCCACTTCTTCTTTGGTAAGCGGTTCCTGCGCTCCCATTTTTACCCACATATCATAACTGCTCCCGCCTTCTTTTGTTATTGCATAGCGCCTAACTTCATATTTTCCCACCTGCATATGTTTCAATCGAATAAAAAAAGCGCGGGATTCTTTCGTTATAAATACATCTTCTCTATTCGTCCTGCTTAAATTTACCATATGTCTGTACCGATACAAAAGATCATAGTGACTGTAATGATATAGAAAAATCTGTATTTCATCTTCCGCGCGGGTAATATAATATCCATCCCCCTTCTGCACCAACCTATCTCCCATCTGACCTAAAAGCTCTAGGGCACGGCAGGCACTCTTTGGAATATCATTTTTCGTAAAAAGTCCAAAACCGCCATGAAAAGTATCTGTTGCTGGTGACACTTCATCCAGCCGATCATTTAAAGAAAAATATCCCATTGCATTCAAATGATGATGATTCTCCAAAATATTTTTAAATAAATACGCAGATTTGTAACAAGAATCATTGCATAAATCTCTCTGCCATATATTATTACTCCATTCCTCTAGAATCAGTGGAACTCTTGTAAGTCCCATTTCATCCAAAGATTTTCTTATTTTACAAACTGTATTCCCGATAATGTTTTCATCCCCACTTACCGCCATAGAAAAACTCTCGTTATTACTGATGAGTATCAATCCGTTTTCCTCTTTTGCCTGTCCCTCCGCAAAAGAACGAAATGTAATAATATCCGGCATACAATTTCTTCTTTTACACATGTTAAGAAACCATTTAAAATAAGGACTAGAGCCCGTACATCCCGGCCCGGTAATCACAAAATCCGGATTCGTTTTCTTAATAGCAAAATAAGACTCCTGATAAATTTCTTCGTATTCTTCTGGGCTGCATAGTCCATGCTCCATAAAATCAGGCGTAATCCACGGTGCAAAAAGCCATTTTCTTACCGTTTTGCTTCCATATCGCTTTACAAGATGTTCCATCAGTAATTCTATCAGTTCCCGCCATTTTTTGATATCTGATGGTATATCAAAAACACCATCCCGTGTAAAGTATACAGCAGCCGTTTTCGCAAGAAGTCTGGGCATAAGCCCAATTTCAATCATGGGTTTTGCCCCTGCCGAAAGCAAAAAATCAATGACCTCATCAACATATGCAAAACTCACATTCGTCTTTCCATTAATATCCATTTTTAACACACACATATCATCATTTAGGATACCTTTGATACGAATATATTCAAACCCTACCTTATCCTGAAGATAACGAATTTCTTTCTGTATTGTTCCATCCGTAACACTTCGTGCATAACCGGCATTGAGAAGACGTTTCCAATGAGAGTCCACCTTTCGTTTTCTGCCTTGCATATCCACATGAATTTCTGTAATCTCTTCTGATGCTGATTCTGCTTCTATCGTTTTGGCTGCATATTTCATAAGCAAATCAAAATCATCCTTTATTTCATCTTCTGAAAACGCATTTACAGTTTCATTTATTCTTTCTGGAGATTCCTGCTTTTTGCGATATGCGCTAGGCGTACTTCCCCGATGACGCTTAAATGCGAGAATCATGGCATTCACATTTGGAAATCCGCTCTCCATAGCAATCTCGGAAATCGTGCTTGTTCCCTGCAACATCTGCGCTGCATGGGCAACACGCAAAAGTGTAATATAATCCGTAAACGATATTCCAAAACATCTTGTAAAACTTCTGGAAATATAAGTTTTACTTAAAAACGTCTGGTCTGCGAGATCTTCCAACGTTATATTCTCCCTATAATGAAATTGAATATAGTCGACCGCCGGTTTCAATGATTCAAAACATCCCACACTTTCAAATGTCTTCTTTCTGTCCAAGAAATATTGACTCAAATCCTCAAGAATTGCTGCTGCCTTACTCTTAAAATAGGACAACGGTTGGTTTAAGTTTTTATATTGCTCTTTAAATGCTTTGGCGAGATCACTTCTTAACAAATCAAAGGAATCCTGCTTACTTTCATCATGCAAAAAAGAACGACAGTTTATCGAATATTTTAACATCTCCGGACACATGGCAGAGATAAATCTTAAAGATACCGAAAAAGAAAGTGCAACAGCATTTTCCTCTAATTCCAAATGATGTACCTCAAATCGGTTGATTACAAAAATATCCTCTTTCTGTACTGTATACATCGTTTTTATATCAGCAAAATAAATCCTGCCTGTTCCCTTCAGCATAAAGATAATTTCTATCTGCGGTTTCCATGTTTTGCGTAAATCTCCTTCTCGAATAAGCGTAAACCAGAATTCTTCCTGCCTTTCATTTATATTGTTCATCGTTTCTTATCGTAACCCTTTCCCTAAAAATTAGGTGTTTGAATACTTAGGAACTGTCAATAAATAACGCATCCATTTGACTTGTCTAAATGTCCATCTGCGGCATCAGATAATCTTGACGCAGCTCGCTACGCCTGCGATTTCTCAGGTAATTTTTTAAATGGCAAAAGGACTGGAAATCCAATCTTTTTGCTGTTACTACGCTTCTATTGTATTACTTATTCACCGAGGAACAAATCTATACCATTAGCGATACCATCAACAATTTTATACTGATATTCATTCGTTGCAAGCAACTGGTCTTCTGTCGGATTTGTCATATACCCCATCTCCACGATTGTGACAGGAACCTGACACCAGTTGATACCGCTCATCGTGTCCGTTTCCCAAACACGCTCTTTTTTCGCACCAGTGCTCGCTACCATTTCATCTAATACACATGTCGAGAGCATCTTACTGTTTTGATACAAATCTCCATTATAAGGATTGGCTGCGGTCTGACAGATGGTCATTATCCCGTTTGCATTGGCATTCTCTGAGCCGTTCGCATGGATACGAATAAATGCGTCTGCATTATTTTCATTCGCAATCTGCGCACGTTCCGAATTACTAATATTGACATCGTTCGTTTCCCTGCACATGATAACATCGTAACCCCGACTAAGCAATTCCTCCTGAAGCTTTAACGCTACGGATAAATTCAGCTCATATTCCGGCAGTCCTGTACTGACACCAGAGGTTCCGCCTGACACTTTAATCTTAGTTTCCGCAGCCCCTTGACCAATCGGCTCCTTTGAAGTATCTGCCTTTGCTTGATGTCCTGCATCAATCACAACAAGTTTTCCATTCGTAACCATCTTCTCATCGGTAAGGAAATCCTCCCTCACATACCCCAGTTTATCCTGATACTGTACTTGATACCATCCAGCATCATAGTCAACTGCAACGACCTCAGTATTTCTTGGCAGTACCTCAAGCACATCCGAATCCGTTGTGTTGGCAATCCTGCAATTTACCTTTTCTGTTGTATACAAAGTAACTGATTCAAATACCTGATCTTCTATACTTTCAGTAATATCTAAAGCTTCAGATGAAAAACTGGCTTGGTTGGTTTCCTGCTGTGATAACTCCTCACTTTCTAAAACAAATTCAACAGACTGCACACTTTCCAAGGTTTCTACAGGAATTTTTTTATTTGCGCAACCTGTGCAGAACAGCATTCCCATAAGAATTACTGCTAAAATCAGTTTAAACTTCTTTATCATTGACGATACCCCATTTCTTTCTTATTAGCTACCTCAATATCACTCGGCATTGTTTTCTGATGCTGTTTTCCTTACTGCTTCTCTTGCCGCTTCATTCCTTATATCTTCCATAATTTTACACAGGGTAGCATCTTTATTCTCATCTTACTAAAAATTTCCTCCTGCCCGCCAGCTACCCCTGTTAGTATAGCATATATACACCTTTAATACAATACAAATACAGGACAACACCCCATAGGCGCGAACTTAAGACAAAAGCCCTGGTAAAATTGCTGTATGGAACGCTTCGTTTTGATTGATTCGCCACCGCTTTTGTTTTGATAGATATCGGAAATATTTT
>VSNQ01000187.1 GCA_009774395.1 Lachnospiraceae bacterium
CAAAGCAAATGGCAGATATGGATTTTAGCGGATTTTGTTCTGCCGGGCGCACTGATGAAATAGGCGTGTTATCTGACTGCCTAAATACACTCTCCCGGAAATTGGAGGTGGCTCTTTCAGAATTGCAGGAAGCCAACCAAAAGCTGCAAGCTGATATTGACATGGAAAGGCGGCTTGAAAAACAGCGGGGAGAATTTTTTGCAGCAGCTTCCCATGAATTAAAAACGCCCATTACCATTATCAAAGGACAGCTTCAAGGTATGCTCTATCAAGTGGGACGCTATAAAGATCGGGAAACGTATCTTGCACAGTCTTTGGAAATTACGGACACTTTGGGAAGAATGGTACAGGAGCTTTTAACAATATCCCGATTAGATACTCCGGGCTATACTTGCAAAAAAAGCAATCTTAATCTTAGCAATCTCATAGTTGACCGCGTTACAACGTTTGAAGATTTATTTATGCAAAAGGATTTGACGGTTGAACAATCCATATCCCCGGAGGTTTATATTTTAGGCGATATGCAGCTGCTTCAAAAAGCACTGGATAATCTTTTAGGAAATGCGGCGGCGTATTCGGGAGCCGGAAATCAAGTATTGATAAAGTTATGGAACGAAACTGAAACAACCACCCTTACGATTGAGAATACAGGGGCGCATATCCCCGACGAAGCGATTTCCAAACTGTTTGAACCATTTTACAGGGTAGACCAGTCAAGAAACAGGCAGACAGGCGGTACAGGTTTAGGATTGTATATTGTAAAAACAATTCTTGATTTGCATGGTGCGAAAATTGAAATTGCTAATACGATTCAAGGTGTTATCGTTTCCGTACAGTTTTAGCACATATATTTCAAAGGCGGCGAGCAGTTAGCTTGCCGCTTTTTCTAACGCAAATTTGCGCTTCTCCACATAAAAAACATATTCCATTCAAAGTAGATTCAAGTTATGATGATATTCTTTAACTGTACCCGGAAACAGGTAAACAACAAATAAATTTGTTGTCAAAAACCGTTGTTCACAGAAAGGAGATTCTACTATGAAAAAATGTTTACCCATCATCTTTGCCGCCCTCTTAATGGTTAGTGCGCTAACAGGGTGCAAAAGTCAAACAAGTTTGACTCGACAAAATTCTTCGCCCGAACAAAACAACGCCGCTGCACCGAGTGGCGAAACCACAATTAGCCAACCTGTAACGTCAACAACTGGGGCTTCAAGCCCGACCATTTCCCCTAATACGTCTGCTGCATATGAAAAACTGATTGCATACAAGACCGAGGGCTACGGGCAGCAGAGCATAGCCGATTTTAACACAACACTTGCTTCAACGCCCGATGAATTGACAGAGTTCCTTGCCGCAGTAGCTGATGTAATAAGTACCATATCCCCCGATGACGAAAATTATGATTTCTTCACTACAACAATCAGTTTTTCGTCACAGGAATTATATGGCGAGCATATGGGAGAGGAATTTTTTATTTCTATGCCACTCTCCAAACTAAGCAGACCTTGCGACTATTTGGACGATGAGGGGGGAACGGTATATGATTTTACCTGTTTCGTTGATGCAACTGCCTTTTATTCTATCCAAGCCCCGAAATTTGTATCAGTGGCAGAACGAGATAAGGCGTTGCTTACATTCAAAGAAGAAATGCAAAATTACTTGAATGGTCTAAGTGAAGAAGAAATTGTGGGCGGCGATATTAAAAAAATGCTCACGGACAAGTCCACTGAACTTGCAAATAGCTTGTCTACCGAAAATATGAAACTATCGCCTTGTGACATTTATATGATTGAAATTCACAACGCAGGAACAGAAGAAGTCATTCAGTAATGGTTTCAGCTATGAAAAATCACAGGTATGCAATTCGAGAAGTGCTTATCAGGAATATTAGTGTTGTTCCCCATCTTGCCTGACTTATAATTATTCTGCTTGCCTGTCACAGAATTAACCAAAATAATATTACTTCTTATCCGCAAAATTATTTTTAATAAAAGAATCGGAAACATCATTTGCAGTTGTCGGAGAATATCGTGGCGAAATACTTTTAGAAGATGGAAATGTCTTTTTTGATTGCTATATCATTGGATTTAAGGATGGTGTCACAAAACATGGATTGGAAAACAGGAGTATCGCCTATGATATTTAGAAAGAATGCCTTGACAAAATAAAAAATAAAACTATAATATAGAGTAGTCTATAAAATAGACTAAAGGAGGAAAACAGGATGCAGAATGTTGCAGAAGCAATTGAAGAAGTAAACCTGATCAAAAAAGTGATTGACCGAACCCAGAATGATTTTTCGAGGATAGCCAGTTTTTTTATTTCTATTGGTGTTATCAACACAGTGACATACTTAATGTATGTTATCCTGTTCCAAATCATAAAAGGGATGGAGCATGTAGGATATTCATTCTGGATGCTTTTCAGGGGGCTTAATTACATATCGGTATTAGGGTATATCGTTTTGGTTTTTATTTACCGGCGCAAACTGAAAAACCGAAATAATGCTTTGAGTCTGAGCATGATCAATATTTGGGGGACTCTCCTGATCGGCGGAGAGGCTTTCCGGATATTCTTTTCGGCTGTAAATTTTGGGAAACAGGATGTTTATTTTTATCAGAAGACATTAACGTTTCTTTTTCCTGTGATCGGCTGCCTGGTCTTAGGTTTTGTGATACAGGATAAGCTGATACAGTGGGCCGCTTTTTTGATTGTGATCTTATATATGCTTTTGTCGGGTATGGGGATTGAAATCAAAGTGGGAAGTATGCTCGGAAATAATGTAAATGTAGGCATTGGCAGCATTTTAACAGGTATTATTGTTTCGGCAGGGCTGATACTGCTTGGAATCCATCTGAAAAGAAAAGGAGAAAGATAGCATGGAGATTTCTTCAATGCCGGAGATATTTGGCAATAAATTGAGGCTTTCCGTGATATCGGCACTGGTTACGGGAGAAAAAAGTTTTTCTGAATTAAAAAAATATACGGACGCAACCCCTGGCAACCTGGGAGCGCAGCTTTTGAAATTAGAGGAATGGGGTTATATCAGTTGTAAAAAAGAATTTGTAGGTAAAAAGCCGCAGAGTTCATACAGGCTTACGGAAACAGGTATCTCCAATTTTAAGGAATATGTGGAGATGCTTGAAAAGGTGCTGAAAAGCATGGAAGCCTAGGAGGGAAGTGGAATGCTTGCGAAAATGGTTTACAAAAATATGGATAAGAAAAATATGCTGCTTTATTCTTTCAGCATCATTTTGTCAGTTGCATTGGAGATGGTTTTTGGGACTGCTTTTATGGTAAATGACAAGTATGGGCTGAACGAAAAAACCGGCAGCATGAACTGGCTCTGCACCATGTTCTTTCTGGTGGCGGGGGTGATGTCCATCTTTTTTATCCTTTATTCAACGGCGTATTATGTCAGGACAAAGAACAAAGATTACAGCCTGCTGCTTATGTTGGGAGGCAGCAGAAAATTTATATTCAAATTTTTTTCTGTGGAATTTCTATTTATATATGCTTTTTCTGTGGTTTTGGGTATTTTGGCAGGAGGGCTGTTTTCCGCCCTGCTTTTGTTTATTCTTGGCTTATTTCAATATCTGGCTGCGGTTTCCGTGCCTGATGTTGTCTGGGTTATCAAATTAGTTATGAAAGTAAATTTTATGCTTTTCCTGTTAGAATATCCGTTGATATTATTGTATTTTTGCAAACGGAATCTGTCAGAAATGCAGTTGAGGGAAATGAAAAAGGAATGGAGGCATAACAGAACCTGCTTTCTGGTAATTGGAGGAATTGTTTTCATCACTGCCTCGATGTGCCTGCTAAGGAGAAGCGAGCTTCCATATCGTTTTATCAGTATGGGAATATGCTTGACCGGGGTATACATGGTTATGTCATATGGCGGCAGCCTGGTGTTGATGCTGCTGAAACTGTTTAAGAATTTTTATTATAAACATATGGTCACATTAAATGAATTTTATTATCAGTTTAAAAGGAATTGCAGGCTGCTGTTTATCATGCTTGTGCTTAGTTTTGCAGTTCTGTACTTTACGGGTGGATCTGTGATCTCACAGATGCCGGAAGATGTGGACAGCCCGATATATCCCTATGGTTTTGTAGGAGTCATACAAGACGGCGATATGAAGGATATGGCACGGGAAATGGTGGGCAGGGACGGGATTGAGATACCGGCAGTAAAGGGATATCTGTACAATGGAACGGCTGTTTTTTGTATATCAGACAGGGACTACAGCCGGCTGACGGCACAGGAACTGCATCTGGAGGATACAGAGGCTGTATGGATAAATGAATCTACGATGCTGGATATGGAAAAGCCGGAATTTATCTGCTTAAGTGAAGAAAAGGTCTTTACCGTTACAAAAGGGCAGAATGAAATTGTGTTTGGAACGGAAAAGCCGGACAGCCTTTGGCAGTTTGCCATATTGCCGGAGGCGGCGCTTGCAGACTATCAGGATGAAGCATATAGCATTTTCGCTAAAAATGGAAGCCTGCAGAAAGAGTTTGAACAATATGGATACTGCTTTCCGGAAAATGGGACGGATATATTTTGGAGATGCGCATTTTTAAAAGATGCGGATGAAAATATGGTTTATGTCAGGATCATCAGTATATTCGCAGGCGTTTTCTGCATTTTTTCCTTTTTTGGAATCTTTGCATTGAAGCTGCAGGGAGATATGCCGCTTTTAAATCAGAAGTACAGGATTCTGTACCATATTGGCATGTCGGAAAAATCAATCTATAAGGCCATGTCCTCGGAATACAGGAAACTGATGGAAATACCTGTTGTTTTGTCCCTCTTATTGTCAGGTGTATATATGGAGGCAGAAATGACAGGAATGGATACGGTCTTTGAAGATTTTATATGTAAGTACATACCATTTCAGATCATATTTGTGGGTTTCCATGTTATGTACTTTTGCTGGATCAAAAAAATGGTGCTTAAAAAGAATACGGAAATCATTATAAATGAATAGGGGAATACGGGATGAGTCTGGTAAACATATGTGGATTACAGAAAAGTTACAACCATTCCATCGTGAATAAAGTAGCCGGAGACAGGGAATATCCTGTTTTGCGTGGAATTGATTTTAATGTGGAAAAGGGCGATTTTATAAGCATTATGGGGCATTCCGGGTGTGGGAAAACGACACTGCTGAAAATTATGGGAACCATTGACAGACCGACTAAAGGGAAGGTGTTTTATGAGGATGTCGATGTACGGAAACTCAGTACAGACCAACTGGCGGAGCTTAGAAAAAACAGGATTGGCTTTGTATTCCAGGATTTTAATCTAATGGATAATCTGTCTGTTGAGGAAAACATTATGATTCCGATGGTACTGAATAAAGCAAAGTACCGAGATATGCGGGCAGTTGTTGACCGGAATGCGGGGCTTTTGGAAATATCGGGGCTTTTGAAAAAATATCCTTATGAGCTTTCTGGCGGGGAAAAGCAGCGTGTAGCGATTGCAAGGGCATTGTCTAATGAGCCGGATATCATTCTGGCAGATGAGCCGACTGGGAATTTAGATACGGTATCAGCAAGAAAAATTATGGATTATTTTACAGAAATAAATAGTCGGAAGAAAAAGGCGGTTGTGGTAGTGACGCATGACCCGGTGGTTGCAAGTTATGCCAGAAGGATTTTATTTATAAAAGACGGGAAGATCATGAAACAGATGGAGAATCATTCAAAACAGCAGGAAAACATACGCATTATATCAGATGCTATGTTGGACTTGTAAAATAGGCAGGCTGGTGTTGTATGGATTAATACCAGATAGAATCAGACCGCCGCTATGGTTCATCGCCATATGCGGCGGTCTGCCTGTTGGAAAGCGAGGGAATCAGAGGTAATATGCTTACAGTACACATTGTTTAAGGGGGCGGAGTGATCAGGGCATTGTGGATACTTTCATTCTGTATCATAGCAATAGAAACATGGGGGAGCTTTCCCGTAAGGAACTGGCACGGAAGGCTGCGAATACTACAAGCAAGGCGGAATTGGAATATATCCATAGGCGGAGGACAGAGAGCCTTGCCGAAAGAAAGTTTGCGTTGGCAGGGGGCGGAAGGCTGACCTGACCAATCCTGACAAGCGGAGGATATGGCACGGACATTTACTGCCAGAGTACAAAGGTATTGACGTATCTCGGTTCGGGATATGGGTGGGCTTGCGAGAAGACTCCGGCTGAACGGGAAAAGGAAAGGGAATTTTACGGAATCTACTTTAATGAGTACCGCTCCCTAAAGAACAGCAAAGGGGAGGAACTGGAAGTACTACCGGATTATCTGGATGAGAAGCCGTCTTTTGACAGGAAAGCATAAATAGCGGTATCCGACAGATTGGGGAATTAAAAAACAGCTTTTGGAAGGGGTATTATATGAAAAAGAACATTATTTTATGGTTGGCGGCTTCGGCGGTAGTTATGCTGGCGTTTCCGTGGCTTGCGGTTACTTT
>VSNQ01000188.1 GCA_009774395.1 Lachnospiraceae bacterium
GAATATATAAGATAATTGAATGGCGTTCATATCGCCGTTAAAGTGCCGGAAAGGTGCCGGAAAACTGCCGGGAAACCGCCGGAAAAAGAAAAAGGAAAGGAAGGTAGAGGATGGATACCGACAAAGTAATACAAGACTTGAACCGGCGGTTTGCTTCCCCTTTGCCGGAATTTTATCAGCGTCGTATCATCTTCTGGTACGATGAAGATAAAGAATTTGAGGGCAAGTTGGACGAGGTGGTTCTTGAAAATGCAAAGGTGGTTGCACTGACTGGAAATAACGCATTTTCTGTGAAGAAGCTGCTTTCTGTAGACGATTTGACCACAAACTATCTGGTTTACAGTCCGCTGGCGTACAACCGCCGGGATGATAACTGGCTTTTAGATATAGAGCTTTACAGCGAGGAGTTCCGGGCAGATTTGATTTCTATTTGGATGGATGAGATGGGACTTGCATCGAATCCGGCCATGAGAAAGCAGGTGAAAAAATATCGTGCCTATTTCAATGCGAAAGACCGTTGTTTGAAAATCAGCGCTCAGAATAAAGTTCCGGCAACTCCGGCACAGCTGCATATGGCTGTTATGGCAACCATCTGCGGATTGAAGGACGCACAGCCAAACCAGATTTTACGCAGTGTGTTCCATGCAGGACTTGATTTGAACCACAATGCAGTTTATCAGGATTTCGTAAAGTATCATGCAGACGGTGCGTTCTGGGCGATGGTTCGCCAGGGATGTGGCTTTGCTGAGGAAGAACCTGACCTTGGACGGCTGGCAATTCATTTACTATTGACCGCTGCTACCCGTACCATGCGGCAGGAATATCTTGCCGGACTGGACGGATTTATTTCCATGCCGCACCAGGCGTATTGCTACGATTTCATTTCGGAATGGCTTCATAGCGACAAGGTGAATTCCGGCGAAGTCGGAAGACAAGGGAAGCCCGTTAGAGCGGGAAGGTGCCCTGGGGCAGAGGGCGGCCTGGGCCGAGATATTCAGCAGTTTTATGATGTGGCAAGATATGTGGAAGATGAAGCACATCTGCGTCAGCGGTTTGAAAAACTGACGGTTGACGATCTGGTTGGTACAGAGTGCTTCCCGTGCATCAACGAAGTGATTTTAACAAAGCTGATGACCGAAATCAGCGACCATATCATTGATGTGGATACCATTATTTCAACCGTGGAGAAACGTAGAACCTGTGCATGGTATGAGCCGTTTGAGAATTTTTATGACGGTATTTTGCAGGTTGCAAATATGCAGAGCTTCTTTAAAGAACACTCTGCCGGATTCCATACCGCAGAAGCAAAGGGCATCTGGAAGGAATACACCGAAAGCTATTATCAGATGGACACTTACTACCGTTTGTTCCACCTGAGTTTCCAAAAGAGCCTGGAAACTTCCAATATTCTGCTGGACGATCTGTTCAAGCACGTTGTTGATAAAGTGGAAGGACTTTATACGCACTGGTTCTTAGGTGAACTGGGTAACAACTGGTCGGATGTGTGTGCAGACGAACTGGCAACCTATGGCAAGGTTCTGGAAATACCGCAACAGGAAGAATTTTATTGTTCTCGCATCAAAACTTCAGATACCAGGGGATTTGTGATTATTTCGGACGCTATGCGTTATGAAGTGGCGGCAACGATGGCAGATCAGCTTCGCAGAGAAACACAGAGTAAGGTTTCTCTTGGCAGTATGCAGAGTATCTTCCCTTCTATCACAAAGTTTGGTATGGCAGCATTGCTTCCACATAAGGAACTGACAGTAGAACTTCGGAACGATATTTTGACTGTGCTGGCAGACGGGCAGTCTACGGCAAGCGGCTATCGTGATAAGGTTCTGAAATCAGAAGACCCAGCGAGTGTAGCATTGAAATATAATGACGTTATCGCCATGAAGCGGGCAGAACGAAGTGCATTGGTGAAAGGAATGGATGTAGTTTACATCTATCATGATACCATTGATGAAGCAAGCCACACTTCTGATACCGCTGTTTTTGCCGCCTGTGATAAAGCTATTTCAGAGCTGAAAAACCTTGTGCGCATTATTGTAAATGAATTTGGCGGTACGAATATTTTGATTACAGCTGACCATGGATTCCTTTATACATACAGCCCGTTGACTGAGGATGACAAAGTAGGAAAAAATGAGTTTTACGATGTGGGCAGGGAAAGCATAAATGACCTTAAAAAAGAAAGTGCGAAACGCTGTGTGGAGTATGGCAGACGATATGCAATCGTGCAAAAAGGCGTACAGCCAAACTATTTATTGCCTGTGAAGTTCCTGGACGGGAAGTCTGACTTTGGCGGTTTTGCACCAAGAGAAAGCATTCGTATTAAGATGAATGGCGGCGGCATGAACTTTGTGCATGGCGGTATCAGCTTGCAGGAAATGGTTGTTCCGGTCATCGAGTATCACTATCTCCGCAACGGTTCTATGGAGTATAAACGTAATAAGCAGAAATATGATACTAAGCCGGTAACGGTTAATCTGTTGTCAGCAAACCGTAAAATCAGTAATATGATTTTTTCTCTGAATTTCTATCAGAAGGATGCTGTTGGCGCCAACCGTGAAGCAGCCACCTATCAGGTTTACTTTACGGATGAAAATGGCAGGCAGATTAGTGATGTTCAGAAGATTATTGCAGATAAGGCAAGCGATAATGGTGCAGAGCGTACTTTCCGTTGCCAGTTTAATCTGAAATCTCTGAAATACAGCAATACTGCTACTTATTATCTGGTCATTGCAGACGAACAGGGATTGCAGATGCCGCAGCGTGAGCCATTCCAGATTGACATCGCTTTTGCGGTGGATGAGTTTGATTTCTTTAACTAAGTACCGTAGGAGAATGGAAAGATGGAGCAATTTACAGAGGGTGAAAGTATCCGTGAAGAAATAAAGAACAAGCTCCGCCAGAACTTTGACGGTAAGATTGTTCGGAAAGACCTGACAAAGAAAATCAAGGAAGGGGCAAATGTCCTGGTCTATGTGCTTGAGTTTCTGTTAGGTCAGTATTGTAGTTCGGATGATGAATCGGTCATCGAGAAAGGCGTACAGAATGTAAAGCATATTCTTGCGGATAACTTTGTACGGCCAGACGAATCGCAGAAATTTCTCCAAACAGTATTTTGATTTCCGGTGGGCAAACGACGGTAGCAAACTTGTTTTATAATATGGGACGCAAGACCGTTGGACTTGTCGGATTATGGGACTGTGTGGCTTTTGATGAAGTTGCCGGTATCCGGTTCAAGGATATGGTACGGTGACCAGAAACAGAAATCCGTATTTGAATTTGAAGGTATCAAGAATTCCAAAGAAGATGGTTTCGGCCATCCAAGCAGTAAGCCTGCGCCGCTAATTGCATATCTGATTAAGTAGTGTACCCAGTCAAACGGTATTGTGCTTGACGGATTCTTAGGTTCTGCATCCACCCTTATAGCGTGTGAGCAGATGGACAGAATCTGTTACGGTGTGGAACTGGAGCCGAAGTTTGTGGATGTGGCAGTAAAGCGGTATCTGGAATTTAAGAATAATGACAGCACGGATGTGTATGTCATACGGGATGGAGAGAAGGTTAGCTACGAGGACGCCGTGATAGGATTGGAGGATGCTGATGGAACAACAGAATAATTTTTCAATGACCCTCGGCAGCCTCTTTGACGGTTCCGGGGGCTTTCCATTGGGTGGAGTTCTTGCAGGAATCAAGCCTATATGGGCGTCGGAAATTGAACTGTTTCCGGTAAGGGTTACAATGGTACGATTTCCCAATATGAAACGTTACGCAGATATATCCACATTAAATGGGGCAGAACTTAAGCCGGTGGATATCATAACCTTCGGGAACCCTTGTCAGGACATGTCCGTGGCGGGGAAGAGAGATGGCTTGGGCGGCAGATGGAAATTTAAGCAAGCAAAAACGTCGATATTTAACCGCCGGAGTAATATTATTCCAATCCTTCAAAATGAGCCATCCTGCAGATTTGGACGGATATTTTTGGGAAAACGGGGATGGCTTTGATCCGGAAGTTATGTGAGGCGGGTTCCATTGAGCTGGAAGAAATCTTGAACTTCCTGCACGGGACAGCGCGGAAAAAACTGGATGTCATAAGGCAGGCTGTGAATGGCAGGCAGGATGGATGGGCATGACAGGGCATTTCTTTCCATGCTGGCGCGCAACTATGGGCAATCCCTGAAAGAGATTGAGGATGTGGAAAAAGAGATCTATGACTGTGCGGAGAAATATGGATCAAGCATTGCCCTGTTGGAAACGATCCCAGGGATCAGCGGGATGACGGCGGTCACTATGGTTTCCAAGCTGGGGACGAATCTGAGCATGTTCCCGACTTCAGGGCATCTGTGCAGTTGGGCAGGGGTGGTTCCAGGGGATAACGAGAGCGCCGGAAAGAAGAAATCGAACCGTTTAAAAAAAGGGAATCCCTATGTGAAATGCGTGATATGGCAATGCGCCTAGGCGGCGACACGGTCGAGGAAGAATTATCTTCGGGAATGGTTCTACCGGCTATCCAAGCGGCGTGGGATGAAAAAAGCAGTCATTGCCCTTGGCCATAAACTCCTGGTCATTGTATACAATATCCTGACCACAGGGGAGGCATACGATGAGAACAGGTTTGCAGAAGTCCAAAAACGTGTGGATGAATCAAAAAAGATGAAGCTGATCGCGCAGGCTCGGAAATATGGGCTTGTCCTAACCGATGCCACTGCAACATAAATTTTCTGTAAATTATACAATATATGTCTTTTATCTAGCCAATTTTTTGCCATTTTGAATTGGCTTATTATTGTTGACTTCTTTTAAAAGGTATGGCTATATGTGACTACCCGGCAGGAAGTGGCAGGCGGATGAAGGGCAGGCCGGGGTTATCGGCTAACCGCCATGGTTTCGTATTATATATGTCATGACCCTAAAGGCCGCATTTTATCAGGAACAGGGGGAAACAGCATGAAGAAAACGGAATTATCAGAAAAAGACTTTTTAAACCCGGAGCAAGCCATTGAACTGTACGGACTCAGCAGGAGGAAGTTTTACAGGTTGTTAAAGGAAAAGAAGAAAAACGGCTTTACGGCGCTATATGGCAGCCGCAGGCTGGTCATCAGAAAGGAGTTTGAAAAATACCTGGATGGGAATCCGGAAGAAAGGGAGGCGCTTAAAAATGGCAGCAGGAAAAACAAAGGCGAGGCGTGATGCGAAGCACCGTGTCCTGCGCCGCGGGGAGTCCGTCCGGGCGGACGGGAAGTACCAGTTCAAGTACCACATAAACGGGAAACCGCATTTTGTGTACAGTTGGAGGCTGGAGCCGACGGATAAGCTGCCGGTGGGGAAAAAGCCATGCCTTTCGTTACGGGAACTGGAGAAGCAGACCGGGTATGGCCTCGATACGCTTTCAGACCCGATGGGGAAAAACATAACTGTCGGGGAACTGGTGGAGCGTTATTTATGCACCAAGACAGGGGTAAAGCCGAACACGCTCGCCAATTACAATTTTGTGCAGAACCTTTTGAAGAAGGAAATTTTCAGTGAGAAAAAGATTTCACAGATTAAGACATCAGATGTAAAGTTGTTTTTGATAAAACTGCAGCAGGATGGGAAAGGCTACAGCACCATCAAAACAGTCCGGGGAGTCCTCCGGCCGGCGTTTCAGATGGCGGTGGATGATGATGTTCTGCATAAGAACCCATTCGGCTTTGAACTGGCAACAGTGGTGGTGAATGACAGCGTGACAAGGGAGGCAGTTACCAAAGATCAGATGAGGAAATTCCTCAAGTTTGTCCATGATGACAATGTCTACTGTAAATATTACGAAGTGGTTTATATCCTCTTCCATACGGGACTGAGGATTTCGGAGTTTTGCGGTCTGACTTTGCGGGATGTTGACCTGGAAAACAAAATCCTTAATATTGACCACCAGCTCCAGCGGACTGCGAACATGAAGCTGGTGATTGAGTCTACGAAGACAAATGCGGGAACGAGAAAGCTGCCCATAACGGAGGATGTTGCCGAATGCTTCCGGGGCATCATTGAGGACAGGGAGCCGCCGAGGTTTGAAAAGGTGATTGACGGGTACAGCGGATTCCTTTTTTTGGATAAGGACTGCAACCCGCTGGTGGCGATGCACTGGAAACACCGTTTCAACCATATGGTCAAGAGGTATAACGATATCTACCGGGTGCAGATGCCGAACATCACGCCTCATGTCTGCCGCCACACTTACTGCGGCAACATGGCAAAGTCGGGAATGAATCCAAAGACGCTCCAGTACCTGATGGGGCATAGCGATATCGGGGTGACGCTGAATACATACACGCACCTTGGATTGGAGGATGCTGCGGATGAACTGAAGCGGATGGAAGATTTGGAGGTAGCGAGGAAGGAACTGGAAAAGGCGAAGGGTGAAAAGCCTGTGTCGCAGAA
>VSNQ01000189.1 GCA_009774395.1 Lachnospiraceae bacterium
TATGTGGACGACGGTTATTCTGGTACGAATTTCCAAAGACCGAGCTTCCAGAACATGATTAAGGACATTGAAAACGGACGGATAAACTGCGTGATTACGAAAGATTTATCACGTTTAGGGAGGAACTACCTTGACTGCGGATTATATTTGGAAGTCTTTTTCCCAGAGCATAATGTGAGGTATATAGCGGTCAATGACGGCGTGGATACCTTGAATAAATCGGCGATGGACATCACCCCATTCCGCAATATCCTAAACGAAATGTACTCTGCCGATGTGTCGGTCAAGATAAAATCGGCGTACCGAGCGAGGTTTCAGCAGGGGAAATTCATGGGGACGTATGCACCCTATGGGTATATCAAAGACCCTGCCGACCATAACCACCTGCTGATAGATGATAAGGTTGCCCATGTGGTAAGAGAGATTTTTGAACTTGCATTAGAGGGAAATGGAATCTCCAAAATCCGCAAGCACATCAATAAACAGCATATCTTACGCCCTGCCGCTTATGCGGCGGAGCAGGGGGCGGCAGGCTACGAGCGGTACTTTGAGGGTAACGAGGAAAACCGCTATATCTGGAGCGAGAACAGCGTGAGGGGCATTTTAAGAAGCCCGATATATGCGGGGAACCTTGCAGGCTACAAGCGGATTGCCGCCAACATGAAAAGCAGGAAACGCCCCTCGAAGCTGCCCGAAGAATGGGAAGTGATACCCGACACCCATGAGGGGATAGTCACGCAGGAGGAGTTTGACACCGTACAGCAGCTTATCACAAGCCGCAGACTGCCCGAAAACAAGGGCGGCTTTGAGAACATTTTTGCAGGCGTTATCAAGTGTGCGGACTGCGGCTACGCTCTTCGGGCTATGAGTGCCAACAGAAGAAAACGCCCCGACATCATCGACTGCGTACAATACACCTGCAATAATTATGGCAGGTATGGAAACGTCATGTGTACTGCACACGCCATTGAAGCGAGGGATTTATTCAACGCCGTGCTTGCCGACATCAACCGTTTTGCAGATATGGCGGTGAATGACGAGCGGGCGGTGAGAGCCATAGAAAAGCGGCTAACGGAAACAGACCAGAGCAAAGCAAAAGCAATGGAGAAAGAACGGAAGAAGCTGAACAAACGCCTTGCAGAGCTTGACAGGCTGTTTTCCTCTCTCTATGAGGATAAGGTCATGGAGCGTATCACCGAGCGGAATTTTGAGATGATGTCGGGGAAATACCAGAAAGAACAGCTTGAAATTGAAACAAGGCTGAAAGAGGTAACGGAAACGCTCAATGAAAGCTATGAGAAATCGCAGGG
Source organism: Lachnospiraceae bacterium (assembly GCA_009774395.1). GTDB lineage: Bacteria > Bacillota > Clostridia > Lachnospirales > Lachnospiraceae > COE1. The sequence goes on from VSNQ01000189.1 coordinate 1,311, forward strand.
AATCCGTGACTTCCTCTCCCTTATCCGCAACTACCAAGGCTTAAAGGAACTGGACGCAACGATTGTAAACGCCTTGATAGACAAGATACTTGTTTCGGAGCGTGAGAAGATGACAGACGGAACAGTGAAGCAGGAAATCAAGATTTACTATAAATTCATCGGCTTTGTCGGTGAATTACATATCACACCCACGAAACGATGGACAGCATTGCCCGCCAAACACTGTACGGTGTGCAACATTGAATACGTCCCTGGCTCTGGCATATCAAAGTATTGTCCCGTTTGCGCCAAGAAGATGCAGAGGGAGAAGTCAAACGAGAGCAAACGCAGGAGCAGGGAGCAGAAACGGATGGCATGTATTGAACTGTCCGCAAAAAATGACCGACTGATTTGGAACAGCGTCAAGGCAGGCTCGAAAGGCAGGGCAATATGTTCCCAGAGGTTGAAGTTTACCGCTATGTGACGGAACAGACCTTTGATGCCTACCTCTTTCAATTGGTGGAGGGAAAGCAGAAATTTATCAGCCAGATAATGACGAGCAAAAGCCCTGTCCGTTCTGCCGAGGACGTGGACGAAGTGGCTCTCTCCTTTGCGGAGGTCAAAATGCTTGCCACAGGCGACGAGCGTTTCAAGGAAAAAATGGATTTGGATATGCAGGTGGCGAAGCTGAAAGTCTTGAAGCAGAGCTATCTTTCCGAGCATTACGACCTTGAGGATAGGATACTGAAGCACTATCCGCAGGATATTAAAAACTATGAGGAACGTATCACAGCATATGGAAATGATGCGGAGATTGCCAGACAGCATAAGCCGCAGGGCGAGGATAAGTTCTGCCCCATGACCTTAAACGACGTGACCTACAAAGAAAAGGCGGATGCAGGTGAGATGCTCCTTGCCATCTGCAAGAAAAACCCGCTGTCAAATCCAGTGGAAATTGGCAGCTACCGTGGTTTTCAGATGGAGGTTTATTATGATACCGTCAACGCCAACTATTGCTTAAACCTCTGCGGGATGTGGAAATATAAAGTGGATTTAGGCATGGATGCCCTCGGCAATCTGACCCGAATAGAGAATGAGATTGCCAAGCTCCCTGCCAGACTGGAAGCCGCCAAGACCAGAAAGGAGGAAACCATCGCACAGCTTGAAACCGCAAAAGAGGAAGTAAAGAAACCATTTGCCTTTGAAGATGAGCTGAAAGAAAAGACGGAGCGGCTGAACGCCCTCAATATCGAACTGAATCTGAATGAAAAGGACAATGCTGTTATTGACGATGAGCCAGAGCAGAACGATGAGCAGCCAGAGAAAAAAAGCACAGACAGAGAGAGGTAAAATCCAGTTTGCACATTTGTATTGAGGATTTCTGGGCAGTATAATAAGTGACAGTAAGAAAAAGTCGGAGGTGAGGAACAATGTCTGATGCATTCAGATTTGAAACTTTTGTAGATGTCCATAGCAATATCTTTAATGAATACCTCGGTTCTGTCATCACAAAGCTGTCCAGAGAAAATGAGGAATACCGTGCCATAAGAGCTGAAATTGAGAGCCTTTATGAGAAATATCCGAAAGTTTTAGGTGTGTTTGATACGGAAACATCGGTGGAACTGACCGAGGAGGAATGTGCCACACTGATTAAAGTAATGGAGCTTAGAAACAAACTTACGGATATGGAGATGCAGTCGGTTTACTTCCGTGGATGCTATGACAGCGTAGGGTATCTGAAAAAAGCAGGGATTTTATAATGGACTGACCGAGGAAAAGGCGGTGTTGGTGTGAAAGCTGATGCCGTCTTTTACATAACCATGTAGTGGAAAATTTCATAAGTATATGGTAAAATAAACAAAAATTTAAAGTGTGAAAGGTGCCTAATATGGATTACTATGTGGTTGATGCTTTTACTGATAAGTTGTTTAGTGGCAATCCAGCTTGCATATGTGTGTCAGAAAAAACACTTTCCAATGAAGTTATGCAAAATATAGCATTTGAAAATAATTTATCCGAAACAGCATTTATTTATAAGAATGGCAAGGATTATATATTAAGATGGTTTACGCCATCATTTGAAATAGACCTTTGTGGTCACGCAACATTAGCAGCTGCCTTTATTGTCTTTAATCACTTAGATTGCAATTCAGATAAAGTTAATTTTGAAACTGTTAGTGGCGTTTTAAGCGTTATTCGAAAAGGGGATTTGTATGAAATGACTTTTCCAAAAAGAATAGCACAGAGTATTATGAAAAAGCCAGATATTGTTGAATCACTCAGTTTTGAGCCGCTTGAGCTTTATTCTGAACGGGATTTATATGTAGTAATGAATAATGAAGAAGAAGTTAAAAATTATATTCCAGATTATACGAAACTTAAAAAATTAGATTCTTGGCTTGGAATTGTAATAACAGCAAAGGGTAATAATGCTGATTTTGTTTCGAGATATTTTTGTCCAGAATTGATGTTTGAAGACCCAGTAACAGGTTCTGCCCACAGCACTTTAGTACCAATATGGAGCAATAAGTTGGGAAAAAATAAACTATTGGCAAAACAATTATCTAAAAGAGGAGGCACTCTCTATTGTGAATGTAGCAATAATAATATAAAAATTTCAGGAAATGCAGTCATTTATTCAAAAGGAAGTATTTTGTTATGACTATGATGCGACCAAATTTTTATTTTATTAAAGTATAATAGACGCTATGGGGATTGAGTAAAGAGGGATGGTTTTAATGAAAGTATTAGATATTTTTTCATGGTTGCCTGCAAAAGAAATTAGTTTGGAACAATTAGAGCAGATTTTTATAGATTACAAATCTGGTATTTATAATAGTGAATACATTGTTTTATCTGAACTTCCAAATAATGTATCCGAAGATATTTTGACTTGTAAAAATGAATTGCTGAAAGAGGGGAAGAAAGTTGCTTTCATTTTAAAAGAAGAAAAAGTCATTGCTGTCATTGGTTATCAAGAGTGACAAAGAGAAAGATGAATTTTATTTGAAAGGTGTGGTGGTGTATGGAACGGTTTTATAATTATCGGAATATGTCACTTGAGCAACGGAAATTCGCTTTAAATTCTTTAAGCTCCATTGGTTTTTTTCCTGCATATGGAAGTATAAAAACAATGCGTCGGATAATGGATAAGGCATTTGGAGAAAAAATGCCACAGTTTTATTTTGTTTTTAGAGAAAAAGAGCTGATAGGCTATATGTTCCTTATTGGTAATGATAAAATGTTTCGTGCATTTCCGTGGCTTGCAATTGATAATCTTGATGAATTGCCAATGAAGATTGTAGAGCCATTAATGGATATAGCAATTAAGGCATGGAATAATGAGGACGGCAATATTATCAATGCAGACGGTAGTATTACTGAAAAAAGTCTGATTGCTCAAAGCTATAAACAGCGTTTAGAAAACTACAGGCATGGCACTGGACGACGAAGTGAAAATGAATGCCGTTGACAACATTAGCTTATAGAGGTGTTGAATGATGAATCAAAGAGAAAGGATAATCCGTTTGTGGTTTGATATGTGGCTGCAACAAAAAGACTTAGGGATAGATGATATTTTTACGGAAGATGTTATTTATATTGAAAGTTGGAGTCCGAAATATGAAAACCGTATAACCGTTAAACATTGGTTTGAAGAATGGAACACTCGTGGTAAAGTTCTTGTATGGGATATAAAACAGTACTTCCATAAGGAAAGCCAAACTATTGTAGAATGGTATTTTAAGAATGAGATGAACGATGGTAGCATTGAGGAATTTGATGGTATGTCACTTATCGAATGGACATCTGATAACAAAATAAAATTGTTAAAAGAATTTGGCTGTAATTTAAATAATTATAACCCATATCAACATGGCGATGTACCACAATTTAGAAAAGAACAGGCAAATTGGTTTTGATATAAAATGTGGAAATCATAGAGGTGTCATATTAATGAAAGAATATATAACAAAGCGGGTACATGAATTGTACTGGAAAGAAGATATAAATTGTGCAAGGACAGCACTTGTCTGTTTGAGCGAATTATTTGAAATTGTCATTGAGCCGCAAACAATCTGGTCTGCGGTTGGATTGCATGGTGCGGGTGGATATAGGGCACAATGTGGTTTAGTTGAAGGTACGCTTATGTTCATTGGAATTTATCTTCATATGATAGGAAAATCAGAAGATGAAATTGTATCTGCCTGCTATAATTTTGCGTCTGCCTTTGATAGAGAATTTGGTTCATTAAGATGTTTTGAATTACGTCCTACGGGTTTTTCAGAGAGCGACCCACCACATATGTGTGAAAACTTGACTTGTAATGGAATCGGATTTGCATATCAATATATTTTGGGAATCACAGAAAAGTAAGCAAAAACTAATTTGTTAATGCCCAATAGTTAGAATTGAACATTGTTTGATACATAGCTAAATAGAGATAAATTTTCTATATGGCAGATATATAAAAGACGGGATAATTTAAAATTTACAGCCTGGAAGTAAAAGCAGACTTATGAAGCAGAATCTAAAGGTAGGACATTATGAAGAAAGCAGCTCTTATATTGAGCATAATATTTATTATTTTAACCTTTGTTGGTGCAGGATATGTTTTGTATAATGGTGGGAAGATAAATGCGGGATATGCTATTATTCCAATGGTATTTGCCCTTGTTTGTATCGCTTTTTACCGAAATAGAAAGTGACTATTTTATGTTTATCTGTAAATCATGATTGGAATTAAATACTATTTTACATAGCCGAGAGGTTTTCATTTACGAAAATCTTTCGGCTAATTCTATTTCTGGAGGTGATTTTTATTTGAATGAGAGCATCTAAACCCTATATGCAGATTGACCCAGACGTGCTTGAACAGGTAAGGCAGATAGACCTGCTTTCCTATCTTAGAGCTTATGAGCCGAGC
>VSNQ01000019.1 GCA_009774395.1 Lachnospiraceae bacterium
TACGATTTCCATAATTATATACTTTATAATTACTATCATACATTACGCTTCAAATACATTTCCTACTTAAGAAACCTTACGCTTCTGTTGGCGCTGCTTCCTCGGCTGCTGGAGTTTCTGCTGATTCTTCCTTTGCCGCAGGCTCACAGGCATCTGGGCCGCCTTTTTTTGCGATCTCATTAAGCACACGAGCAAAGTTCGTAATCGGAGATTGGATACTTCCAAGGAATTTTGCAAGCAGTACTTCTCTTGATGGAATACTTGCAATTGCATCCATTCCCTTAGCATCATAGACAATACCATCTACAACGCCTGCCTTCATCTCCAATGCAGGACATTCCTTTGCAAAATTTTTAATAATTCTTGCCGGTGCGGTTGCATCATCCTTGCAGACTGCAATTGCATTCGTTCCCTCAAGGTTTGCAGTCAGACCTTCAAACTCTGTACCCTTAAATGCACGGGTCATCATGGTATTCTTATAAACCTTATAGGTAACACCAGCCTCACGGAACTGCTTACGAAGAGCTGTATCCTGTGCAACTGTAATTCCACGATAATCAACAATTACAACAGTTGCAGCATCTTTAATAATGGATGAAATCTCATCAACTATCGGCTGTTTTAATTCAATCTTTGCCATTTCTTTACCTCCTTATAGATTCTATGGAGCAAGGACTTCCCTACTCCTGCCGAAAGGAGTTCCTGATATATGAAAAAAACCCTTTGTCTATGCATATAGCCGCAAACGACAAAGAGGTAACACATTTACAAAAACTCAGTTCCTCGGTAGGCGGACTGCTTACGCCACTAAGCTGATAAAATACAAATTCTATCCAACACTCTAGGCACCTACTGTCTTCGGCATAGTTTTTCAACCTTTTATAGACTACCATATTCACATAATTGTGTCAACTCTTTTTTATGCAAAATATTTAATATAAAGCAACAGTATAAATGCTATTTCTATACCAAAGCGGCTGGTTCTGGCTCCAAATAAATCCCAAGCAGCGTTAATCCACACGCCGGTGCAGTAGGACCTGCTGCTTTGCGGCTGCATGCCTCTAATATTGTTGTCATCTCATCTGGTTCACGCCGCCCTTTTCCAATCTCGATCAGAGTACCTGCAATAATCCGAACCATATTATATAGGAACCCACTTCCCGTTACCACGATCGAAATTACATTTTCCTTTTGTTCCACGCAAATATGATAAATTGTCCGAACTGTCGTTTCCGCTGTAGAATCTGCACTACAAAAACTTTGGAAATCATGTTCTCCTATAAGATATGCCGCTGCACACTGCATATGGACGATATTCAAAGGGGTATACACAAAATACGAATACAACCGTAGCGTTGGCAAAGGAAACTCACTGTTTAATATTTGATAACGATAGGTTTTCCTGCTGTTACAGTGCCTCGGATGAAAGTCCAGTGGTACTTCGCGCGATGCCTGTATTCGTATATCTGCAGGCAGTCTTTGGTTTAATGCATAAGAAATTTTCTCGGCTGGCATACGAGTATCAACATCAAATACTGCAAGGTTTCCTAGCGAATGCACGCCGGTATCTGTACGTGATGCACCACTTACTTTAATCGGTTCCCCAAACAGTGTACTAAGTGCACCGTTTAATTCTGATTCTATAGTAATCCCGTTCGGCTGTATCTGCCAGCCATGATAATTGGTTCCGTCATATGCTACGGTAAGCATCATTCTTTTTCTCATAACACAAACACCATCCCAGCCAGCCGTTCAGCCAAAACACCAATTACCAAATACGCCGCAATACAAAAATATGCAACTACATCCCTTTTGTGGTAATGCAATGGCTTCATTTTTGTTCTATGCTCACCGCCGCGGTAGCACCTTGCCTCCATTGCCATAGCCAAATCATTCGCCCGCCGGAATGCAGAGATAAACAGTGGTACCAAAAGCGGCACCAGACTTTTTGCCTTTTTTATTAAATTTCCACTTTCAAAATCGGCGCCTCTTGCAATCTGCGCTTTCATAATCTTGTCCGTTTCCTCCATTAAAATCGGAATAAAACGAAGCGCAATCGACATCATCATTGCAATCTCATGTACTGGTACTTTAACTCGATTTAACGGTTTCAGCATCCGCTCTAAACCGTCCGTCAACTGATTTGGCGTTGTTGTCAATGTCATAATGGAGGAGCCGATTATTAAAAAACTTAAACGAATTGCCAAAAAAACAGCTGTACGAACACCTTGTTTTGTAATAGTAAGCTTCCAAATCGAAAAAAGCGGATCGCCTGGCGTTAGAAACAAATTAAAAACAACGGTAATTAACAGCAAAAACAGAATCGCTTTCATACCCTTTACCATATATCGAAATGGTACTTTGGATAGCTTAATTACAACTGCTAAAAACGCTGCCGCAACCAGATATCCCGTCGCTCCATGAAACACAAACAGTGAAATAATAAACAGCATAGTCGCGGCGAGTTTTACCCGTGGGTCAAGCCTATGTATCACGGATTCCGCCTGATAGTATTGTCCCAATGTAATATCTCTAAGCATTGTCTTCCCCCCGCTTATTGTTTCTTGTTGATGCAAGCTGCGCAAAATAGGCTGTAATTTCGTTCTTCGCCTCGGCAATTGTTGTAACATCATCACTGACAGGATATCCTGCATCACGCAAGTCTTTCATAATATATGTGACCTGCGGCGCAGCAAGCCCCACTGTTTCAAGCTCCATATAATGGCGAAACACTTCTCTTGGCACATCATCAAATAAAACACTTCCACGGTTCATTACAATAATTCTATCCACATATTTCGCTACATCATCCATACTATGCGATACCAAAATCACCGTTATTCCTGTTTCTTTTTTTAGAGCCGCAATCTGATCTAAAATCTCATCTCTGCCCTTGGGGTCAAGCCCTGCAGTCGGCTCATCCAATATCAGCACTTGCGGTTTCATTGCAAGTACACCTGCTATCGCCACGCGCCGTTTCTGTCCACCCGACAAGTCAAACGGAGATTGATAAAAATAATCATCTTCCAAACCAACCAGTTTCAATGCCTGATATGCACGAAGCTGGACTTCTTTCTGTGTAAGCCCAAGATTTTTGGGTCCAAAACAGACATCCGTAAAAACATCCGTTTCAAAAAGCTGATGTTCTGGATATTGGAACACCAGCCCTACTTTACTGCGCAGATTTTTTTTATCAAAACCGTCTGCGTCTATATCTTCACCATTAAAATAGATATTGCCGCTGGTTGCTTTCATCAACCCGTTTAAATGCTGCACAAGCGTCGATTTTCCGGATCCTGTATGTCCAATCAGCCCAATAAACTGCCCGTCCGGTATCACCAAACTAATATTTTTCAGCGCAATTACTGCCATAGTGGTATCCGCACCATATATATGGCTTACCTTATCTAAAATAATTGACATTGGCACTGCCCTTTCTATCTTCCTATACTCACGAGCGATTAGATTTTCCTTTCTGCACAGCACGTATTGCCCACTTATGCAATATGAATTGTGCAGAAATTGGGAAATCTAAACGGTCGTTAGGAACTGTTCAGAAATTACTTGTGACAAGTACGCCGTATAAATGTTCAGCTGCAAAGAAGAAAATCGCAGGCATAGCGGGCTATGTCAAGATTTTCTGATGACGCAGATGGACATTTAGACAAGTAATTGTCATGAGTAATTTCTGAACAGTTCCTTAGTATAACTATCTATGCAAAATTCTGTCTGTAAACATCAAGCGCTTCCCGTAACTCCTCTTTCGTTAAAATACCATCTGGTATCGGAATGCCTTCTTTTTTGAGTTCATGCGCCAAAAGTGTTACCTGCGGCACATCAAGCCGCAGTTCTTTGAGCCTGTCCACCTGTGCAAACACCTCCCGCGGTGTTCCCTGCAAAGTGACATGACCTTTGTCCATTACATAAACTCTATCCGAATAAATCACTTCTTCCATATAATGTGTTATCAAAACCACTGTAATATTTTCCACTTCGTTTAAAGCGCGTACTGCCCGTATCACTTCTTTTCGCCCTTTGGGGTCTAGCATTGCTGTCGGTTCGTCAAGCACAATACATTTTGGGTGCATTGCAATGACACCAGCAATTGAAACCCGCTGCTTTTGCCCACCTGAAAGCTTATTTGGAGAATGTTTGCGGTATTCATACATCCCCACTGCCTTTAAACTTTCCTCGACACGTTCCCAAATCTCCTTTGTCGGCACCCCCATATTCTCCGGTCCGAATCCGACATCTTCCTCCACAATCTGCCCAATAATCTGATTATCTGGATTTTGAAAGACCATTCCCGCGGTCTGTCGAATATCCCAGACATATTCACCCTGTTGTGTATCTCTTCCATCTATCCATACAGTACCCTCTGTTGGATATAATATTGCGTTAAAATGTTTCGCAAGCGTCGATTTCCCAGAACCATTATGTCCTAATATAGACACAAAATCCCCTTGACGAATATCCAAGTTTACATCATCTACTGCTGTCGTAATCCCTTCAACGTTTCCTTCTTCGTCACGTCTTATATATTCAAAGATTAAGTCCTTAACCTTAATTATTCCCATTTCCAATCACCCGGCTTTTTATCTTTTTTGATCTCTATTCCAACTCTGCCGCCTCATCTTATCCTCTTGCACGTTGATATTCTGCTGCATAAATGCCTGATACAGCTTCCGACGTTGTCTTACTTCCCTTTGTTCCTCATCCTGCGCAATCTGGCGTTTAATGGTTTCCGCAAGCCATATTGCCCTGATTTTGTCAAGGACCTCCTCCTCCTTGCTCTTAACAGATCCCATCATACGTTGTGCATATTCCTTTCCATACATTTGTTCTTGTTTCTGCTTTCTCTTACCACTACGATAATCAGCATCCCACTTCTGCATTTTTTCATGTTCCTTTTCCTTTATCTTTTGCTTTTGATACTGCGCACGTGTCATATCGCTCGAAGAAAATATTTTCGCAGGTCTTTGCGGTTGTACATTAGTATAATAAAATGGCATATTTACACCTGTGTTTTGATACTGTATCGTCTGTGGTACTGCTATATATGGATTATGCAGCAGATATTCATATGCTTCCTGAGCTTTGATATAGTATTCTCTTGTATCTTTGTCTGGATTTGCATCGGGGTGATATAATTTTGCTTTATAGCGATATGCCTTTTTTATCTGTTCCTCCGTCGCATCCTCCCGTATCCCTAAAAAGTAACATGCTTCACGTCTTGAAATAATTCCTTTTTTGTCCATTATTTTCAGATTCCCTTCCAAATGGTTTTTTCAATTCGGCGCAAAGGCATTTTGCAAAAAACGCCCCCAAATATATGGGAGCGTATTGCGTGCAAAACCTATACGATTTCGATTATACTAATTCGAGAACTACCTGCATAGCTCCATCACCTTTACGCTGACCTATCTTGATGATTCTAGTATAACCACCATTACGTCCAACATACTTCGGTGCTATTTCATCGAATAATTTCGCTACAAGATCAACTTTTTTTGTATTTCTTTTCCTGCCTGCGCGTTCCTCAGGTACCTCTGTAACAGGATACAGCACACGAAGCATCTGTCTTCTAGCGTGAAGTCTTGAAGGCATATCCTTTTTGATTTCTTTCTCTACCTCATCATACACTGTAACTTTCTTACCATCTTTCACTTCTTTTACGCGCTTGCCGTCTGCATCTTTCTTCGCAACCTTAGCCATAACTTTAACCATTTCATAGTTATCTTTCTCTTTTACAGCCATAGCAATAATGCCTTCTGCAATTTTCTGCACTTCCTTAGCTCTTGCCTGTGTTGTAATAATTCTGCCTTCCTTGCTTGCAAACAGTGATGTTACCTGTCCTCTCAGCAAAGCCTTTCTTTGACTTGACGTCCTACCAAGTTTTCTATAACCTGCCATAATCGGCTCCTTTCTTTACGAGGAAAAACTGCCTGCATAACTGCTTTGTCAAACTATGTAGGCTGCCCCCATTCGTGGAACAAATGACAACGCTCTTTGGACTTACTTATCAAATGTTTATTAATAACTTCCATATCATGAGCCTAAACGCGACCCCTTTGGTATTACCGCATTTAGCTATTTTAAGTTCACAGTCGCCATAAAGTTTAATCTTCTACAGGGTTTAACTGCAAACCTAATTCCTTGAGTTTTGCCAATACTTCATCTAATGATTTGCGTCCTAAATTACGAACTTTCATCATATCCTCAGATGTTCTATTTGTCAACTCTTCCACGGTATTGATACCTGCTCTCTTTAAGCAGTTGTAAGAACGAACGGATAATTCCAGTTCATCAATACTCATTTCGAGCACTTTTTCCTTCTCATCATCTTCTTTCTCAATCATAACCTCAGCATTTTTTGCATTTTCGGAAAGATTAATGAAAAGTTTCAGATGTTCGCTTAATACTTTTGCCGCAAGACTAACTGCTTCATCTGGCGCAAGCGTCGCATCCGTAAATACATCCAATGTCAGTTTATCATAGTCAGTAATCTGACCTACACGGGTATTTTCAATGGTTACATTTACTCTTTCTACAGGAGTAAATATAGAATCCACTGCAATGACACCAATTGGTAAATCCTCGCCCTTATTTCTCTCTGCGCTGATATAACCTCTGCCTTTAGAAATCACGATTTCCATATACAGCTTGCTGTCTTTTCCACCATTCAATGTGGCAATGACCTGTTCAGGGTTCATAATCTCTATATCCTGATCCACCTGAATATCTGAAGCCCGAACAACACCTTCGCCTTCAAAATCAATAATAGCTTTCTTTACTTCATCAGTTTCGCAGTTGTTCTTTATCGCCAGACTTTTAAGGTTCATTACAATCTCAGTTACATCTTCCTTCACTCCTGGAATCGAACTAAACTCATGCAACACACCATCAATTTTCACCTGACTTACAGCTGCACCGGGTAGGGAAGCAAGCATAATTCTTCTTAGTGAATTACCGAGCGTAATTCCATAACCTCTCTCTAAAGGCTCAACAATAAATTTACCATACCTTTTGTCTTCGGAGATTTCTGCCACTTCAATATTTGGACTGTCAAAATCAAATGCCAACACTGTAAATACCCTCCTTTATGAATGTGATGATAATAAAACTACAACATGATAATAAAACTACAACAATAGAAAGCACGCAGGGCGCACTTCCTACTGTAATAATCACGAGTACGAATTATTTAGAATACAACTCGACGATAAGCATCTCGTTTACCGGAACATCAATTACTTCTCTAGAAGGAAGTTCCTTGATCGTTCCCTTAAAGTTCTCTTGATCTACATCCATCCATTCCGGAACCAATCTACCGTTGGTAACTTCGGCAATATCTTTATACCTCTGTAAATTTGCAGATTTCTCTCTAATTTCAATGGTATCGCCCGCGCTAATTAAATAAGAAGGTACTCTTACAGACTTTCCATTCACTAGTACATGCTTATGCCCAACAATTTGGCGTGCCTCTCTCCTCGTTCTAGCAAAACCCATTCTAAATATTACATTGTCAAGTCGTCTTTCCAAGAGTATCATAAGGTTTTCACCTGTCATGCCTCTCATTCTATCTGCCTTATCATAATAGTTGCGGAAAGGCTTCTCAAGGACACCATAAATAAACTTTGCTTTCTGTTTTTCCCGAAGCTGTAATCCATACTCACTCATCTTCTTACCAGCTCGGGCAGACTTTCTCTTTGACTTTTTATCATATCCTAAAAATACAGGATCCAAATCAAGAGATCTGCATCTTTTAAGTACAGGAACTCTATTCACTGCCATGTTTTTATCCTCCTAAACTAAACTCTGCGACGCTTTGGCGGACGGCATCCATTGTGTGGTACAGGAGTCACGTCCTTAATGCTGGTTACTTCAAGACCACATGCCTGAAGTGCACGAATTGCAGCCTCTCTGCCTGATCCGGGCCCTTTTACCATTACATCTACAGATTTCAAACCATGTACTAAAGCCGCTTTTGTAGCTGTTTCTGCTGCCATCTGTGCAGCATATGGAGTAGATTTCTTTGAACCTCTAAATCCCAGACCACCTGCACTTGCCCACGAAAGAGCATTTCCTTCCGTATCTGTCAATGTAACAATTGTATTGTTAAATGAAGATTGAATATGTGCCTGTCCTCGTTCAACGTTTTTCTTTACACGCTTTTTTGTCACTTTTTTGGTAACTTTTTTAGCCATTTTAAACTAACCTACTTTCTCAATTCAAACTCTGAATACAATTCTATTTGTCCTGTTACTTCTTCTTATTTGCTACAGTTCTCTTGGGACCTTTCCTTGTTCTTGCATTCGTTTTTGTCTTTTGACCACGAACCGGGAGTCCCTTTCTATGGCGGATACCACGATAGCATCCAATTTCCTGCAATCTCTTAATATTTAATGCAATCTCACGTCTTAAATCACCTTCAACCATATACTCTTCATCAATGATTGCACTAATTTTACGAACATCATCATCTGTTAAATCCCTAACACGGATATCAGGACTTACGCCTGCCTTTTCCAGAATCTTGTTAGAACTTACTCTGCCTATTCCGTAGATATAAGTTAAGCCAATTTCCACACGTTTCTCTCTTGGTAAGTCAACACCAGCAATACGAGCCATGTTAAAATTCCTCCATTTTGCATTATGACACATCCTGCTTTTTCATAGCAGAATTGCCACATATTAATAGTAAACTAATTGATTGGGGTATTCTATACCCAATCGAGCACCTGCTCGATTTGTCCGATACTCACTCGGTACGAAATGTTCTACGCGAAATATTCTCGGTATCAAGAAGTAAACACACGACAGGAAATAACTGCTCCGTTTCCTAAACAGTTATATTAAGACTCCTCTGTCATATATTTATAGCATACGCCTATTTGACGGAATAGGTTTGTATGCCCAGCCGCTGATCTCATACAAAGCTGCTAATTCCTACTGAAATTTAGCCCTGTCTTTGTTTGTGTTTCGGATTCTCACAGATAACTCTGATTCTTCCTTTTCTCTTGATAATCTTACATTTTTCGCAAATCGGTTTTACTGATGATCGAACCTTCATGGTAAACCCTCCTTTCAAAAAGGTCGTTCTTTTAAAAAGACCGTTTCATATTATACCACGCAATTTCAATAATTGCAAGTATTAAAAATATTATTTTACAATTTATGTTACAATTCAGCCTTGCCGAAGTGTAACGCATCAAACCATGCAAAACCACTTCGTGAAAACCACTTCGTGAAAACCACTTCGTGGTGGTTTGGTGCATCTCAATCATTACATTTTCTTACAGATTTTGCAGCAAGTGCAAAATCCCAGCTTGAACTGTAACCAATATATTACTTATCTCTCCAAATAATTCTTCCCTTTGTTAAATCATATGGTGACAACTCCAGTGTCACTCTGTCACCAGGAAGAATACGAATAAAATTCTGTCTAAGCTTTCCACTAATATGTGCCAGAACCTTATGCCCATTCTCTAATTCCACCTGAAACATTGTATTGGGAAGCTTCTCCACTACTGTTCCTTCGATTTCAATTACATCGGATTTTGACATGTTTTTACCTCCTACTCTCAATCCTTTACCAGTCTGCTTATCGCATATTTAATTTGCTCATCTGTAATAGAATCCAAGCTATTTTCCAAGTTCTGCTTTTTGATGATTTGTATGTGCTTTTTATTTTTCCGCTTTGGCTTACGAAGTGTTCTGATTTTCCCATCCACAAGCCATACACTTTCTGTTTCTTCTTTTATAATAAGATATATATGTTCCTTATCTCTTCCAGCAATGGAATATGCGAAATATCCTACCATTCTGCTAACCATGCCCTCTCAAAAATACGGATTCCATTCAAATTACTACAACAGCGTCAGGATCTCCGGCTCACCATCCGTCACAAGAATTGTGTTTTCGTAGTGTGCTGATATGGAACCGTCCTCCGTAACCACTGTCCAGTCGTCATCGAGCCATTCCACATCACCGCGCCCCATATTAATCATCGGCTCTATTGCAAGCGTCATACCGGCTCTTAACTTCATTCCCCTGCGTTTCTGCCTAAAATTCGGAATCTGCGGATCTTCATGCAGCGATGTACCAATACCATGCCCCACCAAGTCCTCCACAATTCCATATCCAAACTGTGATACATAATCATCTATCGCATTGGATATTTCAAATAAATGCCGTCCTGCTTTTGCATATTTAATACCCTCAAAAAAAGAATTTCTTGTTTCATCAATCAGCTTTTGCGCCGCTGGACTTATCCGTCCTACCCCGTGTGTCCTCGCCGCATCGGAATGATATCCTTTATAAATCAATCCACAGTCAAGGCTTACGATATCACCCTCCTGTAAGATCCTCTCTTTACGTGGAATACCATGCACCACTTCATCATTAACAGATACACATATCGAAGCCGGAAATCCCTGGTAATGTAAGAAATTTGGAATACATCCATAACCTCTGATAAGCTTGTCGCCCAACTGGTCAATATAGAGCGTAGAGATACCGGGTTCGATTGCTTTCCCAAGTTCCTCATGCACTTTCGCCAGAAGCCTGCATGATTCACGCATCAAATCAATTTCCCGTTTCGATTTAATTGTAACAGCCATTTTCCAATCCTCCTGCATTTTGTATGGGAACTGCGCTAAGACATCTCACACAATTCCCATACATTCCGCACCTTGAAATCTTGTAGTTTATTTACGCCCCAATTTTTCCTGAATTTTGGCGACTATTTCAAAATATCGACAATTGCGGAGAATACATCATTCATATCCTTCGTGCCGTCTACGGATTGCAGCACACCTTTCTTAGAATAAAAATCAATTAATGGCTGTGTCTGTTCATGATATACGCTCAACCTGTTTTTAACAGTTTCTGGCTTATCATCATCCCTTAATATTAAGTCTGAATTACACTTATCGCAGATGCCTTCTGTCTTGGGGGGAATATGCTCGATATGATACGTTGCGCCGCATGTAATACAAGCACGCCTTCCAGACATTCTGTTAATAATATTCTCATCTGGCACATCAACATTAATCGCATAGTCAATTTTATCGCCAAGTTCTGTCAACGCTTTATCCAAAACTTCCGCCTGCGGAATGGTTCTTGGAAATCCATCAAGAACGTATCCGTTTTTACAGTCTTCCTTTGCCACTCTATCCAAAAGAATTTTAACAGTTAACTCATCAGGAACCAAAAGACCTTGATCCATATACTTCTTTGCTTCCATACCAAGTTCTGTACCATTCTTAATATTAGCACGAAAGATATCACCTGTCGAGATATGCGGTATCGCAAACTTCTCTGCAATCATTTTTGCCTGTGTTCCTTTTCCTGCTCCCGGTGCGCCTAACATAATAATTTTCATTTTGCTTCCTCCTATTAATGATTTTGGTTAATTGAGTTAAATGTTGTTCCTATGATAAAGCTATTGATTAAATAAAGCTTATCGTTTGACAAGTTTTTCCGTTTTCATTTATACTTTCAATTTAAAATACTTTTTATAATATCTTGATATGAAGTGATTGGAATCATCTCTGTTTGCTAAAAAAACTATATAAGCAAAAAGCTATTTGACAGAAAACCAGATAACAATAAAAATAAAATAAATAACACTGAAATAAAAAGCTACTCTAAATTCAAAATACAATATACATTAAATGCTTTAATGTTATGATAGGAATGGACAAAAGCAAAGCCCGTGCTTTGCTTTCATCCACCGATTGCATTAGTCATTCAGGAATCCTTTGTAATTGCGTACCAACATCTGTGATTCAATCTGCTTTACAGTTTCCAAAACTACACTTACAATAATAATTAAGCTTGTTCCACCAAAGGAAACAGATGCATTGAATACACCATTGAAAAAGAATGGCACTACCGCCACAATTACAAGACCAACTGCACCGACAAATATAATTGCATTTAATACCTTGTTCAGATAATCACTGGTTGGTTTGCCTGGACGTATACCAGGGATAAATCCGCCCTGTTTTTTCATATTGTTCGCAATCTCCAACGGATTAAAAGTTAATGACGTATAGAAATATGCAAAAAATACTGTTAATATGATATATACAAGCAGACCAAGCGAATAAACTAACTGATTGGGATTGCACCAGTAATCTTGGTTTAAGCCATTTAACACCTGCCGCCATACGCCATTCCCATTATATCCTGCTAATGTAGATATAATAATCGGTGTCTGCATCAATGAAGATGCAAAGATAATTGGAATAACGCCTGCTGTATTTACTTTCAGGGGCAGGAATGTCATCTGTCCTCCAACCATTTTATTTCCCTGTATTTTCTTTGCATACTGTACCGGAATTTTGCGGACAGCACTATTCAAAATAACGACGAAAACAATCATCGCCAGAATAATCGCAATAATAATCAGAGAAGCCACTACAGCTAAAGGAATGGACTTTCCTTGTACGAACTGCTCAAACAGTTTGCTAAAATCATCCGGCAAACGGGATATAATATTAATTACAAGTACAATGGAAATACCATTGCCAACACCCTTTTCCGTAATCCGCTCACCAATCCACATAAGAAATGCGCTTCCTGCGGTGAGCGCAGCAACAACCGATATGATATTTAAAGCGTCAAAATGCCTTAATAAGCCTTGATTGCCAAAACCAATTGCCATCATTGTACTTTCAAGCAATGCCAGACCAACCGTAACATATCGGGTAATCGACGCAATCTTTTTTCTCCCGTCCTCTCCATCTTTCTGCATCTCCTCTAGCTTGGGTATTGCTATTGTCAAAAGCTGCATAATAATAGATGAAGTAATATATGGCGTAATATTCAATGCAAATATAGACATTCGTTCAAAAGAACCACCTGTAAATGCATCAAAAAAATTGAATGCGCCTCCTGTCTGAGCCTGAAACCATGCTGAAAACTGTTCACTATTCACACCTGGAACTGGTAGCTGAGAGCCAAATCGAATAACCAGCATCATAATAAATGTAAATAACAGCTTCATTCTGATTTCTTTCACTTTCAACGCGTTCACTAGCGTAGTAAACATTAAATCACCTCTGCTGTTCCACCAAGCGACTCAATCTTCTCCTTAGCGGATGCACTGAATGCGTTTGCCCGGACGTTGAGCTTCTTGGTTAACTTACCCTTGCCTAATATCTTCACTCCATCTCTTGGATTCTTTACAATTCCTGATTCAATTAATGTCTTTACAGAAATCGTATCGCCCTCCTCAAACTTGTTCTCTAATGTCTGAATATTTACGATCACAATCTCTTTGGAATTTATATTGGTGAAGCCCCTCTTGGGAATACGTCTGTACAAAGGCATCTGGCCACCTTCGAAACCAATTCTTGGTGCCCCTGAACGAGCTTTCTGACCTTTGTGTCCCTTGCCGGCTGTCTTGCCGTTCCCTGAACCATGTCCGCGGCCTCTCCGGAACCTATCGCCGTGTTTTGAGCCGTCAGCAGGTCTTAAATTAGATAATTCCATTTTATTAACCTCCTTTCTATGATTCTTCCACTTTCACTAAATGTCTTACTTTGCGAATCATTCCTCTGGTTGCATCATTGTCGGGAAGTTCTACTGTTTTATGAAGCTTTGTCAGTCCCATTGCAATAACCGTTGCCTTGTTTTTCGGAACCGCACCGATTGTTGATTTCACCAGTGTAACTTTTAATGTCTTTGCCATCGTTATCTACCTCCTCAAGCCATAATCTCGTCGATAGATTTTCCACGGTTTGCAGCAACCTGTTCTGGTGTCTTTAACTGAGCAAGACCTGCAATTGTGGAAAGTACAACGTTCTGCTTATTGTTAGAGCCTAAAGACTTTGTACGAATATTTTTAATACCCGCAAGCTCACATACAATACGTGCAGGACCGCCAGCAATAATACCAGTACCTTCTGGAGCCTTCTTTAACAGAACGCTCGAAGAACCATATTTACCGATGAAATCATGTGTAATGGAATTGTTGTCATCCATCGCAACGTTTATCAAGTTTTTCATTGCGTCTTCTTTCCCTTTACGAATCGCCTCCGGGATTTCTACGGCTTTACCAAGGCCAGCCCCAACGTGACCGTTACCGTCGCCTACTACTACCAAAGCCGTAAAGCGCATGTTACGTCCACCTTTAACAGTTTTGGTTACACGCTTAATGGTAACAACCTTATCTGTTAATTCCAACTGACTAGCATCAATGATTGTACGTTTCATGTGTTTTTCTCCCTTCCTAGAATACCAAGCCAGCTTCTCTTGCTGCCTCGGCTAAAGCTGCGATTTTTCCATGATATAAAAAGCCGCCTCTGTCATAGACTACTTCTTTTATACCCTTATCCATTGCTCTCTTAGCAATCACTTTTCCTAAATATGCTGCCGCCGCAACGTCATTTGTTTTGCTCAATTCTGCTTTAACTTCCTTTTCTACTGTGGAAGCAGCCACCAATGTGTTTCCGACTGTATCGTCAATAATTTGAGCATACATATGATTATTGCTCCGAAAAACTGCCAGACGCGGCCTCTGGGCTGTTCCGTTGATACGGTTACGCATTCTTGTGTGCTTCTTATTACGCACTTCTGCTCTTGATTTCTTATTAACCATTTCTTACGCCCTCCTAATTTACTTCTTACCGGTCTTGCCGACTTTACGCCTGATTGTTTCATCCGCATACTTAATACCTTTGCCCTTATATGGCTCTGGTCTTCTCTTATCTCTGATTTCGGCCGCGAACTGCCCAACTTTCTCCTTGTCAATTCCCTTGACAATAATAACATTGGTACCTTCGAGTACCGTTTCAATGCCCTCTGGGTCAATCATCTCTACTGGATGAGAATATCCCAAAGATAATGTCAATTTATTACCTGATTTAGCAGCTCTATAACCAACACCGTTTACTTCAAGTTTCTTCTCATAGCCTGATGTAACACCGACTACCATATTATTTACCAACGTTCTTGTAAGCCCATGTAATGATTTCATTTTCTTTAAGTCGTTTGGTCTTGATACGGTTACTTCCGCACCTTCCACCTTAATTTCCATCTCAGTGGGCAACACTCTCTCAAGTGTTCCCTTGGGACCTTTTACAGTCACTTTATTATTTTCTGCAACTTCTACAGTAACTCCTGCGGGAATTGCGATTGGCATTCTTCCTATACGTGACATGCCCGTACCTCCTATAATTTATGCGTTAAAACGCTCTCTTTATTTTTAAAATCACAAAATAAAATATTTCCTACCAAACAAATGCTAACACTTCGCCGCCAACCTGAAGTTTTCTTGCTTCCTTGTCCGTAATGACACCTTGGTTGGTCGAGATAATTGCGATGCCAAGCCCGCCAAGAACTTTTGGCAATTCATCTTTGCCTGCATAAATACGAAGTCCTGGCTTGGAAATTCTCTTTAAGCCTGTGATAATCTTCTCACTCTTATCTGCGCCATACTTCAATGTAATGTGGATTGTCTTGAATGCACCATCGTCCACAACATCGAACTTTTTAATATATCCTTCATCCAAGAGTATCTGCGCGATTGCAAGTTTCATCTTTGATGACGGAACATCTACCGTGTCATGCTTTGCAGTATTCGCATTACGAATTCTTGTAAGCATATCTGCAATAGGATCACTCATTGTCATTTCAGTTTCCTCCTTTTGGATTTTTAATGATTACCAACTAGCCTTCTTCACACCCGGAATCTGGCCTTTGTATGCTAACTCACGGAAGCAGATTCTGCAAATTCCATATTTTCTCAAGTAAGCATGTGGACGGCCACAAATTTTACAACGGTTATACTGCTGTGTAGAAAACTTAGGACTACGCTGCTGTTTAATTTTCATTGCTGTTTTAGCCATGCGAATTTACCTCCTTAATTGCTTTTCGCGAACGGCATGTTGAACTGTGTTAACAATTCCCGTGCTTCTTCATCCGTCTTGGCTGTTGTCACGATGATAACATCCATACCTCTTACCTTATCCACTTTGTCGTACTCAATCTCTGGGAAAATAATCTGCTCCTTAATACCGAGCGCATAGTTTCCTCTTCCGTCAAACGAATCAGCGCTTACCCCTCTAAAGTCACGTACACGGGGAAGTGCAAGGTTTACAAGACGGTCAAGAAATTCGTACATCTTCTCGCCACGGAGTGTAACTTTGCATCCGATTGCCATACCCTCACGAATTTTAAAATTCGCAACAGCCTTCTTAGCCTTTGTTGTGACAACCTTCTGTCCTGCAATGATTTCAAGATCCCGCACTGCGGATTCTAGTGCTTTCGCATTGTCTTTCGCTTCGCCTACGCCCATATTGATAACAATTTTCTCAATTTTGGGAACTTGCATAACGTTTTTATATCCGAACTTCTTCATCATAGCAGCTACGATTTCGTCTTTATATAAATTTTTCAATCTACTCACCGTTTTATACCTCCTTCCTTAGAATTAATCAATAACCTCTCCCGTTGACTTTGCGAAACGTACTTTTCTATCGCCTTCCATCTTAAAGCCAACTCTAGTTGCTTTGCCCTTGTGGAGATACATTACGTTTGAAATATCAATAGGAGCCTCTTTTTTGATAATGCCGCCGTTCTGGTTTGCTGCGGTAGGTTTTGCGTGCTTTGTAATCATATTTACACCTTCTACCAAAACCTTTGCTTTCTTTGCGTCAACAGACAGAACTTTGCCTTCTTTATCTTTATCCTTACCAGTGATAACCTTAACTGTATCACCTTTTTTAATCTTTAACATTTCTGGCACCTCCTTATAATGTTTCAGGAGCTAAGGAAACAATCTTCATAAACTGTTTCTCACGAAGCTCTCTTGCTACTGGTCCAAAAATACGTGTTCCTCTTGGAGTCTTGTCATCTTTGATGATTACAGCAGCATTTTCATCAAATCGAATATAAGAACCGTCTTTGCGACGGGCGCCCTTTACGGTACGTACAACTACAGCTTTTACTACATCGCCCTTTTTTACAACGCCGCCTGGTGTTGCATCTTTAACGCTGGCAACGATAATATCGCCAATATTTGCATATCTTCTTGTAGAGCCGCCCATAACTCTAATACAGAGCAATTCTTTTGCTCCGGTATTATCAGCGACCTTTAGTCTGCTTTCCTGTTGTATCATGCTTATCTCCTTCCAAATCACACACTTGTGTATCTGTCTGCATTTTAATTATCTATGCTTGCAGTTTCCACATACTTGTGATTTTAAATATATAAATATCCAAATGCGCCCTATCTGCGCGTTTAAAATCTATTTCACTTTCTCGACAATTTCTACAAGACGCCATCTCTTATCTTTGGATAATGGTCTTGTTTCCATTACCTTTACGGTATCGCCGATGCTGCACTCATTCTTCTCGTCATGCGCCTTCAGCTTATAAGTTCTCTTAACGATTTTTCCGTAAAGAGGATGTTTTACATGATCTTCAACGGCAACGACAATCGTTTTCTGCATCTTATTGCTCACAACTTTGCCTGTACGTGTTTTTCTTAAATTTCTGTCCACGGCCATATTCCTCCTACTCTACGTTCTTCAGCTTTGCAGTCATTACAGTTTGGATTCTGGCAATATTCTTTCTTACCTCTTTAATCCTTGCTGTATTCTGCAATTGGCTTGTTGCATTCTGAAACCTTAAATTAAAAAGTTCTTTTTTTGCAGCTACTAATTCTTGTGTTAATTCCGTAGCTGATTTGGTTCTTAAATCTTCTACATACTGATTAGTTTTCATTTACAGCACCGCCTTCCAAATCTGCTTTAGAAACAATCTTACATTTACAAGGAAGCTTGTGTGTTGCAAGACGTAACGCTTCTTTTGCTACATCCTCAGCGACTCCGCTGATTTCAAACATAACACGACCGGGCTTCACTACTGCTACCCAATATTCCAAAGTTCCCTTACCGGAACCCATACGCGTTTCAGCAGGTTTTGCAGTTACCGGTTTATCTGGGAAAATTTTAATCCAAACCTTACCGCCACGCTTAATATAACGTGTCATTGCGATACGGGCTGCTTCTATTTGATTGGACTTAATCCAGCAAGGCTCCATTGCAACGATACCATACTCGCCGTAACTTATTGTGTTTCCTCTCTGTGCCTTGCCTCTCATTGATCCACGGAACTGTTTACGACGCTTTACTCTTTTTGGCATTAACATTATTTATCGCTCCCTTCCTTGTTTCCCTTAGTAGGAAGTATCTCGCCCTTGTAGATCCAAACCTTAACGCCTAATTTGCCGTAAGTCGTATCTGCTTCAGCGAAACCATAATCAATATCTGCTCTTAGTGTCTGTAGAGGAATAGTTCCCTCGCTGTAAAATTCTGTACGTGCCATATCTGCTCCGGCAAGGCGTCCAGAAACTGCTGTCTTAATACCAAGCGCACCCGCTTTCATCGTTCTGCCCATGCAGGATTTCATAGCGCGGCGAAATGATACACGGCTTTCAAGCTGTGAAGCAATATTTTCTGCCACAAGCTGTGCATCCCTGTCTGGTCTTTTAATTTCCTTAATATCAACAAGTACATTTTTACCTGTGAGTTTCTGAAGTTCTTTCTTAGTTACTTCGATCTCTGCACCGCCCTTACCGATAACAAATCCCGGCTTTGCTGTGTAAACAATTACTTTTACACGATCAGATGCTCTCTCTATCTCAATTTTAGATATGCCTGAATTGAACAGCTTCTTTTTCAAAAACTTCCTGATATTATAATCTTCTACCAAGTAATCCGCAAACTCCGCTTCCGCATACCACTTTGAATCCCAATCTTTAATTACGCCGACTCTCAGTCCATGAGGATTAACTTTCTGTCCCATTTTCTTCCTCCTATCTCTCATCCAGCACAATTGTAATGTGGCTCATTCTCTTTTCAATTCTATAAGCCCTGCCTTGTGCTCTTGGTTTTATTCTTTTCATTGTAGGCCCTTTGTTTGCATAGCACTCTGCAATATAAAGGTTCTCAGAGTTCATACCATTATTGTTCTCAGCATTTGCTATTGCTGATTCCAGCAGCTTCTTAATAACACTGGAAGCATATCTTGGATTGTACTCCAAGATTGCCAATGCGGTCTGCACGTCTTTCCCCCTGATAGCATCTAATACAAAGCAAGCCTTCTGGACAGATACCCTCGCGTAAGAAAGCTTAGCTGACGGTCTGGTTTCTCTGTTCTCTGCATTTCTCTTTCTTTTATAATTGGTTCTGCTATACTTCTCCCTAGCCATGACGGAACCTCCTTTCACTCTTACCTAACTTTCGATTTTTTCTCGTCTTTGCCATGTCCCCGATAAGTTCTCGTTGCGACAAACTCCCCAAGTTTATGTCCAACCATATCCTCTGTCACATATACAGGAACATGCTTTCTTCCGTCATGCACTGCAAATGTATGACCTACAAATGCAGGAAAAATCGTAGAACGACGGGACCATGTTTTTATTACTGTTTTATTTCCTGACGCATTCATTGCATCAACCTTCTTTAAAAGGCTTTCATCTGCGAAAGGGCCCTTTTTTAATGACCTAGCCATTAGGTTTATTCCTCCTTATCAACGATAAACTGCTTATTTTAAAGCTTTTCCATCTCTTCTTCTTACAATCAGCTTGTTGGAAGCCTTCTTCTTCTTTCTTGTCTTCAAACCAAGCGCAGGCTTGCCCCAAGGTGTAGATGGTCCCGGACGCCCGATACCGGTCTTACCTTCGCCGCCGCCGTGTGGATGGTCATTCGGGTTCATAACAGATCCACGAACTGTTGGTCGGATACCCATATGGCGCTTCCGTCCTGCTTTACCGATTTTAATTAGGTTGTGATCACCGTTCCCTACAATGCCGATTGACGCTCTACACATAGCTGGCACCATTCTCATTTCGCCGGAGGGAAGTCTAAGTGTTGCATATTTGCCTTCTTTCGCCATTAACTGTGCACCGTTGCCTGCGGAACGTACAAGCTGACCGCCTTTGCCTGGATACAATTCCACGTTGTGCACCATTGTACCAACAGGAATCTCTGAAAGCGGCAGGCAGTTTCCAACTCTTACTTCTGCCTTCTCACCATTCATTACCTTCATGCCATCTGTTAAACCTTCTGGCGCAATTATATATGCTTTTTGTCCGTCCGCATAGCAGATTAATGCAATATTTGCGCTTCTGTTCGGATCATATTCAATACCAATAACCTTTGCTGGTATTCCATCTTTATTTCTCTTAAAATCAATAATTCTATATTTCTGTCTGTGTCCGCCGCCATGATGCCGCACAGTAATCTTACCCTGATTATTACGTCCGGCGTGCTTTTTCTTGGATACGCAAAGGGACTTTTCCGGAGTACTCTTTGTAATCTCAGAGAAATCAGAACCGGTCATATTTCTTCTGGAAGGTGTATATGGGTTATAAGTCTTAATTCCCATGATTTTTTCTCCTTTTCTCTATATTTTTGCCACGTTTTCCAAATATACTTCAAAACGGTAGGAACGCTATTTACAGACCTGTGAAAAGTTCTATATCCTTGCTGTCCTCGGTAAGCTGTACAATTGCCTTCTTAGTCTTTGCTGTCTTGCCGACTACAGCGCCTCTCCTTTTCTTCTTGCCTATTAAATTCATGGTATTTACTTTTTCCACTTTCGTTCCATCGAACATCTTCTCGACAGCTTCTTTAATCTGGGACTTATTTGCTTCCGGATGCACCAAAAACGTATACTTCTTATCGCCCATGCTGCTCATACTCTTTTCCGAAATAACCGGTTTGAGGATTACGTCATAATACTTAATATCTGCCATTATGCATACACCTCCTCGATTGTTTTAACGGCATCCTTGGTAAGCACCACTGTACCGCCGTTCATGATATCATAAACATTAATGGTATTGGTTAATGCAGTCCTTACATTTGGAAGATTTCTTGCTGAAATTACTACTTTCTCATCATTCTCATTCAATACCACATAAGCCTTTGTCAGTTTCAGATTATCAATAACTGCTTTGAAATTCTTTGTCTTATACTCATCTAATTTCAATTCATCAATTATAATCAGCTTGTTCTCCTGAACTCTGCTTGTTAAAGCGGATTTTAATGCTGCTCTTTTCTCTTTCTTATTCATTTTAAAAGAGTAATCCCTTGGTACGGGTGCAAATACAACTCCGCCGCCCTTCCACTGTGGAGCTCTTGTTGAGCCCTGTCTTGCGTGACCAGTTCCTTTCTGTCTCCAAGGTTTCCTTCCGCCGCCGGATACCTCAGAACGGGTCTTTGCCTTCTGTGTACCTTGGCGCTTATTTGCAAGCTGCTGGACAACTGCCATGTGTACCAAGTGATCGTTCACTTCCACACCAAAGATAGCGTCGTCTAAGTCGATACTGTCAACTTCCTTGCCTTCCATATTATAAACAGCTACTTTTGCCATTTGTATGGGCCTCCTTTCGCGCGAAACATCTTACTGCGTTTCTATCATTATTTCATTTCAATTCTATTTATCTGCCTAGCTGTCAGATTTCCCTGCCTACGCTTCTGCTTTCACAGCTTCCCGAAGCGTAACCAATCCTTTTCTCGGTCCAGGTACAGAACCTTTTACCAAAATCAAATTCTTGTCTGCATCTACTCTGACTACCTCAAGGTTTTGTACTGTTACTTTTACACATCCCATATGACCAGGCATTCCTTTTCCTTTAAATACCCTGCTTGGCGAAGAACACGCACCGTTAGAACCCTGATGACGGTGGAATTTGGAACCATGCGCCATCGGTCCTCTGTGCTGACCGTGTCTCTTAATCGCGCCTTGGAATCCTTTTCCTTTGGAAATAGCAGATGCATCAACCTTATCGCCTGCTGCGAAGATATCTGCTTTAATCTCATTTCCTAATGCATATTCCTCTGTATTGTCAAACTTAAACTCTCTTAAAAATCTCTTAGAAGTAACACCAGCCTTGTCAAAATGACCTTTCAAGGCTTTGTTTACGCCATGTCTGTGGATGACTTCTTTCTTTCCCGCCTTATCCCTATTGATAATTTTGTCCTTCTTGTCCACAAAACCAACCTGTACAGCCTTATAGCCGTCGTTCTCCTCTGTTTTAATCTGTGTTACTACGCAAGGTTCTGCCTGAAGCACTGTAACCGGAATTAATGTACCGTCTTCTTGAAAGATTTGTGTCATTCCGACCTTTGTAGCTAAAATACCTTTCTTCATTTCCTTACCTCCGTTTCATCTACAGCGGAACGGATTCCCGTTCATACTAGTAGGAGCTTATTTGTTTTTCATTTTAATATCAATATAAACACCAGCCGGCATCTCTAAACGCTGTAAAGCATCTACAGTTTTAGGTGTCGGTGTGATGATATCGATCAGCCTTTTATGCGTTCTCTGCTCGAATTGCTCTCTTGAATCCTTATATTTGTGAACCGCTCTAAGAATTGTGATAATCTCCTTCTTGGTAGGAAGGGGAACCGGCCCGCTCACCTGTGAGCCATTCTTTTTAACTGTTTCAATAATTTTTTTGGCAGATGCATCTACTAATTGATGATCATAAGCTTTTAATGTAATTCTCATTACTTGACTTGCCATAAAAAAAGTCGCCTCCTTTTCGCACTTTTTCATTTCTAAGTACGACAAGCGGTGACTGTACACTCTCCCGTGTGTGTCATGCCGGCTTCATTTTCATAGTGCAGCCTGTCTGGTGCCCTATCTGCCTTGCATCTTCACATCGTTTTCTACTTGTTCTGCGTAGATTTCATACTCTGTACAGTGACTTGTCGCCAGTTTCATAACTTGACATTCGCTCCGCGGAAAACCTGCCAATCAGGCAGCAACCTCACGTTTCATCGCTATCATGCCACAGCAATTAGTAGTATAGCGTATGTTGGGAAGTTTTGCAAGTATTTTTTTTAGAAATTTTAGAAATGTATTTAGAAATGTGCAACCTCAACCACATTTCCGCAAGTAATCCGCATACCAAAACACTACATTCTGAATACGATACAGTTCTGATTCGCGGCTGACTTTACGCCATTCCTTCTTATATATATACATCCATTCCTCCAACTGTGCAGCAAGTTCATCGTAATTGATATCTTGTCCCGACGTGTTGTGATGTTTTTGCATCCACAAGGCAATTCCTATTTTTTGCATTAATATGATTCCGTCTACTGCCATAATATATGGTTCTATAAGCATTCGGTTCTCGACTCCAATCTGCGGCACGGTATGGTACAGACGCACCTTAATTTTTTCCAATGCATTTATTTCCTGCTGTGCCTGCGCAATATCTTCCTCCGCAATTGTAATCTCTCCGCGTTCCATAAAACACACTGCATCGCGCCATTGAAATACTCCATATTCTGCAATTTCGGCAATTGCAGATACTAGGCTTTCCGACTTATCATGAAACGCCAGCCGCGAAATCTGCCGATTCATTTCCTCAAATTGAGAATGCGTATGATCTGCCCTGTCAGCAGCAAGCTTTCCTTTATAAATGTCTGTATGATTCCATGAAAAAGCCGCCCCATAAATCATCCCTACAATTCCAAAATCTGGATGATTAATATGCCCGCAATCTCCCCAGTCTGTAATCAACACACCTGCTGCATCGTATTGCAGCGCATACGTGCACATTCTTCTTATATTTTCATAGGAATCACCTATCCGGTTCACAAATTGATCCCAGCCGCAGACTGCTGGACAGCAATACTGCACAGCGCCTGCCTCCGCCAGTTTGCGCACAGACGCATCTGTTTGATTCCATGCATATCCCCAGTTTAGGCAGATCGTTTCTTTGGGCAGTTCCTTAGCTGCCTGTGGGAATCCGCAGATGATATCTCCCCAGAACATCGGTTTTTTGCCTTTATCCACCAAATACTGACAAAGCTGCTTTACAAAATCAAGATACATCTGTTCTACGCCTTTTTGCTCTGCCAGCGTTTTGCTTCGCCCTTTTCCTAAATCAAAAGTTTCATCTGCACAGATATTAAAGTATTCCGATGTAAAAAGAGGCAGATATTCGTCGATTAATTTCGTTACAAACTGTAAACTCTCTGGATTGGATACATCTAATGTGTGATGCTCCATACGATCGATAAAGCCAAACGGTTCTTCTTGTGTGTTTGGCAGCTCGCATAAATGGCAGAAACTTTTTGTCCGCAGCACTTTATACAAATGCCCGAAACTGGCAATACTTGGTACTAAATCAATATTTTTATTTCTGCAATACGCATCCAATTCCAAAATATCTGTTGCTGTCAGCGGTGTATCATCTCTCCATACCTCACTGAAATCTTCAAACAGGAAACTATGTTCTATATACAATTGAAGCTGATTTAACTTGTAAAACGCCATTTTGTCAACAAGCTTTTTTAGATATACCAATGTCGGTACTCTGCCGCGAGTGACATCATAATACAGTCCCCTTGCCAGTATGGAAGGAAAGTCCTCAATATGCATATAAGGGATACAAGCTCCCTTTTGCTGGATAATCTGCCGCAGCGTCTGCACGCCGTAAAACAGCCCTGCCATAGAGCCTCCTGTAATCACAATCCCTTCTTCGCCGGCTTCTAATGTATAAGCCTCGCGGTGCAATTGGTTGTCTTGTGCCAGCGTAATGGCGGCTTTGCGTGATTTTCCCTTCGTGACAGCCAATGTGTATCCAGCATATTGTTGCAAATCTTTGTTTAATTCTTCTGCATATGCAAATGCTTCTGTACTGCATAAAGCATCTATTACAATGCTGCGGTTATATCCGATAATATATACGCCGTCGAAAAGCGTGTATTTTTGTGGTTTGGGTAATAAGTACATACGGTTCCTCCTAATCTTTTTATATCAATTCTGTATGAGCACCCTTAATATAGAATACATTTGCTATTTCACAGAATGCAGATTCCTTTTTTGTTTCAGACAAATGCAGATATCGTTCTTTAATTCTCCTCGTTTGTTTTTTGCATTATAACATACTATGCAAAATATGTAAACATTCGTTCTGAACATTTTTTATATTTCGTTATTGCTCTCATAAATCTCTCACATTTTCACCACGCAAAAACTGGTTTATCTCTAATTTTATATGCAATATCTCTTGTCTGCTCTTTTAGTATCTCCAACTGTTTTGGTAATTCTACTCTTTTTTTAGTAATATAATCCAATTCTTCACTTTGCATTATCATATCTTTCAGCATCATATCATAACGCTTGTATTCTTCCACATTATACCGCTCTAATTCTATTACTTTGTCTTTATAGCATATTGCGTTTTGAAAATCCCCTGCTTCTGCTGCGTCATATGCTTTCGCATCCCATGCAGCAGCTACATATTGATTATGTGTTAATATTTTATCTGCATAGTAAACCGCTACATGAGGTTCCTGCGCTGCAGCAAGTTCATGTTCCAATGCCCTTGTATAATGTGGGAAGCATTGTAGCGCAAGGTAACTGTCCCCTAGATAATCCAACAGTAAAGGAACTGCTGCAAGTAAATATACAGATGCAGCAACACCCAAAGCAAATTTTAGTATTTTGGATAAAAAAACTTCCTTATTTATCCATTTTATGCCGTAATCAAGATCAAGGCATAATGCACCGATTATTTCTATTATAAAATACTGCAAATGAAAATCCGCGGCAGACGCAATCCCTATTATCAGCAATAACTCCTTTTGCAGGCGTGTTTGTTTTCCTTTGCAAATCTGCCCTATCAAATACACTGTAAAAATCAACATTACAGCCACGCCATAATCCAGACCTGCCTGCAAAAAATCATTATGTACAAAGCGCACGGTATACACGCCTCTCTGCACACTGTGCTGTATATAATAATATCCCATATAGCCCAAGCCAAACGGATGCGCCTTTATGATATCCAAGGCATCCAGATAATATAACAATCTGCCGTATATGGTACTGTTGCTTGTTAAAAGCGTAAATATTCTTGCGATATTCTGCTGATTTCCTGTTATCAGCAAGTAACAATAGGCTCCTGCTCCTAATAACAATATTCCTGCTGCCGCCTTTTTTCCTTTTGTCAGCCCCCAAAGTAAAAACAATATCATTATGCTCCTGCTTCCCGTTGACAATAGACCCACAAGGAGAATAACAAATCCGATATATCTGTACCAATTTTTGCCTTTTGCTAATTGTGCCTGCATCTGCTCTGCAAGTACAATAATGCCAATCAATAAAAACAGTGCGCAGGTATTGGCATATTGAAAAAAGCCGCCAAACCTCTGCGCACTCCAAAAAAGCGGATAGATACTGTCAAATAACAACGTAAAAAATCCGCATATTGTCATTACAATCCCCATATAGGGAATAGACGCTATTGCAATTTCTTTCTCTCTTTTATTCAGTGCACTGCAATAAATTATCCACCAGACGACTGCCGATATGCGGATAATGCCTAATAGATTTTCTGTGTAATCAATAGACCAAATCGTTGTTAATATTGCAATGCATAGGATTATCAAAGGGAACAATGGAACCTGAAAGCTGTATTTCAGATTGCTGCATATTATTCCTGCAATAATAAGGAGTGCAGCCGCCGCAATTCCCCATTCATAAAATCCGCCGTATATGCAAAATGTAAACAGCATTATGAATATTGTATAGCCTAATCTGCTTTTTTTCGTTTGCATTGTGTCACCTGCCTTAATTTTTTATTAAATTATTTGGGGTTGAAGCCGTTCAAAGTATATTATATTGTAAAATTTTATTTTCCAAAAAATTCTATGGTAATCTATTTTATTGCGAAAACCTAATATTTTGCAATGTTACTGAATATAACGTTATACTTACGAACAAAAAAATTTTATTTTTTCACTCAACATAATTATGCCCGTGAGTCGACATATTAGCAAATTTAAGCGTTCGGCAGTATAAATTCTATATAAAAAATACTTGTAATGCTTACAAAACGAACATTTATAGATATCTATGTATTTATATATTCAGGATTTTAGTGTTCCTTTCCCACTATGCGCAGCTTGCTTTTGTGGTGTATTTCTTCTATAATATAAATGTATATATAGAAACAAGGTGCCTGTGCAATTCTGCATAGACACCTTGAAGTCTTTGACTGCTTTGGTATTTCTTTATTTCATTTCTTATTTATTAACGAAATTATCCTACTTTTTCTGCGTGTACTGTGTAGCTGATTGTTTCATCGCCATGATTATAACGATAAGTTCTTAAACAAATTGTCTGTCCACCAGTCAATTTTTGATTATCAATACAGAATTGATTATCCTCTCCGCTATCGTCATCCTCTGATACCAATACTCCATCAATCCACAATTGACCATAATTGTCAGCCCAATCTGTTACTCTTTTGGAATAGAACTTATAAGTACCTGTTTCTGGTACGGTAAATACAAACCATGCTTCTTCACCGTCTGATACTGTTACAGTTATCGGATTGTCAATAGATAGTAAATACTCTTGATGAAAATACTCCTCAAATCGTACTCTGATATCGCAATTTGTCACGCCATCATTTGGTTTAACTTTAATTTTTACAGAATTTACTTCCTTTACATTATACGCAACAGATACAATATTACCCTGTTCTCTTGCTACTTCCTCATCATTCAAGTATAGTTCATATGTTACAGAATTATCCTCTGTATAAAATGAATAGACTCCATTTTGGGAAAATCTGCATAATACCATTACTTCCTGACTGTCATAAAAGTTCAAATACTTGCTCGTACCTCCCTGTAATCCTAATGAAGGTATTGACCAACTGTCCTCACCTTTATCCAGTCTTTCAGCAATTATTTCATAACTTCCCTCCTGATGCTCCTGATCCCCATACCCAGAGTAATAACTTCTAAGCATCACTTTATCGCCTACTGCAAGTTCCATTCTTATTCTGTCATTAATAGAGCTACTTCCATATAATCTATTCAGCAACTCATCGCCATCTGCAGTATACAATTCCAAATAGATACCTTCATTATTTCTTCCGAAATCATATTTGCCTGCTTCCTGCGCAGTAAACGCAAACCATACTTCCTCGCCTGCATTTACGTTTACAGGATAAGTATGTGTTTTATCTATAAGTTCTTGATTTGACATTGTATACTGATATACTCCACAAGAAAACTCTTTTGCACTTTCTCCTATATTACTCAATTCTAATGTACATTTCGTATCTGCATCCAGTTCTGTCATAATCCCGAAATCTTCGTCATTACTATATACTGTATCAGAAATCTTAATCCCATTATCATCATATAACACAGCAGTTATATTTGGGTTCCATCTAGACGAAGCAAATATGTACTTCCCATTATTTACAGAAGAAAAATCAACACGTTTGCTTTCCCCCGCATCAAGCATAATCTGCTGACTACCTCCTATAGATAAACTCTGATTTACCTTGCGAGCCGATACAGATACATTTGTTTCATCATAATCTGCTTCCATCACTAAATAGCAGCCATCACCAGACCTTACATTATGATACCATTCGCCATTATAACCTCTAGAACCTGTTGAGGAATTAAAACTCTTATTCTCATGATATACATAATCGACTAATTGGCTGGATTGAAAAGCAAATTCATAGTATCCTGTCTGTTCAGCAGTCCAATCTACCATTACAAAATCACCCTTTGCAAGACTGATAGACATAGTATCCTCACCGGAAAAAGGTTTTATCTCGGGCTTATCTGCATAGATTGTTACCTGTGTTCCATCTGTTTGCGCAACAAGTACAATATTTTGTCCACCATATCCACGCGACGGCTCTTTCCATGATTTATTATATGCATTACCATTTTCATACCAAGCAAAATCATACTCTGTAGAATATTTGTATTCTACCATACTATTTGCTCTAAACCCAAAACGATAATACGCATCTTCATCGTTTGACCACCTTACTATTACAGCCTCTCCGCGTGCAAGTGTAACTTGTGTACTGTCTTCGCCATTAAGCATTCTTTCTTGTATTTTATCCACAGATATGGATACTCTTGTACGATCTGACTTCGCTTCAATCAGCAAATATCTAGTGTCACCTTCATATCCAAACCAACTCCATGACTCATCACTAAGACTACCTGTATCTGCAGATTCAAAATCACTATTAGCAGAATACATATAATCCACCTGATTATTTGCCTCAAAGCCAAACTTATAATATCCATCCTCCTCAGCAGTCCACTCCACCAAGATTGACTCGCCAATCGCAAGTATCCGGCTAATCGACTGCTGACCTGACAGATTAATATACTCTGTGTCTTTTGCCTTTGTACATGAAATAGTAATATCCGCAGAATGTCTTACATAAATGCGTAAGTATTTCACATCCCCTTTGCCAAGGTTTGCAATACAAGTTGAGCCGTTTGCACTAAATGAATCGTTCAAATTGTCTGCCGATTCGATTGTAGCATTATCGCTTACCGAAATAATATACCTTCCGTCCTGCTGCGCCTCAAATGCATAGTAATAATAGTTACGGCTACCTTCTGCTCCGGCTGTCATGCTGACATTTTCCTCTGAGTCAAGCAAAAGCGTCTTTACATCACTTGTCTTTGTTACGCGGATGCTTTCTGAAAGTTTTTCTTTGGTATCTGCTGCAGCGGTATTCTTTATTTTAAAGTATACAGAATCGCCTGCTTTCATGCCATACGTAAATGTTCCGCCATTTTCACCATATGTAGGATAAATAATGCTTCCGTTCGCATCATTGTAACGTTCAACCGTGCCTTTGCCGCTGATATCGAACTGATAAAATCCCATTTCTTCTGCGGTGAAAAATGCCCATTTTTCTTTTTGTGCCTCGATCTCGGCAATCGTATTGTCTGATACTGTTAATGCTGTCATTTCTACGTCAGTTGATACTTTAATACCAATCTTTACAGAATCTTTCTCGCCAAATGTACCCGGCACGCTTAATCTCAGATAAATCGTCTGATCTTTATTCATGCCCAGTGTTGTGTTTGTACTCATGGAAGTACCGTTTTGTGCGTTGATTTTATCGTAGCGTATTATGGCAGTATCTAAGTTTGTATTTTCTGTCGTTGTTGTAATCTCAAACTTATATTTTGCGGTTGCCGCTGCTTTAAATGCCAGCCATTTGTCCTCTGTAGTGCCATACTTAAATTCTACTTCCTTTGCCTTATCTGATACCACAAGAGAAGTATCCACCGCTGGACGGCTAACACTGATATTGAATGCCTTCTGCGGCGCGGTTGTATAAGATGCAGTAAAGAGCACTTCATCGCCTTTTTCCATGCACTTCTCAGTTCCCCATGCAATATTTGAGCCTATCGGGTTCTTACTTTCCGGATCATAGCATAAAATATCAAGCATTGTACTGCTGTCATTTGTAAATGTATATCTTCCGTCCTCTGGTGCTGTAAAGTGAACCCATACTTTTTCCTTCGCTTCCACTTTTGTAATATCTACGGAAACTGGTGTTTTTTCGGTTAGTTCATTCTCTGTTACTTTCTGAATGCTAATCGCAAAGTCTTTCGCATCGCTTCCGGTATAATATACAGCGTAAACTCTTTCTTTGCCAATTTGATTCATTTCAATATCAAATTCACAAGGCATTGACTGCGTTGAGCCTGTTGTAGCCGCTATCTTAGATGTAAATTGTCTTACTTTTGCAGTTGGTTCGCCGCCGGATTTCAAAACGTACTTGCCTGCTTCAGATGGCGTAAAGCTGTACCAAACCATATGATATGGCTCTATTGCAGATACTTTAATATCTTGCGCCTTACTTTCTGTTATTGGAGTCGGTGACACAATACCTGCCCGAATCTTAAAGGATTTCGGTTCGTCTTTTCCAGAAACAGATGCCGTTACTTTCCAAAGCACTTCACCGCCAGTCTTACCTACATAGCTGTAATAATATCCATTATCACTGTCAAACCCTCCAATCTTAAAGGAAGAACTAGAATATGGATTTCCAACCGTACCATAGGAAGAAACACTTAATGTTAAACCTTCGCCCAGCTCCAGCGCTTCAATAAAGTATCTGCACTGTTCGCCTGACTGGAATTTAAACCACTTTTCTTCTCCATTTTTCATACTGTAAGATTTTGCTTCGGAAGTCAGTACAATCGCTTCTTCCTTTGCAGCTTTTACTTTGAGTGTCTTTGCTTCTGATGTGTTGGAGGTCAATCTGATAACCACCTTGTCATCTTTCTTTAGATTTAATGAGAAGTTTGAACTTCCACCGCCATAGGAGTCATCGGATGTTGTCAGATTTTTATACCAGCTTACACTTACAAAACTTGAACTTGCGTATGCATCGCCGTCCATAACGGTTACTGTATAAATTCCGTCAGAATCAGCAGTAAACGCAACATATTTGGTTTCATTTGCCGCAAATGCCACATCCTTTGCTGTGCCAATTGTCAGTGGATCACCAGACATTTTCGTTGCTGTAAGCGTTAACGCAATTGCGCCCGCTGCTTCGCCGCCTGTAGACTCTGCTTCTACATAAAGATAAATATCGGCACCTGCTTTCATTACCTTGTTATCCAATACGTTTGAACCATACCCTCCATTATTTGTTGGGGCTGTCAGCATATTTGCCGTGTACCGCATTATCTTAGCGTCTACTGTTGCATCATTCTTCTCACCCTTTACAGCAAAGTGATATCTTGCTGCCTGATCCGCTTTAAACTTAAACCATGTACCTTCACCGCTCTTTACAGTAGCTGTTCCAGGCTTCTGCAGTGTAACTTCTGCGACAGACGCATCTGTCAGTTCTGATACTGTAAGCTTGATTGTCTTTTCCTCTGCATTGTTATTCACTACCTTAAATATCCGTTTTTGACCAACCGTATATTTCTCATCTGTTATAAATCCGTAGTCTTGATCTTCTTCATCGCTAATGCCTTCATGCTGATAAATTGCAAATCCGGCATCATCCACTCTCTTATAGGTATAACGTGCCGTTTTCTTCGCTGTAAATTCGATCCATTGTGCTTCCCCTGCTTTTAACGTAATCGCTTTCTCTTGCCCGGCTGTCAGCGGTTCCACTTTCATGGCATCAACAGTTGCTGAAAATGCTGTGTCCTTTGTATTGCTGCTCTTTGCTTTAATAACAAAGTAATAGGTTTCTCCGTTCTTCATATAACCTGTTAATTCTTGAAGATCGATATCTGTTTTTCCTGTACCAGTTTCATCCAGCTTCGTGTTATAGGAAATCGAAATATCCGTTCCCTCTGTTATGGTTGTGCTAAAACGATACAAGCCCTCTGCTGGTGCTGTCCAGTACAGTCTTCTGCTTGCGCCAGCTTTTAATGCCGGAATAGTATCTGTCAGTTTTAGGATTGTCTGCTCTGCTGCACTTACCGTTACCTTAGCATTCTTTACTGTATTTGTTGTCAGCTTAAAGGTAATTACCGCGCCTGCTGCCATATATACAGAGTCGGTATAGTCTTCGTTTATTGAAAATGTATTTTCTTTAACACCCTTTCCGGTTGCTTGATTAATTACTGTTACATAAACTGTAGGCACTGTTGCATTTTGCAGTTTATCTATTGCGAAGCTAAAATCATACCATGCTTCTTTCTGTGCTGTAAATGTAACCAATTCACGGATTTCACTTGCAACTTCTACGACTGCCGGTGCAGCAGTGGTTACCTTTTTCTCATTTACTTTCTCTGCCTTTACAGATACAGCCGTTTTTGCTTTGTTAGCACTGATTTCAAATGTAACAAGCGTTCCTTTAGTAAGATCTATCTCATAGATAGACTGTCCTGTCTGGTTTCCATCATTTCCACTGTAAGACAGATTAAATGTTACATTCAAATCATCTGCCGGTGTATAGCTGCTTGTAAAGCGGTATCTTCCGTCGCTTGGCGCTACAAATGTCATATATTCTGTACCGCTTGCATTTGCAATGACTACAGACTCGCTGCCGCCTTCTTTGACAGATTTCACCTTATCAACGCGCAGCACTGCTGTACACGCCTTCTCAGATGTAAGTTTTATATAAATTGTCTGTCCCTTTTCAATCAATAAAGCTTTTTGGAATGCAACGTTATTTGTTGTCGTAGTATTGCCCTTATCGTCCGTTACTTGAATCGGCGTTGCTGTTTCCTTTTCATTAGAATCTTGTATCCTACCATAACGCTTTGCCTGAATCGCTTCGGATGCTTTATCCGTATAAATATGATATAAACCAGATTCTACAGCCGTAAATGCATACCACGCTTCCCCGTTTTCACTTATCTTAACCGGAACATCTGTATCCGTCTTTTCAACTGGTGCTGCTTTCCTTGCTGTCACGTAAACAATATATTCACTTGCGGCACTTGATATCGGGAAAGGCCGCATCCACTGCCCTTTTGAAAGGGGCTCTTCTTTCGTCAAGGATTCATCAATTACGCCATCCTTCTCAAATGTAAATGTATAATAATTATCTTCTGGTGCTTCAAATGTAATCCAGCTTCCTCCATGAACAGGAGTTCCTTTCTCTAAAGATACAATTGTATACTCTGTTCCGCTTGCTGTCATCGTAATTCGTGTTTTTTGATTTGGTCTGACGATTCCTGCGTTATCAACAAGGAAATAATAGGTTTCACCTTTCTCCATTTCTCTGTCAAATACGTTCGTTCTATTAATGCCCTGCACACGCTTTAGTTTATCTCCATCCTTATTGTATACAATAAATGTTCCATTATCTGTACGTTCAATCTCATATCTGCCATATGCTGGTGCAGTAAAGGATACCAGTTTGCTTTCTCCATTACCTAATTCTAATGTGATTGCATTACTTAATGTAAGAACATCCACACCCAAAATATCATCTGGTGCATTGGTAAAGCCATAATCATCTGGTACATTATCTCCATAATAGCCCTCTGCCTCGCCTACTGCATTAACAGTAACCGTCCATCTGGCAATCACTTTCTTTGTTACTTTTGATGTAACGGTAATCACAGTGCTGCCCTTCTTTACTGCCTTTAATGCAGCCGTAAAGCTTCCCGCATTTGCCTTAATCGTTGCTGCTTTCGGATTTGAACTTTTCCATGTCAGCGCATCCGTCTTCATCAATGCTGCTTCTGGATTATTATAGACGAACTTATTAATCGTTTGATATGGATTATCTTCCATATTCCATTCCTCATCTGAATATCGTCCATATACATCCAAATCATCACTAAGCGGCAGACTTAATGTATATGCATTGCCTGATTTTAGAATCGGATAATCCGCGAGGCGAATCGCTGCATTGTCGTCATCATCATCTTTATTATTATAGTTAATTCCCACGACAACACTTGAGCCGCCATCACTCTTGGAAGCAGTCACATCATAGTAGCTTGCTGGCACATTCGTTGTCTTTAGTCTGGTTTTGATCGGTTTTGATTCATAATCTCCATATACTGCAGTTATTGTCACAGTATAATTGGAAAGTTTTGTCAGAGAGTATCCTGTGTAAATATTATTATAGGGTACATCACCTATCTGATAACGGTATTGGCTCGCTGTTTTCTTCGCATCTGCCCATCCCATATTCTTTAATATTCTATTATCATTTGCATTTACAAGTCTATTATCAATAATCTTTCCTGTTGCGTCCTGTACTTGAATTCGGAATGCAAGTTTACTGCCATCCACCGTTGTCTTAAAATCGTTATTTGCACTGTAATTAAATGTTACATAACCAAATTTATCTACAACGTCTTTCGCTTTCAGACTCTTAACAGGGTCAATTGCTGCCGATTGCAGTGTAATCTTTGCCGACTTTCCGCCGTTTGTTTCCACTACGCTATCTGTAACATTCATTACAAGTTTTCCGCCGGGCATTTTTGCTGTAATCCTATAATCTCTTACCAAACCATAGTAAATAACAGGCTCAATCTCAAAATACTCATTGGATTCTACATCTATGCTTAATTCCGGCACATAGTAATCATAAAACCCTATTAGTTTTGTATTTTTCTGCTTATAGGTAAGATAATCGCTAAGTGAAACCGTATTACCTACCTTTAACTTAATATTTTTCCCAGTTATCGCCGTTGGTTTTGCTGTAATATGCAATGTTTCAACATCATAGCTGCCCGTTTCCGCATCATATACAACAACATCTACAACGCCGACCCCTTTCAGGCTGATCTTACCCTTATTATTGATTTTTGCAATCTTAGAAGTCGGAGCAAAACGATAACCGTCAACTACTACCGAACCACTGCCTGCATAAAAATTATCCGTTACATAATATGTCAGTTTCGGATTAACATATGTTGTCTGATCTGCTTTTGCTAAAGGCAGTCTGCGTACAATATAATCAATTTCATCCGAATAATCTTTACTGTACTTCTCTCTAAAATAACCATCTACCAACAACTGCGTCGATTTCTGCTCAATCGCAATTTCCCATCTGCCGTTATTTTCTACAGATTTTAATGTTTCGTCAAAATAACCATCAAGTCTATATTCCTGCGCCTTTGTTGTTTTAAAGGTTTTTAGTGCACCTGCGGTTGATACTGCTACCTTATTTCCATCCTCCATTGTGCGAAGCGCGCTGACGTTGCGCACATATACCGTATATTCTTCGTTGGGTACAAGATTAGTAAGTTTATGATAATAATTTACGCCCTTACTACTAAATACACCATCTTCGCTTGTGCAGAATAAAGGTTCTGTTACAAATGCACTATAATTTCCATTGGTAACATTACCGATTTCTGTTTCAAAATTATCTACGGTTTTCTTGCCAGCCAGTACATAAATCTCTCTGCGGTATCCGCCTGTCGGTCTTGTATAATTGATATATGCATACAAATCATGCGGTTCTACTTTAATGCCTTTCACTGCCGTAATATCATTGACTGTAATCTTTACGGTCGCTGGTTTAGCGCCCTCTATTTTCTCTTTTTTGCCTTCTACTTCATAAGCAGGATAAGCGCTGATTACAGCAGAACCCTTACTAACTGCTGTTACATAACCCGTTTCAGACACATTGAGCACAGCACTGTCGCTTGATTCATACATAATACAAATAATATCACTCATCTGCTTTTTGCTAATCTTTAAATCAAGCTGTTGTGTTTCGCCAACTGCCATTTTCTTAACGGGTGCATTAAATGCAAGACTACTTGGCGCAACTGCCTTTGAGAGGTCTTCCATTAAGATGCTGTTTGCAAAATCAACTGTAAAACTTTCGCTGTAACCGTCTTCCCAGATAATCTCAAACGTTTTCTTATCCTTTGCAGAAGCATCAAATGCTACCGTATATTGAACAAGCCTGCCCTGATAGTTGGGTGTACCTAACAGAATCCCGCCTGCCGCCTTTATACTATTTTCATATACAATATTTTTTGCATATTCTGTTGATTGCTCTGCATTGTACTCTGCTGGCGCTGTTATTTTGATTACAAAATAATTTCCTGACAGCCATTTCTTCTGTACTGTATCATATATTGCCTTGGTTGTATATTTAATGCCCTCTCTTGGTGTTATGGTATGGGTATATCCTTTTTGTGCATCGCCAGAGATATCATCATTTAATTTCGTCCGTGCAATATTGCCATAAGTGTCTGCTTTTGAAACGGTTACCGAATCAACTGTTGCAGCATCTCGAATCGGCATAAATGCAATGGTTTCAAATGTGAGCTTATAATCTTTACCTTCTAGTAAAGAAATGCCTCCTTCCGGAAATTCTGGATAAAGGCTGCCGTTATAAGTCACATTGTAACTGTTATCACTTGTAAAATATCCATTAAATGGCGCTTTATCACCTTTCTTATAAATCGTAGGATAAAGTTCTTTAAATGCAAGCGGAATTGCACTTAACTTTACTTCTTCATCAGCACTATAATACTTCATCTGTTCAAAGAATGGTGCATCTGCCTCAATATAGCCCTTTACAACAGGAGCTTCCAAGCATATTTTTGAATACGCCTTAATGTATTCTGTCCAAGCATTCTCGAAATCCTTATCACCTTCTTCGCCTTCATCATAGTCATCACGATCGGGCACTGGTAAACTGCTAAATAACGTTCCCGCTTTAATCTCACGATTTAATACAGGGGTTACTGTGATTTCCCTAGGTACAATTGTAAACTTTTTATAGTCAATGCCTTCTGTACCCACGTTAAATAGCTTAATACAACCTACATAATTTTCATTATCTTTTACTTCAACTTGTAAATAATAATCGCCTGCATGAACAGCCTTATTTTCTTCTACAATCCAAGGGTAACTGCTATTATTAAAAAACCATCCCCAAGAATAATGAATTTCCACATCTTCCGTTTTAATAACAGAACCGTCCTTTGCATTGGTCACCGTGATAGCATTTTTAATTCCCGTTTCATCTATTGTCAACGGAACGCCATCATAAACTTTTGTTTTGCTTGTCACTTTAGACCAATCAACTGTAATATCAAGCACAATGCCTTTTGTTTCCTCTAAGCCAATTGCAAGACTGTCATTTTCATAGGCAATCTTATAATTGTTATCCATATCCATAACAAAATCATTGTGCTTATCCAGTTCATAACAGTTGTTATAATTATTATAAGAGCCTGGATAATCATCAAATTCTACCGCAAGCCGATACGTTTCTCCTTCAAGGAATTTGTCATTGTCACTAAGCCTTACATAACTTCCTTTCTCAGGTCCTTCCTTTACAAGGCGTTCTACATACCATTTTAAGCTGTATCTTATATTATTTGGCGCATCAAATGTTTCCGACCAGTTGATTTCTGTTGTATCCGGTTCAAAAGTCAGTTTTCCGTCTTTCTCAACAACCGCACCGCCTACAATCGAATGCTTTACATAAGTTCTTGTACCATCCTCATTATAGGAATATGCAATCTTGCTAATAAAGTTTGCAACATTTGTCCCCAGATATGCTGTCGGTGTTCCCTCTAGCTGTATTTTAACTTCTTTCTTTTGAATCGTATAATATACATACGCATCCGGCGCAAAAGCAGCTTTATCGCTGTCCTGATACGTTATTTTAATACGATAATCGCCAGCATCAATTGGTGTAGATTGGTTTTCAACATCCGGATCATAACCATGATACCAATAATCCTCCCATACTGGTTCTTGAACGGCATTTCCCTTCTCATCCACTACCAGATTGCCGTCGTCATCATAAACATTTTGATAACCTTCACGGTACTGCCAAGTATATGTGATAGCAGGATTTGTATTCTTTGCCAATTCCTTCGCATCGGACTTATTCTTTACAACAGCTTTTTTGTATAAATCTCTTGTGGCAAAAAGCTGTGTTCCGCTGTAAGTGCTGATAATTGCATTATCAAAGTTCTCTCCGGCTTTTGCTTCACCGGACAACATCGCCGAAACGTCAATTTCTGCTTCGTTTGACGCTTCCAATACAATTGTTTTTGCGTACTTGTTTAATCCTTTTTCGGATAAGTCCACACGGTAATTTTCTTGTGAAGCGTTGATATCCGCCTCTTTGCTTTCCCCTGTGAGGCTGTCATACACACGCTTTTTCCCTGAGAAAATAACCCTGTAAGAAACATTTTCTTTCTTTTCCAAAACGTCTGTATCAGATAAGCGTTTCCATGTTGTTTTACTATCCTTTGTGGTGCCATCCTTTATGGTGCCATCCTTTATGGTGCCATTCTTTATGGTGCCTTCCTCAATTACAAACACGGGTTCATAGGATTGTGTTTTCTCTCCTTGGTTATAGGCAACACCCCAGAAATATTCATCAATACTTAGCGTTTTCGTTTCATCTGCCGTGCCGTCCGTAATTGGATATACCTTATATTCTGTAATGGTTTCCAAAATATCGGCAGCAGTCATTCCTGCATAATATTTTTTATTTGCATCTACTACAGGATCGATTGCGATATCCGCAGTTTCAATAACGACTTTTACCTCTGTTTCTGCTGCTGCATAACGTCCCGTTTCTCCTGCATAACTTATCTTGTAGGCATATGTCCCCGCATCTACTACATCACTTGCTGCAATTTCATTCTTATTGGCATCCAGCCAAGTGTATGTAAATTTTGCATCCGCAATTAGTTTCTCTTTTCCGTCCTCGTCCACAGCAATTGTACTGCCATCTTCTGTATCCGCTTCTCCTACTACAACGGTAAGAAAATTATCAACCTCTTTCTCAACATCAATGGCTTTGCCGTCATATACTTTGCTGATTTGCAAGGTATTTTCTTTCTTTACCTCTGCTCTTACAACCGTTGCAATAGCCCCTTCCATCTTGATATTTACAAGCGTATTGGTTATCTTATAATTTTTATCAAAATCTCCTGCAAGCTTTACAGTTAGTTCAGCAATATAATCTCCGCTGTTTAAAAGCAAATCGGTTTCTTTTAAAGCGTTTTCTGGTGTTCTCTCAGCGTCTGTATTCCATATGGATACCGATGCTGCGCCGTCAATATATACTTCCTTGTTTAATTGCTCTTTGTTCAGAAGTAATTGATACGCCTCTATAATCTGCTTTTTTGCATCTCCAACGGTTGTTCCCGGCACAGCCTTATCACTTTCGTTGTAATCCACTGTAATTTCTGCTTTTTCTATACAGAAATGTACTGCCTGCGTTTCAGCCGCCTTCCAAGCGCCCGCACTGTCTGCCGGAAGCGATATTAACATCCAGTATTCACCTGCATTTACCGGAATAGTTCCATCTGTAATATTAATATATTTTCCTTCCGCATCTTTCTGCTGCCACTTTACATCCAGATGTGCTTTTAATTCATTATGTTTATCGTTATCGACAACTACATCCAGATAGGACTCTCTGATTACATCATATATTGTTTCAAAAACATTTTTTTCATCTTTTGCGTATATTGCGGAAATTGTCTTTGTTTCCGCATCATAGCTTAATTTATTATATTGGCTATTTTCATTAATAGCATTTTGTATCCCCGTATAATCAATTACAAGCTGTACTGCGTTATTTTGT
Source organism: Lachnospiraceae bacterium (assembly GCA_009774395.1). Classification (GTDB taxonomy): domain Bacteria; phylum Bacillota; class Clostridia; order Lachnospirales; family Lachnospiraceae; genus COE1. Next base: position 39,857 of record VSNQ01000019.1, read on the forward strand.
TCCGGCGTCTGCTCGCTGCTTTCTCCCTCCATAACATCAACTGGCTGTGTTTGATTCACGGTTTCTGATATTTCTTCATCCGATTCTGTTTCCTGCGCATTTGTTTCCTGCATTGTTGTTTCTTGATTTACCAGTTCATTAGATTCTTTTTCATTGGAACCTGCTTCACCAGAATCTGTTTTGTTTGAAGCTGCCTCACTTGAAGCGCTCTCGCTGGAATCCGTTTCATTAGAATCCATTTCACTAGAAGCTGTTTCTTTTGAATCTGCTTCGCTTGACATCGTTTCACTAGAAGCTTTCTCGCTGTTATCTCCATTTTCGTCTAGCAATTCTTCTTCTATGGTTTGTTGCGCTTGCTCCTGTACATTTTCTGCACTATCACTTTCCACAGATTCTACAGAGGCTTCCGTTTCTACAGCTTCCGCCGCCAACGCTGTCGCTGGCGTTGATTGGAATATCATTGCCACGCTTAGAATCACCGGCAAAGCCCGCTTAAACAGTTTTCGTCTAAACATTCTTCATTACCCTCCTATTCCATATTGTTGCTTTAACTGCCAGGTTTCTTCACTTTTTCATAAATTTCCTCTCTTTCTTCAATATTCTGCATCTTTGTTTTATTGATCCCACAAGTGACTGAATTATCCTTTCTGCCCCATGTGTATTGCCCACATCTTCCATATGGATTAGGCAGAAATTTGAAAATCTTAACATTTGTTGGTATACCATGCTGCGGCATGACCTTGCGAATGTTCTTAAAGAGTACTTTGAGCATAATTATTTCTTTTTGTGCATATGTGTGCATATAATATTGCCAATAAGCAAACATATATTCATAGTTACATAAATGCACGGATTGTTGTTATTATATTTTGTCAATACCGCAGCACGTCCGGCATTTCTGTTTCAATTGAAAATGCGTCGTTTGATGCGGAACGCCGCAAATTTCAGAATATGCCTATTGAATATTATATCGCTTTATTTTTTTATGGCAATGGATTTTAATAGAAGTAATATTTTTTTTGCATATTTGTGCTTAATTTTTCATTATTTTATACTTTTTGCCTAAAGTTAGACACTTTTTATCTATTCATACCCTTATACATACACTCAATTACTGCATAAATTGAGCCTTCTCTGCTTCTCCTTGAAAACATTTTCCTTTATAAAAATTTACATAATTATGCTGTACAGTAAAAATATTTGCCGTATAGTTGCGCCAGCCGCACACCGCAAAGCGGCAATTTTCCAGTGTGCATTTTGTTATACTAAATGTCATTCTTTTCGGTGCTTAGGAATTGTTCAGGAATTACTTGTGATAAGTACGCCGTATAAATATTCCTATGCAAATTACTTTGTAAGCAGAAGAAAATCGCAGGCATAGGAGGCAAAGGCATAAAGAGCAATGCCTTATGTCAAGATATTCTGATGCTGCAGATGGACATTTAGACAAGTAATTGCCATGAGTAATTTATTAACAGTTCCTTAGTATAATTCCGTGTGGATTATCCTATCCGAATCACCGCACACCCTATCCGCCGTTGCCTATGCATATGCTTTTATTTCTGTCTTATTTTTTTGCAGAAATTTACGTCAAAAAAAGACAACGCCTTATCTTCCAAAAACGTTGTCTTCTACTGCTAATCAAATATGTATTATTTTATTGCCTTTATTTTAATTCCTATATTATAATTCCTCTATTTTAATATCCCTATTTTATCTATACATTAGTTCTGTGGCAGCACAAACTGTCCAATCAACTCATTCATGGTAATTGCCTGTGCAGATAGTTCCTCGCTTGTTGCAGAGGATTCTTCAGCAGTTGCTGAGTTAGACTGTACTACCTCCGAAATCTGAGTAATACCAAGCTCGGCCTGTTTCATTGCATCCGCCTGATCTCTGGAAACCTCACTAATCTTCTTAGATGATTCTGCAATTTCCTGAATACCATCGACAACCGTTTCAATAGCCGTTGCGGCGCGCTCTGCCGCCTTATTCCCTTCCATAACTTCCTGAATCGATCCTTCAATCAACTGACGTGTGCCAACTGCGGATTTCGTACTCTGCTCCGCAAGCTGCCGGATTTGATCTGCCACAACAGAGAAACCACGCCCTGCTTCGCCTGCTCTAGCCGCTTCGATAGAAGCATTTAAGGATAACAAATTTGTCTGTGATGCAATATCTTCAATTTCAGAAATAATATTTTCGATTTTTCTTGATGTTTCGTTAATACGTTCCATCGCATCAACCATTGCTTTCATCTCAATACGGCTGCTATCTGCTTCTCTTACATACTTCTGTGCCTGTTGATAGGATAGGTCTGCACCATCTGCTGCTTTTTGAATATTTTCTGTAATCGTAGTAATGGTTGCCTGCAGTTCCTCTACCGCACCTGCTTGATCAGTCGCACCCTCCGCAAGACTTTGCGACGCATCCGCAAGATTACCCGCACCCGCTGTTACCTGAGAAGACGCCTCCTCAATAGATTGAAGCGTTACAACCATCTGATCACGCATATTTCGCATACCAACAAGTATTTTTTCAAAAGCACCCGTATAATAGTCAGGAACCTTTGATTTTACTGCATAATTTCCTACTGCCATCTGGTCAAGGACATCACCAATATCATTGATAATACTGTTCATAACAACTGCCATATCACTGGCTTCTTTGATCATATCTGAGACTTCATCATTTGATGACAGTACAGGGAATGGTGATGACATATCCCCCTTCGCAAATGTCTTAAAGCGATCCATTAATGCATTCATCGGCTTTACGATACCATTCGCAAGATTCGTTCCCAGCCACATAGTAAAGATAATTGCAGCAATAATAACCGCAACCACAATTACTGCAAGACTGATACTTAAAATCCATAAATCGGAAGAAAGCTTATTTCCTTGGTCAACATTTAGTGTCATTAAACGGGAAAGTTCTGCGTAAATAGAATCATACATCGGCGACAAATCACCCATTGCAAGCAGTTGGGCTTCCGTAGCATCGTCCACATCCCCTGTAGTGCCTAAATTAAGAATCTGCTGATCCAACGCCCAATAATCATCAAGGAGATCTTTCACATTATTATAGGCCTGCTTTTCGTCATTTGATGTTACCGTTTTCGCAACAACTGCAAAGTATTCCTCAAATGCCTTTTTCTTAGCATCATGTACCTCAATCACCTGTTTAATAGCATCTTCTTGATCATATCCGATCGCCGCACGTGTTGATGATCTTGCATCTGCAAATACTACCATCGCCTTGCCAATATCACCTTGTGAAAATCCATAATTTACCAATGCGCTCGCATACATTCTGGACATTACAACCAATGCAATAACACCTGCAAAAGCAGCTATCCCTGCCATAGCTGCAATAATTAGAAACGATTTCTTCAACCTCTCCGCAATCTTCAACTGCTGAAACATACAATTACCTCCTTTTTTTTACAAGCATATTAAGAATTCTTATCGTAACCTTACATTTCATTCCAAAGGTTTCCTATCGCATTGTTTAGGTCACGAACTCTTAAAAGCTATAAAAACAAGAGTCTATCAATATAGGTTCAGTAAAACAACTTGATATTACGCAAAATCCTTAACATTTATAAAATATAATTTTATTATACTCTATATTTGTCATATTTGTACAGTAAAATTTTACTTTTTTTTCATAAATGATTACAGATCCACCTTGTCGAACTATAGCCATTTTTATACAATTAAAATATACTTAGGAATTGTAAATAAATAACTTGTTAATTTGACACTGTATCAATGTTCAGCTACAAAGAAGAGAATCGCAGGCGTAGCGGGCTACGTCAAGATTATCTAATGCTGCAGTTGGACATTTAGACAATTCCTAATGATGAGTTATTTATTGACAGTTCCTTACGCTTCTATTCTTTGGTCTTTACCTCCAGCACATTAGCAAGCTGATTCATTCCGTTCTTCACATACTCCATGGATTGGAGTATTTCGGATACACCTGTCGCCTGCGCTTCAGTAAATCCACTGATTTCAGCAGTGTTTTGTACAGCGCCCTGAGAAATATTCTCCACCTGTTCCATTGCACTAAGAAGCTGATCTTTACCCGCCTCGCCTGCTCGTGCCGCCTCAATTGCCGCATTTAATGCAAGAAGGTTTGTCTGCTTTGCAATCTGCCCAATACTTTCAATGATTTCACCGATAGAGGAGGATTTCTGTGCAAGCGATGTAACTCCCTCCGATGCCACTTTTGTAGATTCTATATTTTCGCTGAATTTCTTCCACAATTCGCCTATCGCAATAATACCCTCATCATTTTTTCCCTTTAACTGCTGTTTTTTAGAATTCCCAAATCCATAGAATCCTCCTCCAAGCACTTTATAATATTTTACTTATATTTTATATTTTTTTTATATTTGTTTCTTATTTTATAACATATTTTTCACATTGTCTACAAAAAAAGTCAAATTTTCACGAAATATATAATAGGAATTGCTATATTTCGTGCCAGAATACGCAAAAAGACAGGCAAACCATATATATTTGGTTTT
>VSNQ01000190.1 GCA_009774395.1 Lachnospiraceae bacterium
ATATATGCGAACAGGATTACTGCCTTACCATGAAAACATACCATGCACTAAGGAAAAATGGAGTGACACTCTGCGGCTGGAATGACCAGTATCTGTTTGAAATTTTACCCCAATATAAATCTGTTCAGTTATTTAAACAATATGGGATTATTGCGGTTTCGCAGCTTTCAGATTGCAGTGAACAGCAGCTCAAAGCAATATCCGACAGTGTTCCGGCACTGTCACCATTAATACAAAAGTTATTGACAGATACACATATGGATAAGGAGGTGGACTGATTTACGCAACTAAACTTCGGAAGTCAAATTAACCCTCTCACGAGAATTATACATTACCAAATTTCAGAACTAATGGTATAATATACCTTTCTCAACTTTCCGCCTAGCTTTACCCATTAATTGTGGTAAAGCTGTTTTAATGTCCGTTTTCTGCTCAAATAATCCATTTTCTGTAAAGGATATTGATAATCTTTGCGGTATTGTTTATATTGTCATCATTGAAAGGAAAAAATTACCGAAAGATACACTTATGGATAAAAATGCTCTGATTTATGTAATGAAGTCAATCTTTTATCATTTTAATCCGCACTATTTTAACTGCTTTTCTTTATTCTGTAAGAAAAGCGCTATACTGTAACCAATACAGTTCAATAAATATGAAAAGGAGCAGGACATGGAGCAATATATTGACAAACTTAGCCTTTCTTCGGAAATTAAATTAGCTTTACGGAATATACATATTACCAAAGTTTCAGACCTTGATGGACTTGATTATCTAACGCTGGCAGAAAAGTTCCCCAAAGGTTATAACGTAACAGCTATAGCAAATGAACTGAACTCGTTAGGATACCTGTATCCGCCGGAAAATGAAATATCCGTTTATGATATTTCTATGTCTAAACGTCTGCAAAATGCCCTAATACAGAATAACATATTGTACCTGTCGCAGTTATCCAAACGTCCAAGAGAGAAAATACTGAATTTCCGCAACTTAGGCAAGAGTACAATACCGGAACTCGACAGCATATGCCAAAAGTATGGCATTCAGATAGGTTCTCTTGCTCCCATTAAGGAGGCATTTGACAGTTGCCATTTTCCTGTAGCACTGCACACTATCTTTTTTCAGAACAATATATTCTGCATGGACGACTTTAAACACAAGACTGCCCATGATTTATATGCCATTTGCCAGCGTGATTATGCCCTGACTATGAAAACATACTATACACTAAAGAAAAATGGAGTTATGTTTGAAGATTGGGAGGACAAGTATCTATTTGAGATTCTTCCGAAGAAAAATACTTCCTTGATATGGCAGAAATATGAAATTTCCACAGTGTCGCAACTTCCTGCCTGCAATAAACAGCAGCTTGAAGAAATAATTTCTGCATTTTCGGAATTGTCAGAATTTATAAAGTTATGACCAAGCATACTGAAGAATTTTGTTCACTGCTTTCGCATTTAACTACATATACATCTAACTGAAATGGGGGAAATATCCTCCATTTTATTTTTATCTGTTTTTACAAATCTTTTGCACTACCTCCTGTATGATTGTAGAAATGAATTAAAGGCGTACAGCAAGCAGTTAAGCATTTATTGGCGGTAAAATATTTCTTGAATTATTGGCGGTAATATATTATACTGTTTGTGTTGGCAAGGAAAGGAGGGAAGTATGCCGGAAAAGCATAGAGGGCGACCAACGACGGACAATCCCAAGACTATGCGTGTTGATGTACGTCTGACCGAAGAAGAACTGCAAATGTTAGACAAATACTGTCAGCAGGCAGGCGTATCACGTCCACAGGGATTGCGTGACGGAATTAAGGCTCTCAATGCAAGAAAGTAAGAAGGAAGTGGTGCCGTTGGCAAACGTATTTACACCACTTCCCCCATATGCCACCCGCACAAGGCGAGCCGCACAAATATTATACACTGTCCGGCTCTGTCTTGCAAGCGGCTTGTGGACAAATCAGAAAGGACAGATGAGCAGAATGGGAAAGATTTTAGAGGCGTTTTTAACCGAGCAGCTTCGTGTAGACAGCGGAACAGAAAGGAAAAGCCCCCAACATAAGGAAGTATCTGACAGGGGCTGCGAACTCCAAGAGAAGTTAGCAGAAAGACTAAACGATGAAGAAAAAGCGATATTGACGCAATTAGTGGACACTCTTTTTGACGAGAGTTGTTACGACGCAGAGCTAAAATTTCAGCGCGGTTTTCGGTTAGGTGTTCTTATGGTAGCGGAAATTTTCGCAGAACAGGATATGTTTCTTTAAGACAGATATATGCTTTGAAACAGAATATCATCAAGTAATCACCTAAAGGAGACGGGCATGAATAAAGAGCAAACATATATTACTGACGAGGAAACAATAAACTGCCAAAAAGTAGCAGACGTATTTGCAGAACTTTACGAAAGCGAGGACTTATTGGTACTCAATGCAGGAAGATACGGTTTTGTAAAATTGCAATATTACAATATCCAGTTTGGTTTTGATACCGCATACATTTTTGTAGACAGCAGAAGTTTGTTTAATGACCTTTGGCGTGAGTGGCTATATACGCAGCTTCTTAATTTGGCATCAGGAACGCCAATGGAAGATATGGATTATAAGGATATATTCAAATGTCTGCCCAAAGAAAAACAGAAAGAACTTTTTGACATGAAAATTTGTTTTTCAGAACAGACAGGCATTGAAAATCTGCTTTTGGAAAAATCAGAGCAACCGCTGGATTTATTGGAAGATTTACCCTGACAAAATGTATTTGCAAAAGGAGTGTTTTATGAGAAAAACAGGAATGAAATCAAAATATCTATTGGACATATTCGTTAAAATAAGGACGGTCAAAGCCTTAGATAAAGCTGTCAGCAATAGCAAGACTTACCAAACCACATTGAAACGTCAGGACAAAGCATTTGACAGACTGGAAAAGGCAGGGCTGGACAAAGAACAGAGCAGTGTCGTTGATACAGCGATTTCAGCCGCCAACGACTGTGGCGCAGCCGCATACAGATTGGGCTTGCAGGACGGAATAAGGCTTGCATCTGAAATAAAGGAATTTGAATAGCTGTATATGTTTAAAGGACATTTCTTGAGAGATTGGGGAAATGTCCTTTTTTTACTGACGCTGCCTCCTGCCCGCTCCCTCCTTATGATAAGTTCGGGCAATCCGCAGAAGCACTTATTGAAGTGCCTCTGCGAAATAAGTGCAAAACCATACTTACGCCTTTATATCAAAACTTGCCCCTGTCGGCGCAGATGTACCAGACATAGCAGCTATAACTTTCTCCGTAACAGATTTTATATCCGTACCCGTAGCACTTATGGTATATTCGCCCGTTTCTGTCTTTGCTTCTTCGGCGGCTTTTTTCTCTGCCCGTCTTTCAGCCGCTTTTTCTTCCTCTGCCTTTTTCTCCTTGCGCCTTTCGGCAGCTTTTTCCTCAGCAGCTTTCTTTTCTTTTGCCTTTCTTTCCGCATTTTCTCTAGCTATCTTTCCGTCGGGGTCATTTGTTCCGGACGTGATACCTGTAATATTCCCATTAGCATCAATTTCATATGAAATACTTGTCAGTGTTCCCTGCGCATGGGATACCGCATAAGAAGCGCAATCCGGCAATGCCGCAAGATTTTCTTCCAGATATTTAGCCTTTTCCGGGTCATTCATACATTTTTTCAAAAATGCGCTTGATACCGATACTGTTGTTGGAACACCCTGCATTGAGGTTGTTCCAGTATTCATATAGCTGTACTTTCCCTGCAAATATTTGGAATAATCATTCACATTGCTATATCCCGTTTTAATCTGCTCTGTTTTAGTCCCGCCAGTTGAGGTTTTTAGTTCCACCGTACTTGTTGTCACATTACTATCTTTTGCACTGCCTACATTTTTTGTGGTATTCGTGCTACTTGTCGCATAGCTGCTATAATTATTTGTAATCTCCATTGCCATATAAAGCACCTTTCCTTTCTCTGTCATTGAAAATAGTTTCTATATGGTTTATCGCCAATCAAAATAAATTTTTCATAGGTTTGGCGTGAACTGCTCCATTTTGGGTGCGAAATTTCCAGTGTAGGATCAGATTGCCGCCGCAGGCTTTCCATTCATCATTACCGTAAGACTGAATTTTTTTCTACCGTCTGTATCAGAAATTTCAATATCAATATCGCCTTTATACTTTTTTGCGCACCTTTGGATATTGGAAATTCCAATCCCGTGCAGTTTTCCACTTTCCTTACTGCTGACAGGCAAACCGCTTTCTTTTTCTATGACAATATTCTCTGTAAAATCATTTTCAACCTCTATAAAGAACAAACTGCCTTTCACATAAGAATGTAACTTTATCAGTTTATTGCCCGCTGTCTTATGGCACGCTTCAATGGCGTTTTCCAATGCATTATTCAAAATAACCGCAATATCATAAATATCTATCAAAAGATTTGGGGGATAAGCAAAATCAACCTTAAATTGTATCTGTTTTTTCTCTGCTTCCTGTCCTTTTTGGTGGATAATAATATCCGTGATCGGATTTCCTGTCTGATAAGTAAAATCTAATTTACTGACGGTTTCCTCCATTTTTCCGATATAGCTTTCCAATTCTTCATTTACAGAACCCGCCACATTTTTAACAAGTAAGGAAATATTGGCTATATGGCTTCTCATATCATGCCGAAGTCCCCTCATATCAGTATATATATCCTGTATTTCCACAATCTCTTTCTGCATTTGCCGCACTTGATTTTCCAGTATGGCACGTTTCCCGGTTTCCTCATTGTACTGTACCAATTTCTGAAACAATATGACACTTGCAACAATAGAGGAAAGCAGCAATATGCAGATAACGGGTATCCAGAATTTTGTTGACGGAACAGTGTCATAAATAATTACAGTCATTCCATTTTCAACTGATATAATCATCATCTTTATTGTAACTGAAATACATAATGCAGCAATGCAAGGCAGCACAAGAAAAATATTTTCATGTGTTTGTAACAGATAATCTTTTTTTACAAACTTTTTACTTATCAGACGCAGATATACAGACAGCAAAAGAGTATAAAGCAACATACATAGAATTACGACAACGAATGTAACTATACCTATCCATATATGCGTTTTTTCTAATGTATTTATTATTTCTTTTTTTATGAAATAGCTTAAAATCCCATTGCCAAACCCATTGCACACAATACTGAACACACTAACGACATATTTTACTATTTCTTTTCCTGCCACGAAGCTAAAGGCAACAAAAACCTGTTTTTGCATATCTTTCTCAAAGAGAAAAAATTGCATAAACAGCAGGACGCAGACATTTACGATTATCCCCACAACTTCACTAATCGGAAATCTATTATCCAGTATTTCATATACTGCAATCTGAATAAGAAAAAAAGCTGCTCCCCATACTGCCAAAACTGCCTTTTTCCCGTACCTTTCTTTTAAGAAACCCTGCGAATAAATCCCACTTACTATACTATCAACCAAATAAATAGATACTGGAAGTAACATATCAAACATTAACAATCCCTCCGTTTTTTACATACCGCATATATGTTTTGATGAAATCAGAATATTTCTTCCTTGCAAGGAGCAGGTTATCCCCGTTTGTGACCTGTATGTTATCCGCACTGTAAGCAGAGATTTTTTCCATGTTTACAAGATAGCACCTATGGCAGCGGTAAAAAGTATTCCCTAACCCGTTTTCCAATTCCTCCATTTTACCGTAAACTTCCAGTGTCCCATTCGTTGTATGAAAAATGACTTTCTTATTGCCGCTTTCTATATAGTAAATATCTTTCAACAATAGTTTCTGTTGTATGCCAGAGCTTTTCACTAAGATGTGTTTTTTTGTTTGTTCCTCAAAAACAGACGCTTCTTTCCATGCCCGGCTGAACACCTCTGAAAATTTTTCTACATCAATAGGCTTTATCAGATAATGAAACGCATTTACATCAAATGCCGCTTCCATATATTCCCGATATCCCGTCACAAAAATAATAATGCTCCTTTGCCTGCTGTTTTCTTCCCGTTCCCTAATGCGCCTTGCTATATCCATGCCGGACATTTTACCCATTTCAATATCGAGGAAGTAAATGTCAAAGTTTCCTTTCGCATTTATCAATTCTTCTCCCGACTGATACTCCGCAATATCCGCTTCCGACACCTG
>VSNQ01000191.1 GCA_009774395.1 Lachnospiraceae bacterium
TTTGGTTATGGGATTATACAAAATATTATTTGCGGTATTCAAGACATAACAGACTACGTGCTGTTATTGCTCTGAATGATAAAATGCAACTGTAAACCATACAATGCCCTATGTGGGAGGGGGAATTAATTATGCCTTGTACAGAAGCATACAGAGAACACATCATGTATACTTTCAATGGCTATTGCAAGACTGTCATACGATTTGCGGTTATTAACGCATGGCGTGACTGGAGCAGGCTACATAATGGGAGGTGAGATTTGTTGGTAAAATAATCATGCTTACATTCAACGACACAGAGGAAAAAGCGGTTGAGAAAGCCATAGCTGCCCTTGCCGATATGATACCGCTGGAAGTCATACAGTCGCCGCAATCCCCCGCACTGGTTTTTCCGGGACTGGAAATAAGGCTGCACCAATGCCGGGTATTAAAAAACGGGGCAGACATATATCTCACACATTTGGAATACGACGCATTCTGCTACCAAAATCGTTAGTTGACTAGCCGGTCTCTGTATTGGCAGGGACTTTGAATTGCTTGAGCCGTATGAGGGGAAACTCTCATGTACGGTTCTTAGAGGGGAAGGCGGTAGTAATACCGCTGACCTACTCGACCGCCCGTCTGAAGAAGGACGTGCTGGGCGATACATAAAAAATAAATAAAACGAGGCATTCTGCTGTTCAGTGATTAAATCAACAATATTTTGTGAAAAATCATAATAGATATAATCTGTATAGTATGCTATACTGTATAACAGATAGGAAAAAGATGAATCAATTGATAATATAAAATCTGTTGAGGAGGAATTGGATATGCTGGCTTAGGTAAATATATTTTGACAATTGCTGCTACAACCATTTGTTTAACGATAGGTAATATTTTAGAATGGAGATGCTTCTTATGGCAACTTCAAGCATCATGAAAAATTTTGTCATTTCCAGTAAGGAGGCGTTCATGATTACATATAATGAAAATGATAAGGAAATCTCTTTTGACTCGTGGAAAGACGTTGTAAAGAGATATCCGGCACAGTGGGTGGTGTTTGACAAGGTAGATTTTGACGGGGCAAGGGTAAATGCCGGACATATTTGGGTGATTTTGCCGGATGAGGAGATTATCGATTTCAAGCATAAAAATCGAGGGAAAATAGTCTTATCGCTTAGGACTACAGAAACAATGAACATGGGAGGGTATATTCATGGCGAACTTATTAACGCTTAAGGTGCTTGATGGCTATACCAGACCAGTTATTTCAATTGGAGATGATGTTACTTGTCTTATAGATACAGGGGCGGATACACCTGTGTGGACGCAGGGAGCGGAAATTCTTGAAGATGATTTAAGGCGGAGTTGGTTAGCGGCAAAAAGTTTATACTTTCCGGTTTTGGGAAGGAAGCAGAAATAGTAGATGTATATAGAATTTTTGATATCGAACTCAGGGGAATGGATAGTGACAGAGTAATTTTTAAGAGCATGATTGTTGCGTGTACGAAAAGGCCGAGTATGATAGCAAGTTTGATTATTCCCGCAACTGCGTTCAGTAAAATGAATTATACAATACGAAATGTTGGCGTAAAAGAGCCGATAGTTCAGATAGAACATGACAAAGAAGAATATGCTGTTGGGTCATTTTTCAATAACAGGGATGACAGATTCGTAGAAAGGGTATATTCATTTGCAAATGAGGAAAAAGGATACAGGGAGAACGAGGGTATTGAGCTTTAAATATATCTAAAGCTAATGAGATTGCGACGACATTTTTTCAAAAATGGATTATTATGGTCTGGTAATATTTGAATGAATATCAAAATGCACAAAAAACTCTGCTATACGCAGAGTTTTTTGTGTACACATATCATTTATGGAGTATATATTTTATGTATCGGCAAAAACGCTCTTATACATAGGGCATCTACGATACGTTAGGGAAAGTTGAATTTGCGCAGTTTTTAAGCCAATGTACCATGATGGTTCAACGATGTAGGACGGATTTTGCGGACATTCAAAATAAAAAAGAATGTGGAGGTAACAGACAATGGCTAAATCATTATTTGAGGAACTGGGTGGCAAATATGAGCGGCAAGGAGATTACTTAATACCGTGCTTAATCGTACCCGCCGAAGAAGAACAGCCCATAGGCATATGGGGACAGCGGCACTTGGACTATCTGAAGCAGTATCGAAAGGTTACATACACCAATCTTCTCACAAGCGGCAGGCTCAACGCCTACCTTGCCGACATTGACAGGCAGGCGCAGGAACGCTTTGAAAGGCTCATAGAGGGCATGAAACAGGCACAGGGCATTACGGAACGGCTAAAGGCTGAAAACGCCTTAGAATGGGTCGGGAGGATGAACAACATACGGGCTTGTGCAATGGAGATTGTAAACGAGGAAATAATCTACGCATAACAGACAGGCGGCAGAGGGTAAAAGCTCTGTCGCTGTGCATTTGTTAAAAAATATCTGTCTACTTGACTTTTAAACACAAGATGCGTATAATAGTAATGTTACTAATAGAAATATATGGAGGTTAACGATGGACAATATCATTCTTGGGCTTTTACTTATGTGCAATAGAACAATCTATCAACTAAGGGAAAGAATAGATAAAGGAATCAATTTGATGTATAGCAGTAGTATGGGAAGCATACAGGCAGCTATAAGAAAATTGCTGAATTGTGGGTTTATCAGCTATGAGGAAATAGTTGATAATGGAAAGTATAAGAAAGTTTATTGCATAACCGAAAGTGGACGGCAACATTTTTTCGCATGGATAAATGCACCCATAGAAGAACAAAGTCCCAAAAGCCCAGAGTTGGCAAAGGTCTATTTTATGGGATTTTCGGATAAAAAAAATCGTGAAATAAGCATACAACAGCATTTAATATTTTTGAATGAAAAATATAATGTATTATCGGCAATATGTGAAGAAGCAGAAAATATCAAAATTTCAGAGGAAAATAAAGATATACTTAACTATCAGTTTGTTTCCGCTCTTTATGGAAAAGAACTGATTAAATTTAATATCGACTGGTTTGAAAGCTTGTTAAGAAAGATGAGGAACGGTGAAATATGAAACAATACCATTTAGAAGAATCGCCTATTGTTTATTATATCAGTAGAAAGGAAAGGGCTGAGTGGATACTTTTTATACATGCTGCTTTTGTAAACCACAATATGTTTCAAGCACAAATTGACTATTTTCAAGATAAATATAACATTCTTACCCTTGATATTATCGGTCACGGTAAATCAACAAAAGTACAAAAAGGCGATAGTATAGATAAAATGTCATCGTGGATAAACAAAATTCTAAAAACAGAAAAAATAGAAAAGATACATATTGTCGGGATTTCATTGGGGGCTGTATTAGCGCAAGACTTTGCAAACCAGTATCCAGAAGCCGTACAATCACTTGCTTGTTTCGGCGGTTATGATATAAACAATTTCGATGTCAAAATGCAGAAGGAAAATAGCGCATCACAGATACTTATGATGCTTAAAGCTATATTTTCAATTAAATGGTTTGCAAAGTCGAATAAAAAAATATCTGCTTATACTTTACAGGCTCAAAAGGATTTTTACGAGATGAATATTCAATTTTCTAAGAAGTCATTTATGTATTTATCTTCTTTAAGCAGTATGATAAATGTTCGGCAGACAGAACCGAGGAAATACCCTTTGCTTATTGGCTGCGGAAAGTACGATATTCCAATGGAACTATCCGCCGTAGAAATGTGGAAGAAAAATGAACCAGAATGTGGTGTGATTATTTTCGAGGGAGCTGGACACTGTGTGAATATGGACACGCCGAATAAATTTAATGCAGCTATGGAGGAATTTTGGTTAAGTGGAAACGGCAAATACTAAAAGTGATTGGATACGCTGCCCTGTTTGCGGAAATAAGACCCGTGACAAAATTAGAGAAGATACGATTTTAAAAAACTATCCTCTCTATTGCCCGAAATGCAAGCAGGAAACATTGATTGAAGCAAAAAATTTACAAATAACAGTCATCAAAGAGCCAGACGCTTAAGACGCAGAGCCGATGAACAAGTGAGTAGTCACAGTTCATTGGCTCTATTTTATTTCATAAGGTTTTAAGGCAAACGCCCACCATATAAAAAAACGGCGTGTGGTGGGCGGTATTGCTATGCCCGAAAAGACTTAACAGACACTCTCCAGACCTGTTTTAAAGTTTGGAGGGATTTTTTTATGTCCTTTTTTCGGGCAGTAATTCATCTGCTCATGCAATGCAGAGTTAATCCATACATAGCATATCGAGGAATGGCAGAAAGCCAGTTAAAAAAATCCCTGCCTATGCAACGCTACTTCTCACCATGAAATCAGAAGTAGAATCTCCGCTTAACAGAATATATATCTCCTATAACCGTAGAGGTCACAGAGCCTTTGCGGTTTTTCTTTTGTCGTTTTTTATCAGATTATGCCGCAGGGCTGTATCTGGTATTCACTGCGGCTCCCCGCCCTCTCCATCTGGATTTTTACATTTTCAAAAATTCAGATGGGAGGTACTTACGGTGAAGTATGCGCCAAGAAAAGTATATATCAAAGAAAGCGGCAGTTATGTGGAATTATCCTATAGGGACTTCTGCCGCCGCAGGCAAGCCGACCAGAGTTACATGGACAAGCTCTTTATCCCCGTGCAGGGCTGTCTGCTTGAAGTGGTGTGGGAACAGTATGCAGATTTCTACAAGGAGAAAGAGCGGTGGCGTTATCTGAAAAAACTGGACACAAACCACAGCCTGCTTTCATTGGAGGGATTTACGGACAGCGAGGGAAATGGGCTTGACTTCGTTATTGATGAAACGGTAGACGTTGCGGAAACCGTTGTCCATGCGGTGATGGTGGACAGACTGAAAGCCGCCCTGCATTTATTGTCGGGCAGTGAGCAGGCGTTGATAAAAGCCCTTTTCTTTGAGGAACTTTCCGAGCGGGAAGTCGGGCTGCGGTTAGGCGTGACACAGAGTGTTGTCAACAAGCGCAAAGCCAAAATCTTTGCGAAGCTGAGAAAGATAATGGAAAACAAAATTTAAGGCGTTCAGCCCCCTTGTTTTTTCCTTTGGGAAAATGAGGGGGCTTTTCCTGCCCTCTCAATCAATTCTGATTGGAGGAAATAAGCATGGCATATAACCACGGACGGGAGGACAGGAAATGGCGTATCTGGAAAGAAGCGGAAGAAAAGATTTTGCGTGAGTGCGGCGTTGACGAAGCGGTCATTGAGCAAATCCGCACAGACGACAGGGCAGATTTTAATTCCAACAGGCGGTTTTACCGATGGGCGAGCGACTTCGGCGAATACCTTGAGGGCATGGCGGACAGGGAGAAGCAGGCAGAGGTAAAGTCTGTCTCTGATTTACTGGACGAGATTGAGAACGAAACTCTGTATCTTGCCTTAATCAAGGTGGACAGACGCACGTTACAAATCGTCCTGCTGAAAATGCAGGGATATTCCACTAAGGAGATTGCCCCACTTGTGGGATTGACAACGGGAGCAATCTACGCAAGGTTAGACCATCTGCGGAAGAAGCTGCGGAGGATTTTAAGACTGCCGTAATTGGCGGCATTACATACTCTCACTTCTTTTCGTGGGAGTAAATCTATTTTAGGAGGTCAACGCCTATGTGCAACAAAACCAAAGACACCGCCCGAAAGGAGGAATCCCATGCAGAAGCTCCAGACGGTCAACGCCGACACGCTCCTCTATGAGCCGCTTGAAAAGCCGTCCTTTGTGGTAGACGGTCTGATACCCACGGGCTTAACCCTATTCTGCGGCTCACAGAAAATCGGCAAAAGCTGGCTCATGTTAAAGCTATGCCTCTGCGTGTCGCAGGGAATCCCCTTATGGGATATGCCGACACGGGAGGGTGACGTGCTTTACCTCTGCCTTGAAGATACGTTCTGCCGCATTCAAGACAGGCTGTTTCGTTTGACGGATGAAGCGAGCGGGCGGCTTCACTTTGCCGTGGCAAGCGACAAGCCGTCAGACGGTCTTATCGTGCAGTTGGAGGACTATTTGAAAGAATACCCCGACAGCAGGCTCATTGTCATTGACACCTTGAGAAAATTCGTACCGCATCCAAAGACAACGCCTATGCAAGCGATTACGGGGACATCTCCCTTATCAAAGACTTTGCCGACAGGCACTC
>VSNQ01000192.1 GCA_009774395.1 Lachnospiraceae bacterium
CTTGACGAAGATGATGATGTACAGGCAGTATATCATAATTGGGAGGAGTAAGGGCTTAATAACAATGAACTCTATTAAAAATATTATAGAGTTATCAGAAAATAATGGATGGGGCTGTCGCATGAAGGAAGACGGATACAAGATAGTCTAACACCGTGCTATGATTTATATGATATCTTGTATAATCAAAGCTTATTGCGACAGCCTCCAATAGATTATGGACTTTTTTGTAATTACAATTGTCTATTCAAACAAAATGTTATTTCCCGACAGTCCATACTATATCCTGCTGTTTTATAAAAGTAATAGAAATCATTTCCCAACGACAATAATTCCCAGTTTTTTCTGGACTGCTGAAACAGTTCCACGGTATACGCCATATATTAACATACTAGTCAGAATTTCTATTCCAAGGCATACAAACAATGTGATAATTTCTCCAAAAATAATTTTTCCGTCATTGCTGTACAGCAGTAGGGCAAAAAATAAATAAATTATCAGCAGTCCCACAAAGGATGGGGTCTGGAATACACTGCTGCATTGGCTGCGCACTTCTTTGGCAAGAAAGGCAGGCGATGCGCCTAGTTTCTTTAAATCATCAAAAATATAGCGGTTATTTAGTGCAATTGTCTGGCAGCGGGTATAACAAATTACGAGTGCTGTTAATAGGCAGACAATAAATATAAACAAAAACATCATTAAAAACACCGAAGTGGACAGCAAAAAATCGTTTTTCTCAAGAATACGGAACGAAGGCTGATATTTCCAGTAAAGGCGGAACGCAAGAGAATCCACTTGGCTGGGATCAAGCTTTGACAGATATGGCTCCGTTGCATTATCACCAAAATATTCTTCCCCATGTTCATTTACAATAATTTTATATACTCTGTCGTATGATTTTCCAATTAGGCAGTCTTGATTCGTTGTAGCCACAAAAGCATGATACAGCGCACTTGCAAAAGGATAGGAATCTTTTCCATCAATATTAAACTGCACAATTGCCCCTTTCCAATCATCTGTTAAGCCATCAGAGAGGTATGCATAATCTTCGTTGCTTATCACGCGGCATCCAGATTCGTTTACCAATGCTGGAAAATCATAAACTGCTAATCCCTGATATACGGTTTCGCGCTGCCGGCGGTTTACCATATTTGTAATATGTTTGATGCTTGTAGAAACGCTTAGGGCAGTATTTTCCCGATTAGTGACACAAAAATATGTTCCGGAAGGAACTTCCAAAGATTCTCCTGTCATAGCATTCCAAGTATCTTGAGATAGGGTTATGTTTTCTGTTAAAATAGGCCAGTATTCTTTATGGTAATGATTGCCGTCTTCCTCCATAATCATGTGATTGCCGCCATATCCCAAGGTAATGTATTCAAACTGTCCCCAATCCTTTAAGGTAAGATGATGTTTTGAGGCAAGTTCTTCGATTGCAGATCTGTCTGGTATTTGCTGATCCGCGCGGTAATAATAGAGATAATCATAGGGTTGTGCAGCATTGGTTCGCAAGGAGTTCACTAACATTACAGGAAGATAGAAAATGCCAAAACACGCTCCGGCAAGCAGCAGTGTAACGATTATCATATTGTTGACTGTCTGCTTTCCTTGGAATTTCATAATACTGCGCGATATTAAATTTTTATAGGGATTCTTTTTATAACTTCGGACACCATGCACGACAGCATGAAGCATAATCATATACAAACCAACAAAAGCTGGAAGCCACAAGAGATTTAACCATGCGGGAGGGATTGCGATTTGCATTATATGAGCATAAATAATAGGAACAAAGTACCCTGCAAGGATACCGCCGACTAAAAGCGCAGCACCAGCAGCACCGCACCATTTGCCGAGTTCTTTTACCGGTTCATTAATATGTTCTTCTCGGATAACTTCCATAATATTTGTTTTGTGCAGGTAACGCAGCGCAGTCAGGCAGCTAAATGCCATTACTAAAAGTAAAAACAGTAAAGAAACCAGTAAACACCGAAAGTCAAAGGACAGTTTCATATCCGAACTGTCAATTAAAAACAGACGAAACAGATTCCAAATTATCCCGATAAAAGGAAATCCTGCCACAATGCCTGCAATGGATGACACGCTGCTTAACAGTATAACTTCTCGAAAAAGTCCCGGCATTAAACGTTTCCTTGATGCACCCAATGCCATTAGGATACCAAGCTGGCTGGATTTGTGCCGGAAAAACAGGCAGGCGGCATAAATTGTAAAAATAACACAGCCTAACAGCGTTAAAATAAATATCATATTCATTTGCTTTCGGCTGTCGCCGCCTGTTGGAAATGCAGTCTGTACAGTGGGAGAAAACATCATACCCGTATAGGCAGAGATAATCATTAACGCCATAAAGTTGCAGAATAGATACAAACGTGCTTGCTTTCGATCTGCGTGTTGCAGTTTCTGCTCTAGCTGCAGCATTGAGAATATATGTTCTGACACTGCGGTTGTTTGCGCATTTGTATTTTGTTCGTTAATATTTTGTACCATTATGACACCTCCGCATTCATTTCTTTAATGGCGCCAAGCAGTTCATCTTGAAATACGCTGCGGCTGCCTGTATGCTCTAGCTGCCGGTAGACGCTGCCATCTTTTAGCAAAATAACACGATCACAGAACGAGGCTGCAAAACTATCATGTGTTACCATAAAAATTGTGGCATCCATTTCTGATTTTGCTTCGCCGAATGCTTCAATAACAGCGCGGCTGGACTTAGAGTCCAGATTGCCGGTCGGTTCATCTGCAAGAATAATTAATGGATTATTAATTAAACTGCGCGCAACAGCGGCACGTTGTTTTTCACCGCCGGAAATTTCTGCTGGATATTTATTGCAGATATGCGCAATTCCAAACAGTGAAGTTAGCTTTTGGGCAAGCTGTTGTGCTTCTGGCGTTACTTTATCTTGTATAATGCGCGGTACTAAAATATTTTCTTGAATTGTCAATCCATCCAAAAGCATAAAATCCTGAAAAACAAAACCAATTTTGGTATTGCGGAAATGAGCCAGCGCATTTTCAGTCTGCCCAGCCAGATTGGTGCCACCAATGGTAATAGCGCCTTTGTCAAATGGAATATAGCAGGAAATGCAGTTGAGCAGCGTCGTCTTGCCGGATCCCGAAGGTCCCATTACTGCGACAAATTCCCCTTGTGCTACATGAAAATCAATGCCGTTTAGCACTTGATATTTGTTTTTTCCTACAGAATAGGTTTTGTGAAGATTTTTTACATATAACATACTTACACCTCTTAATAAATAGATTTGATATATAAGGAACGGTTAAGAAAGTTCCTTGGGAAAACAATAGCATAAAATCAAACGGCTGTGGCATAGGGATGTCAAATTTGGCAGTATAAATGTCAAGTTTGCCGTAGAACTGTATTCTTTGTCAAGTTTGGTGCTTTGCAATGTAATTTTTGGTTTGATGGCATATAGGATTTTGGCAGGCAGTATGTTATAATAGGAAAAGAATTAGGGGTTCATTGCACAATGATGAAAAATATTTGATAGTTTTCATATATTAAAAAACAGCAGGAGGGGTTAAGAAACTATGCTGAGAATTGCATTATGTGATGATGAATGGGAAGTGCGCGAGGCATTTCGTCTTCAACTGGAAAAAGTGCTGATTGAGGGATCGGAGGAAATCGTCTATGAATTTTCGTCGGGAACAAATGCTGTTTCGTGGCTGCGCAAACATCCCGGTGAGGTGGATTTGCTGTTTCTGGATATAGAGATGAAAGGGCTTAGTGGTATGGAAACGGCAAAAAAATTGCGGGAATTTGACGATTCGATTATTATTGTGTTTGTTACGGGGTATACGGAATATGTTTTTGATGGCTACAGTGTGGGTGCGCTTGATTATATCGTAAAGCCAGTGGTAATGGAACGGCTTATGGAGCTGCTGCACAGGATACGGGTGAAAATGGAGCAGGAATTGACATTTGCTTTTCAAAATGCAGAGGGAACTTGGCGTTTTCGGCAGCAGGAGATTTTGTATTTTTTCTCCGATAAACGAAAGTGTACGCTTGTCACACAAAAAGGCACCTATGCGTTTTATGCGAAGCTAGATGATATTGAGAAAACGTTAGGAGAGCGGTTTGTGCGGATTCATCAGCGTTACTTGGTTAATCCTGTATGGGTAGATTATTTAGGAAATGACAGTATTTTGGTGGGGAAGGAAAAACTTCCCTGCAGCAGACGGCATAAGGAACAGGCAGTAAAGAAAATAGCCCGTGCAATGATAGGGGAAGACAGATGAGAGGCAATAAATTTTATCTTTTGATAATGCTTGTAGAAGCGTGGCTGTTGCTGCGCGCAATACAATACTTAATTCAGATTACGGAAAAGAAATGGAAACGTCTGTTATTGCTTATAAGCAGTGCAGGACTATTGGCAATGGTTATTTTTATTGGAGATAAAATTAATGTTTTATTTACGGCGATTCTCTTTTTGGGGGCTGTTTGGCTGACGTGTGAGGGCAGCTTTTGGAAAAGGATGGAGATAGGTCTGTTGTTTTCCAGTACAATCTTAGCATTTAATGCACTGCGCGATAATTATTTCCTAAACGTGATGTATATCCATTTTCACCAAGATTATTATATGATCCGAAAAATAATATTAAGCGGATTATTCACTGGTTTTCTGTATTTGGGGATTCGGAAATTTGCACCAGATAAGAATTACACACTTTCTGACAGTACATGGCGGCTGTTGTTGTTGCTGACAGCAACCCCTTTTTGTATTATGCTAAGTATTATTACATTATACAATGTAGAACAGCATCATACAATGTTAATTAAGGTACATCAAGAGTTTGCGGTTGTGCTTTTTTTGGTTTTGATGTCTTTTATTGGAGTATTTTGGGCGATTATTGTTCTGGCAAAGCAGCAAAAACTGGAACAGCAGAATACATTGGCAGAGATTAACCGCAATTATTATCAATTAATGGAACAACAGCATATTGAAATACGCCAAATTAAACATGATATGGCAAATCACTTATCTATATTGGCTGCACTGCCGCAGGAACAGCGTGAGGATTATATAAAAGATTTAACAGAACGCGTAATAAAGATACATACACTGCATTACTGCGGCGACGCAACCATTAATGCAGTGTTGTCGGTGAAAGAGAGTATTATCAACCGCAATGAAATGCAGTGGGAAATACAAATGGATATTGCAAAAGAACTGCCGTTTGAAAAAGTGGATATCTGTGCGTTATTTGCCAATGCAATTGATAATGCGGTGGAAGCGTGTGTCAAGCAGACGAAAGACAGGCGGAAAATTGTACTGAAATGCAAAGCACAAAAAGGATTGTTTTGTATGTCGGTTACAAATCCTGTACCTCCTTTCGACGAAGAATCCTTGCAAAAAGAGTCTTTTGCTACCACTAAGCCAGATAAAGAAAATCATGGCTTTGGATTAAAGACAATGCAGGAAATTGTTGAACGCTACCATGGAGAATTGGAATTAAAAACAAAAGATGGGATATTTGAATTATTTTTGTATATGCCGCTGGAAACAGTTATTAAGTAGAAAAACATTCGTATTTGTTATCTGTTGTGCGAACTGTGTGCTGTTTTGGCATACCTCCCCTGCATGGCTCTGGGCAAAATAAAGCAGCGTCCAGCAGATAACCAGACGCCGCTTTCGTAGATCACAAGAATCTACTTCATAATAAATACACATGAAAGGAAAAAAACTAATATTTGCATTGTTTGCAAATATTGAAAATATACATTATTATTGTACATGGGATAGTGTGGGATGTCAATAAAAATTTACGCCATCTCCGCAATCTTATAAATTAATTTTTCCGAATCTTCCCACCGTTGTTTTGCAACCTCAAAATCAATACCTAAACTCAAAACCCTTATTACATCAGCATTAACAGAATTTTTTTATGTCAATATTTATGTATTT
>VSNQ01000193.1 GCA_009774395.1 Lachnospiraceae bacterium
AGAGCCGTATACGAGACCCGTACGTACGGTTCAACGAGAGGGAAATAACTTTTACAGTTATTTCTCTACTCTATTTGATTATTTTCAAAAACTTTTCTAAAAGGTTGCCATTTTTTGATTTTTTCCCGTAGTAGGTAATAGGGGGAAGAATAGCAAGCATAGGGATTGAGTACCCAATCCCGTAAAATTCCCACTTGCCGCTCTGCGGGGCTTGTGGGGATTTTGCTTGTTGGGAAGTGTCCCAAACCCTCTTGATTGCAGAGGGTTTTACCCTCTTAGAAAAACGGAAAGGAAGTGGGGCTATGGCAGAGAGAAAGCGGGCTATCCAGTTAAAATTTTATGTGACGGAGCAGGAGCGCATATTGATTGAGGAAAAAATGAAGCTGCTGCAAACGGACAACTTGGGGGCTTACCTGCGGAAAATGGCGATTGACGGTTACATTATCCAGTTGGACTATACGGCGGTCAAGGAGCAGACGGCAGAGATACAGAAAGTCGGCGTAAACGTCAATCAGATAGCGAAGCGGGTCAACTCCACCGGGAACGCCTACAAAGAGGACTTAGAGGAAATAAAGGGGGCATTGGAAAAGATATGGCAGTTACAAAGATACACCCTATCAAAACTACGCTGAATAAGGCGATTGATTATATCTGCAATCCCGACAAGACGGACAATCAGATTTTGATTTCCTCCTATGGCTGCTCGTATCAGACGGCAGATATAGAGTTTGGCTTTACGCTGTCAAAGGCAAGGGACAAGGGGGACAACCTCGGACACCATTTGATACAGTCCTTTGCGCCCGGAGAGGTCAGCTATGAGGAAGCCCACCGCATAGGAAAGGAGCTTGCGGACAAGGTTCTTGGCGGTAAATATGAGTATGTATTGACTACCCATATAGACAAGGGGCATATCCATAACCACATCATATTTTGTGCGGTCGATTTTGCGACACACCGCAAGTACGTTTCCAACAAGAAAAGCTATTATCAGATACGGAATGAGAGCGACAGGCTGTGTAAGGAACATGGATTGTCAGTCGTCACGCCGGGGCAGGACAAAGGAAAGAAGTATGCGGAATGGGACGCTGAACGCAAGGGGACAAGTTGGAAAGCAAAGCTGAAAGCGTTGATAGACATTACCATACCAAAAGCGAAAGATTTTGATGATTTCCTGCGGCTCATGGAAGCGGCGGGCTATGAGATAAAGCAGGGGAAGTTCGTTTCGTTCCGTGCGCCGGGGCAGGAACGCTTTACCCGTTCTAAGACACTTGGGGAAGCCTACACCGTGGAAGCCATAACGGAGAGGATTGCCGGGACATACCGGGCGAAGCCGAAAGCGTTAAGGCAGGAAAAAGCGGGCGTTTCCATGCTCATAGACATTCAGAACAGTATCAAGGCAGCGGAAAGCAAAGGCTACGAACAGTGGGCGAAGATACACAACTTGAAGCAGGCGGCAAAGACTTTGAATTTCCTCACGGAGCATGACATTTCAGAGTATGAACAGTTGCAGGCGGTTCTTGATGAAGTGCATACGGAAAGCGAAAATACCGCCGCTACGCTGAAAGACTTGGAAAAGAGATTGTCCGACATATCCCTTTTGATGAAAAACATATCCGCATACCAACAGACAAAAGCGGTCTATATGCAGTACAAAAAGGCAAAGGACAAAGAAAAGTTCCTGCGGGGCAATGAGAGCAGCATTATCATTCACGAAGCCGCCGCTAAGACGTTGCAGGCGGCGAAGAACGGCGGGAAGCTGCCCGATTTCAAGAAACTGCATACGGAGTATAAGGAGCTAACGGAGAAAAAAGACAAGTTATATCAAGAGTACGGGAAACTGAAAAAGAAAGTAAAGCAGTACGACACAATCAAGCAGAACGTAGACAGTATTTTGCGGCAGGCGAAGCAGCAACAGCGGAACAGGGAAACGCAAAGATAAAAAATCAACAAACATTAACAAATATTTGGAACAAACATTAACAAAAATCGAATTTTGTCCGATATAGATATAAGAATAATAAAAAGGAGGCTAAACAGCATGGAAAGAGAAACTACTCCCAGTCAGAGCGAATGGCTGATTATGGAAGTGTTTTGGGCGAATGATACGCCTACCATGACCGCAAAGGAAGTTATCAAGAAAATGCAGGGCAGGTCAGATATGTCGCCTAGAATGGTGCGTGTCCTGCTGAACCGTTTATGGCAGAAAGGCGTTTTAAGCTATACCGTAGATGAACATGATTTAAGGGTTTACCACTATACCGTTGAAAAGTCAAAAGAGGAATGCCAAAGGGAGAAAAGCCGGAAGTTTGTAGAGAGCTATTTTGAGGGCAGCCGGAAGAACGCAATGGCGGCTCTTTTGCAGAGTGCAAAGCTAACGGAAGAACAGCTTCAAGAATTGGAAGAAATCTTGGATAAATGCAAAGACAAGGATAATGATAAAGAATGACGGTACAGGAAATTTGGAATAGTGGGATAAGTTTTTTGAACCTTGCGGCTATTTATTATGTCATTCAGATTTTAAAGTGTGTTCAGATTTCTTTCGTGATATTTGCATTTGTGTTTCTCCTGCGGAAAACTCTGTTGAAAAACAAGGTATTCCTAAAAGGTACATTATGGAGTTTGTTTCTTCCAGTCTTATTTGTAGGGAAGATAAAATTTTTTTATGAAGATACAATCGGTGCAATATTGTTTTCTTGGTGGGCTAGAATTTGCCAAATCCATGTATGGATAAATTGGGTTTACTTATGCGGCGTATTTTTATATGCCGCCCGGTTATTTTATAAAAAAAGAAAGTTGAAAAAACTGGTTGCAGGTATGGAAAAAAGAGAAGTTGAGGGTACTTTTATCTATGTTACCAAAATGCCTGTTACACCGTCCACCATAGGAATATTCAGACCAAAGATAATCATGCCGGAAGTTATACTGAAAGAATATGACCAAAAGGATTTACATACAATTCTGCTCCATGAAAAGACGCATATTCAGTTAGGGCATTTGATGTTTTATTTTTTGTGGGATATATTGCGGGTTATATTATGGCTCAATCCATTTCTTACCATAGGTACAAGATATTTTCGGGAGGATATGGAGGAAATCTGCGACTTTGTAACAATCCAAAGAAGCCAAAGAAAAGCATATACATACGGGCAGCTATTATTAAAAAGCATGAGGATATTGCAGGCAGAAAGTGAAGATTTCAATATGTATGCTACCTTTACAGGAGATAAAGAATATCAAAATATCCGGCAGAGAGTAACAAGGATTGCCCGGTATAAACCATATAGACGGATTGTGGCAGTTAGTACATTGATTGCTGCGGTATTGTGCATAGCAGCAACGGGTATATGGATAAATAATAATTCTTATGACAGAAATATTGCAAATAGCGCTATCTATACATATGGATTTGACGGTAAAAATGTTACATTCCAAGATACCAATGATGAATTGCAACAAATGATTTCTTATGATGACAATTTCGTTTATGTAGACAGGAAAACATTTGAAAGTTATTTGCAGGAAAATAATGCAAGTGGGGAGATTATTATTGTTTTTGGAGGTTTTTATAAACTTCCCGGCGTTGGAGGGATTGGGTGTCACTGTTTTTATGAATTTGGTTCAAAGGAGCAGGTAGTCAAAATCCCTTATGAAAATCCCATGAGCGATTGGCGGGTAAAATTGCTTAAAATACTATAAGTGCAACATAGAAATGGATTTCAAATAAAGTTTTTATCAAGGAGGACAAAATCATGGCAATGGAGATTACAAACAATTACAGCAGCTACGCAGCGCAGAGCGTAGCAGAAAGCAGTACAGCGAACAGCGCAAAGAAAAAGGAAACAGAAAAAACAACGGAAACAGTGGAAAGTAATAAGGGAAAAAAGACAACTGATTATGCAAATGGACTAGCAAAACTTGTTCCAAGTGTAGATTTTAAGGTTGGAAATGCCTGTTCATCAGCCAAAAACGGCAAGTCATTGACTGTTAATCCAAAACTTTTGGAAAAAATGCAGAATGACCCCGAAAAAGAGAAGGATATGAAAGACATGATAAAAGGCGTTGAGTCTATGTCTAAATTGGCAGAAAGCATGGCAAAAGCCAGTGGCTGGACGATAGTGTATCAGCATAGTTATATTGATGAGAATGGAAATTATCATTGCAGAATGCAGGGCAGAAACGATGGTATGTTAAAATTGAGCGATAAGCTCCGGGAAGAAAGGAAGAAAAATTCTGAGAAACTGCTTGAAAAGACAAAAGAAAAGGCGGCTGAAAAGGAAAAAGAATTGTCTGAAACATTAGAAGAAAAGAAAGAAGTAAAAGAAGATAGCGCAGATGGAAAGATTGAAGAAAAATCAACTCCAAACAAAGCGGAACAGCTTCTAAATGAAAAATTGGCAGCTTCCAAAGACGGCATGATTTATCTGAATGATACAGATATTCGGACAATTATTGAAGCAGCCAAAGAAGATAATGCAGGCAGAGCAAATTCAAAACAGCAGGCGGGGGTCGGTGCAAATTTGGACTTAAAGGTTTAACGGGAAAAGCATTTCCAATTTTATTTAAGGTCAAGGAGGAAAAGGAAAATGGAAATTAGCAGTATCAATGGAGCAAATGCACAAGTGCGGCAAATGGGAATAAATCAAGCAACAGATTCTTACAGCCGGAATATCCAGAACCAGATTGCCAATGCACAAAAGCAGTTGCAGGAGCTTTCTTCCAACAAAGATATGACGCAGGAAGAAAAAATGACGAAGCGGCAGGAATTACAGCAGCAGATTAGTGACTTGAATATGCAGTTAAGACAACACCAGACTGAACAGCGCAGAGAGAAACAGCAGAAACAATCTTCCTTTGATGATATGATTGGCGGAAACCAGAAAACAGGCGCAGCAGATACGGGAGTGATTATTTCCCTTTCAACGACAAAAGAGCAAATTGCAGGCATGAAGAAAGTGCGGACAGACTTGCAGGGGAAATTGCGTACTGCTCAAACGGAGGAGGAAAAAGCGGACTTGCAGGAAAAGATTGACAACATTACCCAAAATATAGGAAACAAGGTAAAAGAAACACAAGACACCATATCGGATTATCAAAAGGCTGAACAGGATAAAGCAGATAAGACACTGGATAAGAAAGAAGATGAAAAAGAGAACGAAACAAATGTTGGTTCGGAAGAAGAAAAAGGTAGTGTTAAGGTCAAGTCTGCGGAAAGTGCGAATACAGATGTTGAGCTGCAAAAAGAATGATAAGAAACAGTCAAATAAGCTAGGCATACAGATAAGTAGGCGTTAGTGACAAAGGAGGACTGATACCATAGCTAAAATACTAATACTAACTTTCAATGATGATGAAGAAAAGGGAATAGAAAGGGTGCTGTCCGTCCTGTCAGATGAAATCGGTTTTGAACCTGTGCAGTCGGTCACAAGCCCTATCCTCTCTTTTCCCGGTCTTGAAATCAAGCTGTACCAACGCAGGGTACTTAGGGACGGGGAGGACATTTCCCTTACCCGTCTTGAATATGGGACGCTTGCTTATCTTGCGTCCTCTCCGGGCAGGGTGTTCACGCAGGAACAGATTTTTGAGGCTGTCTGGGATATGAACAGCGATAGTTGCCATTCAAGCGTTGTAAATGTGATATGCAACCTACGGAAAAAGATTGAGCTAGACAGCAAGAACCCGGCATATATAAAAACTTTGTTAGGTGTCGGATATAAATTTGGTATGGAAAGAAGCGGGGGATAAAGCCGATATGGGCTTATCTCCTGCTTTTCTCATATCATAATCACTTAGGCAGGAAAAAGCGTTGTAAGGCTTTCTAAGGGCTTTTAAGGTAAGCGATGAATAACCTGCCGGTTTTACATATTCTAAAATCTGTGGGATAATCTTTTTGACTGACAAGTGAATGA
>VSNQ01000194.1 GCA_009774395.1 Lachnospiraceae bacterium
GAAATCAATCAACAATTACTTGCTGAAAATTTTTTGTCCAATCAATAATTATTTGTTTATCGTATTTATTAATATTATCGGGTAGATTTGTCTTATCAAAAAATCTATGTTCCAGTGCTTCTTCTGTATTATTTTGTATTTCCCCACTATACACAGTTGTTTTAAAAATGATACCTGTCCCACAGCAAATATCTCCATTCGGATAAGTGATAATTCTATCCTCACCTGAATAAATGCCAAACAATGTCAGTTTTTTTATTTCAATTCCGGCTTCCTCAAATGCTTCTCTTTTTACCGTTTCTATAAATTTTTCCCCAATCTCCATAGAACCGCCAATGATTGCCCAAAGTCCATTATCGCGTCGCTTTTGAAGTAATATTTCCCCTTTGTCGTTTTCAATAATAACTCCGCACCCTATTGTCCTAAGCGGCGCATGCCCTACTACTTTACGCATCTCTGCTATATAATTTCCTCTATACTTTTCTATAATATCTTTCATATCAATAACCATTCCTTTACGTTATTTGAAAATTTCACACCATAATTACATTTGTAACATTCCATATCATAATCGTTCTTGTCCCACCGCTGTTTCCGATGACTGAATGCCCATCCATCAATAAAATGGATTGAGCCTACTAAAAAATCAAAGGAATACATTTGTTTCATTTGTGCAATGTCAATTTCATGCTCAGGAGAATAACATACTTCCAGACCAAATTTTAATCGTATCGGGAAATCGAATTGTTTTAATTTTTGTATGTAATCTATATAATCCTTTAGAGGACGTGCCTGTTCCCATTTTTTCTGATACCAATTCTTCTGATATTCATTATATACAGACATTTCATTATAGAGATTACGGCATTCTTTGAAGATATGAGTATGTTCCAAAAAGTAAACTTTGTCTATATTTCTTTTTACAGCATACGCAACAAACTGGTTGATCCATTCTACCGAATAATCGCCTTTTTCCAGATGAACATGCGCGTCAATCATGCAGAATTTCCTCCTTCCATGTCTCAATCTGTAAAAATAACTCTTCCATATTAATTGTTGAAAAATCTGTTATATCAACTTTGATTTGTTTGCCATCAACGCAAAAGACATCAAATCCCCTCTTTTCTATTCCACAAACAAAATTTTCATAAGAAATCGTTTTTGCTTTTAGGGTTTTCATATGATTCTCTTTCTTTTCCGGATAGCAGTCATTCACTACATGCCCCCTGTGCCTGTCAGGGCTGTTTTCGCGTTCCAGAAAACGCTGGTAAATCACTTTGTAATCACCTGTTAAGGTAATGGTCAATACGGAATATTGATATTTTTCTAAAAGGCTTTTCATTCCTTGTTCTGATGAATATTCAAAATTATTCTCCAAGATAAAAGACTGCCCTGCTTTCATAAGTTGACCTGCGGCATAATACATGATTTCCATACTGGCAATTCCAAGTTTTACTTTTTCTGCTCTCGACTGAAAACCAACATTGTCAAACAGCAATTCTTTTATGGTATCCTTTGAAATAACAGGCAGTTTCAGCTTTTCTGACATAACTTTTGCCATAGTGCTTTTTCCTGCTGCCGGAATACCTGTCACTAATATACAATACATTTCTCATACCTCTTTCTAACCAACTGTTTCTACAGCTACTCCAAGTTCCCTAATCTGTATCAGAAAATCCTCTGATACATTATTGTCCGTAATCAGTAAGTCATAATCTTTTATCCCGCATACAGAATGGATGGAATTTCGCCCTATCTTCTTAGACGGATATAACCCGATATTCATCCCACTGTTCTTCATAACAGCTTTTCCAAATTCCACACCGGCAGGATCGTGAATGGACGCCCCAAAATCCAAAGACAATGCCGCGTGTGACAAAAAAGCTTTATCCATGCGGATATTATTCACCATTTGAATGGTATAAAAATCATGGCAGTGCCCACGATGGGACATTTCTCCGCCCAATAATATAACGGATATATTTATTTTTTTGCGCAATACCTCTGCAATGGTAACGGAATTTGTCAATACTGTAATGGTTATATTTTCCGGCAGATTTTCAGCCATATAATATCCGACTAAAGATGTGGTAATATAAATGACATCCTTGTTTTGAATATACTCGATTGCTTTTTTGGCAACTGCCAAGTAATCCGTCTGAATTTCTTTTATATCTATTGGATTATATGTCGGCGTGGGATAGATTTCTTTTGGATTAACTGCAATGGCGCCGCCATGTGTTCTCTGCAGCAATCCTTTCCTTTCCAACATCCTTAGATCCCGCCTTGCACAATCCGCCGAAATCTGATAACATTCCTGAATTTCTGATACTAAGATTCGTCCTGTTTGGTTTACTTTTCGAATAATATCTTTCTGTCGTTCTTCCATAAACATAATAAATACCCCGATTTCGTATTTCTGCCTGTTTTATCTTGTTTATGTTTGATTATACTTATTTACTCGCGGATATGCAAGCCTTATTAATAAATATTGTAAAAAAAGGAATGCTGGTCTGCATGTTCCTTTTGATAATTCTGTAATCGATTGTGTGCGCTTTCTTTTTCCTTCCTATGTGCAGCTTTACCATATCTTTCTTCCCACTTGTCCGATTTTTCCCGATAATCATCATCGTCATCACAAATGCGGAAACACTGGTAATCCCGATAAAGGAAGCCAGCCCTCGCCCATATATACCGTCTGCCGCCCGCACATTGCCGCTGTCCACCGTAATCTGCATTGTCGTATGGTTGGCAAACAGCAGCAGCAAAATTCCAATGACCCAAAGCAGATATTTTTCTGATTTCCGCAGGCTCCTGTGCTGCATATTCTCATGAAACCAGCGACGCCAGTTTCGCCCTTTCACATAGAATAAAAGAAGCAGCATGGCTAATGCCCCGTAAAGGATAAACTGATAAATTACAGTTTCCTGTGCCGACATCGCAAAGAAATACGGCGGTACAAGCAGTGTCGGGACAAGAAGCCCGTTGATGATTCCCGAAAACGGCAGCATCTGAACCAGTCCGCACAGACGATGCTTTTTCCTGCCAAGACAGATATTCAGCCCGATCATAAGTAGCACTGTCATGTTTGCCATATCTTTTCCAAAAATCAAGAACACAATGCCAATCAGGAAAAAACTGAGCAGATAAAAGATTTTCTGCTTCCTTGCCTCCATATCCGGCTCTAAAAACACATACTTTTTTATCAAGAAACCACTGACTGCGATTGCCGCCGTTTCCAGTATTTCCAATATTACCGTTTTCATAGCTTATGTACCGTCCTTTCCATCCTTTCCGTTCTTTTGCCTGCACCCTGCACCAACATTTTCTCTTTCCGCATCAGCAAATAACTGATTCCGCCGACAACAGCCGCCGAAACCAGTCCTACACCGTTCATTGGTACGATATGCGCCTGATAAAATAAATCTCAGTGGTATTTTCGTTTGTCTGAAAACCTTTACAAAAAGCATCAATAATTTTAGCTGTGTTGCTTTTGTTCTGCGGACGTGCAGCGCCGCTGATAATTGTTAAGTGCATAACGATACCTCCCTGCATTTTTCAATAGGAAATGCGCCTATGCTTATTCCATCGAAATTCAAGGCAAACCGACCTAACCATTGTTCCATGTACTCTGCATCCGCAATGCCGGAATATACAAGTCCAAACCGGTACTTCTTTTCATAGCGTGGGACGTGGCGCATCTGCCCGTCTACAATATGGGTATACATCGTTGCAAGCGGCAGCATCCGGTCAACAATATTCTTTGCCTGATAGCTGATAAATCCTAACGAAGTATCGGAAATAATGATTGTTGTGTCATGCTGCAGGCAGGCTTTCAAAATCTGCTCATAATCATCTTTCACTGCACAAACGCTCGGTGTCCTTAACCAGCAGGCATTACACCCGATACAAGGTGCTATTTTCATTTTCGCAGTATGGAAAATGGTATGTACAGATGTTTTCGCTGATAAATGGCGGATTGCGTTTTTCACTGCCGGATCATCTTCCTCTAAAGTGTTTATAATCAATAAGCTCATCTCTTCCTCCAAATCTACAACTAAATTTTATTTCCCTTAATATGGCTTTTCCCCATTAAGCCAGCCTTTATCTCTCCAATAATCGGAATCTGTTTTATTCCAGCCATTTTTTTGCGTCATACGAAATATGTTGAAAAAGAACTTTGATTTTAATCCTATTTTCTTATTTTTCAGACACCTTTTTATTTTGCCTGCTTTGACCTTTACCTGTTTTTTTATTTTATCTTTATTCTTATAATCTGCTTAGTTACCGCCCATTTTCATAGTCGTTACCCCATAGTGATAAATGGTAGGTACTCCCCAATAAAACATATTATTTTTAATAAGCCTTACTGTATCTTTTACTCCAGAACCTCCTGCCGATGTTATAATGAAACCCACTTTCTTAAACATACTTTCTTTGGGTCTATGTACTAACCATATATACGCAAGGTGGTCTAACAATGCCTTCAATCCACTCGAACAGGACATAACAAATACAGGCGTAGCAATTATAATTAAATCTGCCTTTTCTATTCTTTCGATTATGGGATTCACTAAATGAAAATGAGGGCATTTTTCTTCCCCATTTAATATGCAATTTGCGCACCCGTAACAAAATTCCTGAAAATCATTTGGAAGAACTATTTCGTCAAATAAATTATTTGTATCTTCAAATTCCTTCAAAAATAAATCAGTTATTGCTCTTGTATTTCCTTTATGTGGTGTTCCTATAATTGTCAAAATTCTCATTTTCTTCTCCTAAATTTGAAGCTGTAATTTGCATTCATTACCCTCGAATTGGTTTCATATGAAACCGTTTCCGAACCTTTCTGCCTAATTGATGAAGTCTTTCTTCTTGCTTACTTGTTAATTCTGGAACACGATTCCAAAGAATACGAATAAAAGTTTCTGCATTATCCGCATTCAACATCTTAGCAATTCTTTCTGCATACTCTTGAAGTTCCTCTGGTTTGCATGTCTTTAATTCGTCAAACATATGATATACACCTCCCCATATATTCCGATTTTATACTCGCCACGATTTTCTGACAAAAGGGCAATTCCGTACAGCCCAATACTTGACTTCTCAACAATTTCCTTTTCTTTTTTAATTCTAAGACAAATTAAAATGCACAATTTGTTTTGCCGGGTGAAACTTTATTAACCCAATTCTCTCCAATTTTCCGTTAATAGGCAATTTTCTTTCATACAAACAATTTACTGAATTCGATAATTGTGTTTTATCAATTTCTCTTGTTAATTGACAATCAGGTTTCCATACTCCCATGTCAAAAAAGTCAATAGGCAATAATTCAGAAAATTTATCACATTTTTCTCTTATTTCAGTTTGTAATCTTAATAATTCCATACTAACAGCCATATCTATGTTGAAAAAAGGCTGTTCATTCGGA
This sequence comes from Lachnospiraceae bacterium, assembly GCA_009774395.1. Classification (GTDB taxonomy): domain Bacteria; phylum Bacillota; class Clostridia; order Lachnospirales; family Lachnospiraceae; genus COE1. The sequence goes on from VSNQ01000194.1 coordinate 5,432, forward strand.
TAAAAACTATATGATTTAAAAACAACATCTATTGATTTTGTCTGTTTAGCAATACTTCTGATTTCATCTACTATATTCACCTCTTCAAGATTTTCATACATGGCAAATTTAATATGAGGATTATTTTCAGAATGATATAAATAATCATCTACACCATTTATCATCAAATCTTGCCACAGTCCTCGTATTCTTTCATCTGTTTCTTTATCAAAATATCCTACAACTGCATATCCCATATTTTCCTCCCACTAAATACCAATTTTTTGTTCTATGTAACTCCGCTATGAATGGGAATTTTCTACCCAGCATATATCTCTAAAAATGATGTAATTTTCCCATGTGTGTATTCGCCCTCAATCAAGCCAAACTCCGGGTCATAATACTTATTGTCATAAAGCAGCGTCCAATGCGTATATCCCGCATCTGTATGAAC
>VSNQ01000195.1 GCA_009774395.1 Lachnospiraceae bacterium
ATACACTGTTTTGCAAAAAGTTAGAAAAATCAAAGCTTTGAGAGCAGTGTATAATTTTGAGTCGGGAATTTAGGATATATAATTCTTATACAAATCAGCAAAATCTATTTCTGCGGGATACGGTAATTCTTCCCATATTACAACATTAAATTTTTTCGTTCCTAGTAATATGTTAGTTTCTTTTTCCATATAGCCTCTTCAATTTGCTTACTAAATTTTTCGTTTTTGGAATTTCTCCATTAAAATTAGTAATTGCGCAATTCCATTGTCACGCTTTTCAATATCATTACTCTTAACCAATTCAATTGCATTGGAATAACATTCAACATTAAGTCAGCAATGTTCCATTCTGCCTGCTCATCTTCTTTCATGCATAATGCTTTTTCATTATTTATGGCAATTACTCTATAAATGTCATTGATATTTCCGGATTTTAATGCAACATTGCTTCCGCAATTCACAGGCACAGACTCCCCCAGATAAAAGCCTTCCATTGTCTGTGCGGGCGGTAGAGAGCCTCTTGATAAGATTTCTATCCTGTCAGAAAAAACGGAAATCATCGGCTCGTTTCCCTCTGTCCATTTGTTATGCAGGACAGCATTGATGATTGCTTCCCGAAATGCCTTGTTATCAAACAGCGGCACTTCTTTCCTTTCCACAACCCGATCTGTTTCATCTGCCTGTATGATATTGAGTACATCACCATAGCGTAATAACTCATCCAAACTGTATAAAAGGCAGTTATTCCCAAACTCCCTGACTGAAAAAAGATTTGTTCCTTTCGTTTTTCCCTCAAATATAGATACTCTGAGAGGAAAATGAGAATCGTCCGAAAGCAGCTGCGCCAATAAATTGAATTGTCCTTCTTCATTGCGCAGACCTAAGTTTTTTATAAAAGTCTTATCGCTTAAAACAATTCCTTTTGACCCATAATATCCAAATAATTTTTGGAAAGTAAGTTCCTGATATTTTGCCGGAATCGTTTCTATGGTTTCTGTTCTCCCATCAAGTATCTTAAAAAGTTCAATCTCCCTCTTAGGATAGTCCTTGATATTGCATTTCGATGAACCAATCCTTATATACCGCTTTTCCTTAAATGCAGTAGGTATCTCAAAAGCCGCAGGTATGACCAATACAACAACTCTTTTTTGCTGAATCTGGGTTTCCTCAAAAGAAAAATTCAAGCTCGGAGAAAGATTTCGTGCAAGATAATTCTGATAAGGTTCTTTATTATAGTCACAATATTGGTTGAATGTCGTCCCAACTATTTTATGATTCTCATCCTCAACTCCCCATATAAAATAAGCATATTTCTTATAATGAAACGCCGCAGCATTTGATAACGCGGAAACATACTCTCCTAATGTTTCCGGTTGAAACCAATTCTCTTTAAATTCAAACCATTCCTATTCATCATTCATGGCACATAAATCTAATACAATCTGTTTTATATCCATTGACATTCTCCTCGATACGGATTTGTTCCCAACTTTATTCCCAATTTTTTAAATTATAACACATTGGGAATAAAGTTGGAATAAGAATTTATATTATCTTGCTCTTTTTTACAAATGCAGGTACTTCTTGAAACTTGCCTGAGCGCTTTCAGAAAGATATTGGAACTTTCAATCTCCCTGTCCAATTCGTCCAATTTCCTCTGCGTAGTGGACTTCTGATGGTTCAAGACGAGAATGTCAGCTTCTAATCCCATTTTATCTGTTGATAGTTTTTCAATCTTTTCTTCCTCTTTTGCAACCTTGTATTCCGCAACCGTCAGGTCATGGTTTTTACCCTTTTTCTTTTGATACTACCGCTTCTATGTGGAGGACGCAAGCGGCAACTTGGTACAGAAAGAGTGTGCAGGAACAGAAAGCAAAAGCGAAACGGAAAGGCTGTTAAGGCAGGCAATGGAGGATTACGAGGAAAAGAAATTCATTGCAAAGGCTGACAATATCACGCTTGGACAGTTACTTGATACATGGGCGGAGGAAACGGACACTGAAACAGGCAAGGTCAAGCCTATTTCGTATGAACAGTATCAAAAACTGACTGCACAGCTTGGAAAACACCGCAAAAACAATATCTGACAGTCCGCAGGAGTGTCCGTTACAACGGCACTACCCATAAGCACGAAATCGGCTCGACCAAGAGGAAAAAAGTGCGTACAGTTGATTTTGGAAACGCCCTCGCTGACATCTTGAAGAAAGCAGGGAAACAGCAGCTTAAAAACCGTATGCAGTATGGTGGACTCTATCACAGGAATTTTTACAGGGAAGTCACAGAGAAAAACAGGGTGCATTATGAGTATTACAATCTGCCAATGACAGAAGATGCGCCGGAGGATTATACGGAAATCTCCTTTGTATGTCTGAGGGAAGATGGCTGCTTGGAACTTCCTGCCACCGTAGAAACAGCCTGCCGGACAGCGGCAAGGAAAGTACCGGAATTAGAGGGTTTCCACTTCCACACACTAAGGCATACTTACACAACAAACCTGTTATCAAACGGGACGCAGCCAAAAGACATGCAGGAGCTTTTAGGACATTCGGACGTAAACACTACAATGAATGTCCATGATGAAATCATTGCATACGCCACAAGGGAGGCGAAGCGGGATTCCGCAAAGCTATTGGATAAGGTTGTGGGAATGAGTTAAGCAATGAAATTTGAATAACAAAAACCTTCCCTTGTAACTTGCCAATAAGGGCAAAAACAAGGGAAAAGGATATATTTTGAGGTTGGGCATACCGCAAAGCCTTGAAAATAAAGGAAAGTTAAGACGGTTAGCAGATAAACCAGAAGTTGTTTCTTTGCACATTCGCTACTTTATCACATTAGGAATGTATTTTGATGGTTTTGCAATAAATAACAAATATATTCCGCATATCAGTTTAACCATCGCATCTGCAATGCAAATAACTGAAACTGGTATGCCTGGAAAAATATAGCCCATTGTTACGATAACCATACATACAATCCCCAACACTACCATACTCCAACCATGTATAAAAAACCACAAGAAGAAATGTATTGATGTTGCCATCAGTACACCAAGCCATATCTGCCTCCAATGCCATCCGGGGATAAACGGACCAGCAATACAAAACATTAATATGAACAACGTAGCAATCGAAAAATAAATCATCTTTATCTGCCTTTTAGAAATATCTCCTTGAGAAAGTTTTTCTCTCACTTTTTTGTTTACATTGACTCCAAAAAAGCAGGCATAATAACCTATCAGAAACACAAACGGATTAACAAAAAATTCACCGCCACAAATGACAGCTACTATTAGTACAATTCCAATAAGAATCAACCATAAACCACATTGTTTTTTGTGGTTAAATTCCAATATTTCTTTCATTTCGTTCCTCCTGTAAATTTTGATTTTACGTTCTCTACAACTTTTCGATAATTCCGATTTATTCTTGCCTTTTCATCAGCCGTTTTTTGAAGGCTCTAATCCTCGCACCATAGCGGCTTGAATATAGCAAACCCACCAAAAGCATTCCAACTGCAAATCCCTGTACAATATCCAGTCCAGCCATAACTGTCGGATTATCATAAAGGCTTGTCCCTTTAATGATAGTGTAGGCTAATACTAAAAGCATTGCTATCTCATTGCATATCCGTACACGCTTATTGTATCGTTCCGCTTCTGCGTTTGTATAATCCACTGCCCGCAATACAGTTTCTTTCATTTCTTTATCCATATTCTCGCTTTTCCTTTCTCCATTTAGAATTTCCCGTAAGTCAACTTCATAATAATCTGATATTTCAATCAAAATATCTAAGTCCGGCATATTGTGGACATTCTCCCAACGGGATATTGTTCTGTTTGATACATTAAATTTTTCTGCAATCTGGTCTTGAGTAAGTCCCTTTTTTCTTACGGAGTTCTTTTAAGAATTTTCCGATTTTTTCTTGGTTCATGCTTTTCCTCCTCAGAAAAATCCTATCAAAACTGCCCGATAAAAAACAGGACACAAAGCGAGAAATGCCTTATTTTATTACCCGACAAGGTATGTCTACCAATGCTCATTAGTGCATATGCTCTAATTTACCACCAAACTGGAATTGATTAATGCATCAGTCGCTTCTTACAATAAGAAATTTCCCCGCAATTCAGGCATTTTAGTTTTCTCTTGGTAAAGGTATGCAGACCGGAAATATAAGCAGATGTTGTAGGCACAAATCTTGTATTGCACTTCTGACACTCGTAAGTTCCTGTCGTTACATCCAGCGCAATCACTACCCCGATTCCCCCAATAACAACGATTGTTCCTATCAAAAGTAGCAAAATGCGCAACCAAAGTTCGATTTCAAGAGCGCCCGATAACACAAACATCGTCACGCTGGACAGTATCGTCAATGCACATAAAATTACAGACAGGATGATTTTTCTCTTGCTTTCTTCTTTTTCATTCATAAGATTCATCATATTCTCCTCCGCTTTTTCTTTGTATTCAGAGGCGGTCAGGCATTCACCTGAAAGAAGTTCATTGACATTGATTTTCAGCGCATTGGTCACAAAGGCATCATTAAGGAAACTTCCGGAAGCCCATTTCCCGTTTCCCATTTGCTGATTGTCTTATCGCTAATCCCAAGAATATCTGCAAGCTGACGTTGCGTATAGGACTGCTCTTTTCGCATTTCTGCTATGAATTTTCCGATTTTAAGTTGATCCATGACTGGCACCTCCTTTCTTCAGGTTCAAGCTTAGAATACAATGAATGGTTATATTATCACACCCATGCACCGTAGAGAAACCGTCAAAAACAAGATTTCTACGAAACGTAGAGTCGTTTTCTGCCATAAACTGGAATTTTTTCATATTTTCAGTGCTTTTTTGAAGAAACGGCGGCGCAAACTACAAGCAAAATTAAGTCAATCCAGTATCCAATACAAATGTACCCAACAATCGGATGGATCAATTTTATTTCATTTGTCAAAACAACAGCAAGCAGAAGACCTATCAAAAGAAGGACAATGCCGATAACCTGCCGAAAAGCGAACAATCTTGTCTATCTGTGCAAAAGAACCGATACACAGTATGATAGCGGGAATCCATACAGCCAGATGAAATACAACACCAAGATAACTAAATGCTCCTCCCCCCTCTTGGAAAAGTATTTTAAAAGTTTCAGTAAAAAACCATGAATCCTGATTGACTATCAGCCCATTAGGAAAAATATCATACATTGGTATAGCAAAACTGCATAACAATAGAACAACTGAAACTGTTTTCAAAATTTTATTTTTTCGTTCCATCTACGTTTCATCCGTAAAATAAATAATCTCAGTACACCTTATTAAGGATTAAGACAAATGTATCATATTTTGATTTTCCAGTATGTCAAATGGGAAGTCATCGCTTTCTGATAATCCAATCGTCATCTTGAGTTTTTCTTTCTGCATAATAGCCGCAAGGCATATCCTTTAAGGTACTGACAGAGTTATCTAAATCAAAAACCCATTTTAAAGATACTAACTTTGCTTCATCTGTTTCGTGTGTTCCTCCGCATAGAAATTGCCACATTCCGTCATCTTCATCATGTGATACATATAGAATAGGTGCCTGACGCTTCAATATATGACAACAGATACTCGTAGCAGTATCGGGTGAATCATAAAAAGGAAATTCCATGTCTGTTACTCCTTTCAAATCTCGATTTCCCAGTATGTCAAACAGGAATTTCTCTGTTTCAATTTACAATTCTTTTCCCATACAAAGAGATTCCGGCATATCTACATACGCACCATAATTAG
>VSNQ01000196.1 GCA_009774395.1 Lachnospiraceae bacterium
TCTGCCGAAGCAAAATCTCTGATATTAGGTGATTTTCCGCTTATTCCCTTTTCGTTTCTCCATTGTGCCGCCGTCTTACCAAACAAAGCCATATTAAGAATATCTGCTTCGGATGCGTATGTATATGCCATTTCCTGCGGGGATAATGTTGGTGTTATCAGAAATTCCTTTACCGCATCTGTATGAATACGATAATTTATTTTTGAAAGTTCCCTCTTAGCATCCCAACCAATCGCTAATCGGTTTGCTTCATCTTTCTTTAACCGCTGATAGTCCTTAATAATATAGAGCTTAAATTCTGCGGAAATCCACGACGCAAACTCAAAGGCTATATCTGTATGGGCATATGTACCTCCATATCGTCCTGATTTTGATATAATACCGATTGCGTCTGTTGCTCTTATCCACTGTTGCGGTGTCAATGTAAATGCATTATCTCCCGATTCCGCTTTAAACCTATCGAATTCGATAGGTTTAAAATTGGGATTATGAATCTGTTCCCACAAACCCAGAAATGAGATTGTGGAATGATTACGCATCCAGTTCGCAACCACGATAAAAGCATTGTCTGGATTTTTATATTTGGCAATATCCGTTAAAGAAATATAAGCTTCTTCATTTACGACATCACCCATTACTCTGATTTCTGTTCCATTGGCATCTATTTTCATATTTTTCATTATCTCCAACCACTTCCTTTATCACAGATTATCCCTTATATGACAGCATATATAACAGACACTCTTGCAGCAATTTTTCTGAATTGTGTTCCAATTCTATTATCGCTTTTATCTCCAATTTAGCCTTATACGGAATATTGTTATTATTCTCAATAATCTTTTTTAAGACTTCCTTTACTGTTTTTTCATCTAAATTACCAGCCATTTACAAATACCCTCCCCATCACATTACAACCGACAAACCATAATGTATTCTTCTTCATTTTCGTCAATGACTTCAAAACCTACTTTCTGATACATACGAGCCGCATAATTTGCCTTTTGCACAGAAAGAGAGGTCTGCTTATAGCCTTTATTCTTTAAAAATTCAAGCATATCCCTCATAAGTGCTGTACCAATGCCCATATTTCTGTATTCCTCATACAGTGACATAGCAAATGAGGGTGTCTCATCATCAATATGCCCGTAATCATCCATAACACGCACCCATACTGCGCCTACAATCTTTTCTTTTACTTCCGCAACCAAACACCAATCGTCTGATTTTCCAAAATCAGCAATATATACCTGAAGTTCTGGCTGTTCAATAATAGCTTTTGGCGGCTTTTCCATTCCCACTGGAATAAAAATCGCTTCATACAGAAACTCAGATAATACGTAATATTCATTTTCTCTGATTTCTCTAATCCGATAATCCATACTTATATAACCTCAAAAAATCAAACAACAAAATTAGCGATACCATATATTAAATGACAAATTAGAAAAATGGAAATTGGCACAACTGCTATCATATTTTTTCTATCAATAGCAAAAAACATAAATGCCAAACACGGGGAAATTATCAACCCCAATATAACACCTGTATTCACAACGCCTACATAATAGCTTACCCAACTTGCAAAATATATTAAGCAACAAATTATCACAAAAATAATCAAAGGAGTAATATGGAATTTATGGTTCTTTATGTTTACAAAAATACACAAAGCTATAACCATCAAAATCTGACAAACAGAAGCTATGGTGTCAATCACTTCAGTAACCGATTCCGTCCTTAATACATCATTAGGTGCTGGAGCAGCAAACCAAATAAAGTTAGGTATCATTATAATCAAAAACAATAACAGTCCATAAATATTGAAACCAAACTTATATTCTTTTAACACCAAATTCACTCCTTTATTTCCGCTTTTAACAAAGAGTACATTTCCATATCAATCACCCTGCCATTCTTCACAGCATTGCTTCTCAATGTACCCTCATACTGAAACCCTACTTTTTCAAGCACCCTGCAAGACGCTATATTATAAGCAAAGGGCTCTGCATAAATACGGATAATATCGCTATTAGCAAAAACATATTCGCAAATTTGCTTAACAGCTTCGGTCATAATACCTTTGCCCCAATATTCTTCGGCAATATAATATCCTAACTCGGCGGTTTGCCTATGAATATTGCCCTGCCGAAAAATGCCAATACTGCCAATCACCATATTATCTACAGTAATAGCAAAAGCAAAGGTTTCGCTTTCATCTGCGGAAAGCATAGCAGAAATAAACTCTTTTCCATCCTGCTCGGTGTAAGGATAGGGCAAACCATCACGAAGATTATCTTGTACTTTTTTATTTGAAAGCGCAACCGCCAAATCTTTTGCGTCTGATAGTTCCCATTTTCTTATTCTGCATTTCATTTTTCAAGTCCTCTCAATCCACATTTTCAATTATCTTTCAGTTTTTTCTCCATGATTTCATAAACCAACTTCACATCATTTTCCAATTCGCATATCCCATGCCCCACCGTTTTATAGCCTCTATGCTCATATAAACACGCTGCCGAAAGCGAAGCGTCCAAAATAACCGTATCATATGTTTTGGAAATTTCCTTTTCCAAACAATTCATAATATACGAGCCGCAGCCTTGATTTTGGTAAGCGGGCAACACATATACTCCTGTAATATGATTATCATCAAAACAACCCGTTCCGACAATCACATCGTTATACACCAACACTCCCATATTTCCCGATGCTATTCCGTTTTGAATGTGTTTTTTACTATGATGTCCGCAAAAAAAATCCACTACTTCCTTTGGATAATATTTCGGATATATAGTTTCAATAGCCGTATGTAAAACATTTTGAATATCATCCGTCATATCAAAAGTTGCACTTATATATTTCATATCGTTCCTCCGACAAGCTATCTCTCATTCTGACTTTTTTATCAATTATACACGAAAGCATAGGCTTTTTCAATTCCCCAAACTACTTTTGTTTAGGCTTCTGCGGCACTCCCATATACCATAGAAGCGCCGCCCCCACCTCCTATAAATAAATTGTCTCACGCTCTACAACTTCCCTCACGCAAGCCTGAATATTATTCATTTTTTGAACCCATAAAATCTGATTTTCTGCCTTTAACTGCTCCGTCACTTCCTGCCTGTCGGCATATTCCTTTACCAGCCGAGAAAACATATCCTCTGCCTGTTCATCCACACTTGACAAATATTCATTCAACCTGCCGCTTGTCAGCAGATTGAGATATACAAGCTGCTTATGCTCTTTTAGATACCGCAAATGTCGTTGACCCCATATGCCAATTGGCTTTTCTTCTTCGGGAGGTAATGCAAGCTCTGGGAGGTAATATTCGCCTTGCCTTGCATACCAAAGACCGTTATTTTCGTCATAAATCCTGTTTTCCATAGTGTTTCCTACCTTTCCTCTTTGCTATTTTTCAAATACTTTCCACGCTGTTTCGACTTCTGCGCCGCTTTTGCCTGCTCCAAAAGGTTGTCCATCTGCTTACTTCCAAATGCCTTGCGGAGCAGCTTATAATCTTTGTTTTCCGCACGAAGGTTTTCATTTTCCCCTGCCAGTTTCTCATTGGTTCTCCTTAATCCGTCATTCTCACGGTGGAGATTGCTGTTTGTAACATTCAGCCGATAATAGCTGTCCCACGCTTCAAAGCACCTTATAAGAGCCGTTTTAACAAGCGATTTCAGCTTTCGCACCAAAGGCTCTGCCACTTTATTCTTATACGACTTCGCCGACATCAACCCCTGCGGCTCTGGCAACTGATATTCTGGCGAAGTGTCAAGCACCTGCTCAAGCGTCTTTAGGTTTCCCATGCCTTTGTCATAATTCTCCACCCTATTCGACAATGCTTGAAATTCCTCTTTTTTCTCTGAAATCTGCCCCTCAAGCTGAACGACCTCTTTTTCCCTCTGCTGCTTTTTATAATCAAGGACAGACAAATGTTTTTCATGCGTGCCTTTATGCTCCCATTCAATGCCATGCCGCCCCATCACAGCGGCAAGATTCTCTTTTTCGGACTGTACCCATTGGCTCCACTCTGTATCGCCACGGGAGCCGCCTTTGAATCCCTGCGCCGCCAATGCCTGTTTCAGAGATACCCTCGTATCAAGTCCACGCTTGCTGCCTGTTGTAAATGGAACAAAATCAATGTGCAGATGCGGCGTTGCTTCGTCCATATGGATGTGGGCAGAGAACACGTAGAGATAAGGATTTCGCTCTTGGAATCCATGATAATATTCATCCAAAATCTGTTTTGCAAGCTGCCCGTTTTCACTTCCTGCACCCATATTTTCCTTATCGCCAATCTGCAAAATTAGTTCATGGAACGTCTTTTCCTGCTTTGAATTCCGTATCTTATCGTAATAATCGGAAATGCGGCGGTCTGTCCTTGTCTGTTTATCATTATACCGTTGCAACGCTTCATCAAAGAGTTTATGATATACCTTTTTGATATTCTCATTGCAATAGTCTACATTAAAGTGTGAACGCTCCCCATCCACATTTTCAGCTTTAAATTTTCGGCTGTTATGGTTGACCGAGCCTTTCCCCACCATTGCGCTAATCGTCCGTCTTATAAAATCACGCCCTTTCTTTTCGGCTGGTAGGCTTTGTTACTTTCCCGAAAGTAACGCAAAAGCACTTTTGTCAGCTACGCCAACAAAAATGCAACCTGCAAGCAGGTTTTGCGCTCTCCGAGGGGTGAGCGTGTGCCAGTGGCACACAAGCTGCGAACCGACCGAGTCGGCAGACGAGACAGGGCGGCTTTTTGTAAAAAGCCCCCTGCACCCCGCAAAAACTTTATCCGTGACGGTTTGCGTCGATGTGACGGTTATTTCCGTACCGCACCCCACTCCTAAAAATACCGTCACACCGTCACATACCGTCACGCTCCCCACGGTACAGCTTTATCATACGCCCCTCGTGACACCGTTCACGTTTATAGAAGATGCCGTATTCGTTGAGTAAACGTCCCGACAGGACATTCAGTTTCCGTGCAAGGCTATTCGGCTGTAACTCTGTTTCCAGCCAAGCCGCAAGCTCCGTCGCCGTCCCCTTCCACAAGGGGCAATCGACAGTAATTCTTTTATCTATTTCCTCAAGTAAAGGCTCTGGCGGCTCTTTCCAAAGTTCTGTTTCTGCCTTTTGAAAATCCCATAACAATGTTTCGGGATTGCGGAGAAGATAGAGTTTCTGCTCTTGTTGGTCTCTGCCCGACACTTCAAGCGTGGCGGCATTGCCGATGCGTTTTTCTTTCTGCAACAGGAACGCACCGTCAGCCGCACCGAGCAAGCCAGTAGTCCCCGAAATCATATCGAACTTATCATCAGAACCCTGCTTTCTGGTATGATGGACAATCAAGATACAGATGCCATAGCTGTCTGCAAACTGTTTCAGCCTTGTAATAACCTCATAGTCATTTGCGTAACTGTAATTATCCCCGCCGACTTCACGCACCTTTTGGAGGGTGTCAATAATAATCAGTCTTGTGTCTGTATGCTGTTTCATAAATTCCTGCAACTGTTCATCCAAACCATTGCCAAGATTACCCGCCGAAACAGAAAAGAATAAATTGTCTGCCCCGTCCGTGCCAAACATACGGTACAGCCTTTCCTGCAGGCGGCGGTAATCATCTTCAAGGGCAAGGTACAAGACCGTTCCTTTTCGGACGGGATATTCCC
>VSNQ01000197.1 GCA_009774395.1 Lachnospiraceae bacterium
CAGTTATACACATCTTATTTACTAAGATTATAACAGAATTTATGGAAATTTTCTATAATATTTATATTTTTTTCAAAAAACTTTATTTCTCCAAGAATTTTAAGGAATCCCGAAAGAAAAAATTAAGATTTCGTTACGGAATTTGAAAGGTTCTTCTGGTATCCTAAGAATATCAAAAGAGAGGAGTTCTAAAAAGTATGAAGTACCTAACATTTACTGTTCCCTGTTACAATTCACAAGATTATATGAAACGTTGTATTGACTCGCTGCTTGTGGGAGGAACGGATGTTGAAATTATTATTATTGACGACGGATCTACTGACCAGACGGGAGCAATTGCAGACGCATATCAAGCACGCTACCCAGATATTGTAAAAGCTGTGCATCAGCCAAACGGCGGGCATGGCGCTGGTGTAAACAAGGGGTTGTCGCTCGCTACGGGAATTTATTTTAAGGTGGTCGATTCTGATGACTGGCTCGACTGCGACGCTTACCAAAAACTTCTGCAGCAGATAAAAACATTTTGCAGCATAAAAGAAGCCGACAAATCAGGCAATACACCAATCCCTGACTTATTTGTATGCAACTATATTTATGACCATTTAAACGAAGGCACACAGAAAAAGATATCATATGAAAATGTATTTCCCACCGAAAAAATATGCAATTGGAATCAGATTGGACATTTTCGCGTTTCGCAGTATTTAATTATGCACTCCTTAATCTTCCGCACAGCAACGCTGTTGGAATCCGGTGTAAAGCTCCCTGAGCATATGTTCTATGTTGATAATTTATTTGCCTGCCAGCCGTTATACTATGTAAAAAGCATCTACTATATGGATTTGGATTTATATCACTATTTCCTTGGAAGGGACGACCAGTCTGTGAATGAAAAGGTATTGATGCAGCGCATTAATCAGCAGATTGAAGTAACGAAGCTGGTTGCGCAGAGCGCCGATTTAGCACAAATTCGCAAAACCTATCCCAAACTGGAACGGTATTTGTGCCGCAATATTTCCATAATGATGGCGATTTCTTCGATTCATCTGCTGTTAATACAGACACGCGCGGCACAGGAACAGCGTGCTGACCTTTGGGAAGAACTGAAAAATTACAATTCTGCGCTCTACTATCGTCTGCGCTTCTGTACATTAAGCGGCTTTACATACTTACCAACAAAAGCTGGTGATCATTTGACATTATGGGGCTACCGCACAGCGCAGAAACTATTTATGTTTCAGTAAAGGAGGTACACATGAGCAGTATTTATATCGCTTTTGTTGATACCCCCGGCATTTTTGCAAGTATTATCCGCGCCGTATTAAAACAAAAATATATTCATGTTGTAATTTCTATGGATAAAGCGCTGGACGAGGCATACAGCTTCGGTCGGCGCAGCCCTTTTATCCCCTTTTTTGCAGGATTTGAGAAAGAAAACAAGCAAAAAATCCTAAAGAAATACCCAACAGCGGACTATATGATATGCCGCGTGACATGCAGTTCTGAACAAAAATCCGCAATTTATGCCGTTTTACAGGAAGATTATCAGAAACGCTTCCGCTATCATTACGCCGTTTTAGGGCTGCCATTTATTCTGCTGCAAAAACCGTTTCAGCAGAAAAATTGTTATACTTGTTCGTCCTATTTAGCGCAGCTTTTGGAAAATGCCGGAATCTGGCATTGGAAAAAGCATATCTCACTTGTAACGCCAAAAGATTTCTATTGCGATTTAGAAAAGGAAATAATTTTTGAAGGCAGGCTGCACACCTTATGCAGTATTACGCAGACTGCGGCGGCGTAAGGAGTCATATTGATATGTCAAAATACGCTTTACGACTTGCAGCGAGTATAACCCGCACTTATACTACATAACGCCAGAATTTACCGTGTTGTACTGGTTAAACTTATATGGCTGGCGTTATGTAGTCAGGTTACTCGGAAATTTTAACTGTTAAGCAGTATAATTTATACTGCACACCGATTAAATTTACAGTACAACCAGACTGCGAACCGCCAGTCATGTACTTTCCTGACGGCATCACTGTAAATTCTGGCGGTTTGCAGTATAACGAAAGGAATTACGCAGACAATGAAAATCACGCGAAAGAACATAATCCAATTTGCCCTTTTTGGAATGATTATGCTGCTGACATTTTATACATTGTTTCAGAAGCACGATATTGGCAGAATTATAACAGAAATCCAGCAGATGACTGTAAGGAGCATTTTCTGCGCTGTTTTGCTGTCTGTATTCTTTGTCAGTGCAGAGGGTATTATGATTTGGTATTTATTGTCTGCTTTGGGCAATTCATGCAAAGTACGGCAGTGTGTCAGCTACTCTTTTATCGGTTTCTTTTATTCCGGCATTACTCCGTCCGCCACTGGCGGACAGCCAATGCAGCTTTATTATATGAAAAAAGATAGCTTGCCTACCTCGGATTCCTCCGTTATTTTAATGATTGTGGCCCTCGCCTATAAGCTGGTTCTCGTTGTTATTGGTCTTGGCATCCTGCTTGTATGGCGCACTCCGCTTTGCTCTTACCTAAAAGGTTATATGCTTCTATATTATATTGGGATTTTGCTGAATCTTGGCGTGGTTTTGGTTTTAATCGGCGTCATGGTATTTCCGCGTATTTTATTAAAAATTGCTTTCTTTTTGGACTCGGTAATCATACGTCTGCATTTGTGGAAACCAAGCAAAATACGCCGCCAGCGGATAGAACATTTTATTGACAGTTATCAATTGGCTGTAGAATTTATTTCAAAACACCGCACCAAACTGCTTTTTATAGGAATTATAACCCTGTTACAACGAAGCAGTATGTTTCTGCTGACCTTTGTGATTTATCAAGGATTTCCTTTAGGCGGCGCATCTTTATGGGAAATTATGGCGCTTCAGGCGGCAGTATATATCGCAGTGGATATGCTGCCAATCCCCGGCGCACAAGGCATTACAGAACTGGTGTATCAAACTGCATTTGCAGAAATTTTCACAGCGCAATATCTCGTTCCCTCTATGATGGTAATTCGTGGGATAAATTTTTATTTGCTGCTAATTATATGCGGCGGCGTTGCGGGGTGGGCGGCTTGGAAGCAGAGAAATGCAAAACAATAAAACCCATTCTAATTAACCGGGGCTGTTGGGAAATAAACAGATGAAAACATTTTATTTTATGGTATTATAGAGAAATCCTCTGTATATTCCCCTGTGTGGTAATCATATATCTGTATTTTGTGTGGTTTTTCTAAAGAAACCCATATATCAAACTCTGCTGGTTCAAACGCTCCATTCGTACATATTTCATCACCAACGCCCCAGTAAACAGCGTTTTCGCCAACAATATAGTCCACACAAAACCGCACACCTTCGATCCCGTCAACAGTTTCTATCCCATATTCCCAACGTAAAGGATTTTTTTCTATGTTTAGCTGTGGAATACGTTGGTAAATTTCTTGTTGGATTTCAAGGAAAAGTTCATTGTGATCCTTATACCAATTATATACTTCTTGTTGTTCATAATCCCCGCCGACAAGATAAACTTTTTTCCCTTTTACATTTGGTATTGTAATAGAAAACTGTTTTTCCTCCTTTTGAAACGGCAAAGCTTCCGCCAAATAGACTGAAACGTCAATACGATTTTCTTCCTTACTATTCTCTTTCCATGAAACATGGCTGATATGTGAAACAGCTTGGAATACTTCCATCTCCAATGTTAAACTGTCTGTTTCTTCATAATACGTATAATTAGAACAATTCATGTATCCTACTCCCAATATACTTCCAAATACATAAATCTTTAAAAATATTGTACCAATAAGCAGCAACAGTACACCAGAAACAATACAGACTGCTGCTTTTAATACCTTTGTTCTTTTATTTATCTTCTGAAAACCATCAACGGCTGCTTTTTCCTGAAGGGTAATCTGTCCTTCACTCTCCAAACTTTCTTTCATTTCCTTATAACATTTGCTGCACTGCTTACATTCTTTTAAATGTCCTTCTACAGCACTATTGCCTGTTTCGCTTAAAATCCCGTCAATATACCCAGGCATTAAATCTTTAATAATATCACAAGCGTATTGATTATTCATTGTTTTCCAACTCCTTCCTGATTTTTTGTTTCGCACGATAAAAAACTGTTCTGCTCCAGTTTTCACTTTTTCCAAGGATTTCACCAATCTGCCGGAAAGAAAGTTCTCCAGTAATGCGGTACAAAACCACCTCCCGCTCTTGCTCTGGCAAATGATGGATTGCCTGATATATTTCTAATTTCTGCTCTTGCTGCAATACATTTGTTTCCCCATCCTGATTAGAAGGATCTGGCAACTCCTCTGGAAATGCTTCCGTTTTCCGTTTATTTTTCTTGCGTAGTTCCTGCCATAAAATATGTTTTGCAATCTGACAAAGCCATACCGATAATTTACATGAACCATTATAGCGTGATATAGAACTAACTGCGCGCAAAAATGTTTCCTGCATTAACTCCTGCGCCCATTCGGCGTCATGTGTATGCGCATACAGAAAGCGGAAAATTAATTCCGCATATTCCTGATAAGCAGACTCCATATCAATATCGCTATTGTAGTTTTTCTGCACCATTTCACCCCCTTGTAATATTGTCCTATCCTTTCAAATGCTTCTGTATACAGTTCCTATCCTTTATATCCCATATAAAGATAATTCGTTACAAAATATAAAAAAAAGAATATCCTGTTCCTAACAAGATACTCTTTCCTCCTAACCCTTAATTTTATGCAGTTCCTCTAATACTTTTTTGTCCTCCAATGGTTCATAGGCATCTATATATCCTTTATACCCGTTGCTTTTTTGTGCCAATGCAGCGCTGACGCTCCATAAAATATTATCCTGATCGACAGTTCCCTGCACTTTATGGTATAAGAGCGCAACAAGCCGATAAGGATTACTGTACAAAAAGTCCTGCAAACCTAACGCAAAAAACATATACGCAAACGGAAACACCTTCTCCGCTGTAATTTGCGCCCCCGACAAATACGCAATACAGCCGTCAAATATCGTTTCCGCTCCATATTCTGCCACAATCTTCTCCGCTTTCTCGCACAAGTCATAATACGCAGATTCATCTTCTGGCAAAGAACAGTATTCTGCAATTAAATTTTCAATAAGAATCCGTGCAGAGATTGGCATAACACGCCCCCATTCCATGATTATCTGATATTATACATATCCGTATCAGCAATAAAATATATTCTGCATTTACGTATGAGCCAGCGTCGGCGCCATAATCCGTTCCTGCTCAAATTGGGTAAAACCGCTGCCTTTTATAAACTATCTTTTGTCGTTCTTAACGCAGCTCTATACGCACAAGCGATAAATTTTACCATGTCACTTAAGATAATTTCGCTTATAAGTCGGCATTATTGGCAAATTTAGGTACTCGCCAGTATAAATTCCGCAACATACTTATTCTACCTAATTTTCCGCTAAATGTAAAGTAAGGAACGCATTTTGCAAATGGATTTTTACTCGCAATATGCACGTTTTCGCACAAATTTAGCAGTAAATGCTAAGGAACTGTTCAGAAATTACTTATGACAAGTACGCCGTATAAATGTTCCTATGCAAATTACTTTGTAATTAGAAGAAAATCGCAGGCATAGGAGGCAAAG
>VSNQ01000198.1 GCA_009774395.1 Lachnospiraceae bacterium
ATCGTGAACAACTATTCATCCGGAGATGATATTACATTCCTGCAGACCGATATTTATAAAGTTACTTCTACTGCCGGACAGCTTCCCATGGAATATAGTGTCGGGACTTCCAAGGGAGATGCTGACAACGAAAAAATCCTTCGGAATGCAGGTTTTGAATGTATCTCCTATTCTGACTATACCGCCATTCTGAAAGCACAAGGGCGGCAAAAGGCTTTGGAGCAATTTACAGCACTAAACAACAATGAATGTATTTTTGTAAGATACCAGCCGGCTTCGGGCAAGGACGAAACAGGCAGCATTTATCCACTGCTCATAAACAATACAGAAATACCTGTCACTGTGACTATGACCACATTAGATAATCCTATTTCATTTGCGAACAGCGTTGGTACTTTAATTGTAAGTGACAGTTTATACAAAATGATATCAGAACATGCTGCTCCCGAAACAAAAGTTTTAAGTATAAATGGAAGTTCCATAACAGGTAACGAGGAACTATTTCAGGCTTTGTCTGCATATTTGGATAAAAGCCCTTACCTGCAGGGCAATTCCCACAGAATACACGAAGTGGTTTCCCTGAGCAGCTCTACTTTCCTGTTGATAGGCTTTCTTGTGGTATTATTCTTTATCGCAACAGGAAGCATCCTGTATTTTAATAACATTTCGGCGATAGCCGATTCAAAATCTGATTACGATATCCTTACAAAAATGGGATATACGAACAGGGCGATTAAAAAAATTATCAGGAAACAGGCAATCACATTTTTCAGCATTCCGTTCCTGTTCGGACTGGCAGACTGTATCTTTGCCACATTCGTATATAAAACAGCGCTTATGCAGAACCTTCTGGCAAACAGCATTGTTTTATACGCTCCTACAATATTGGCTATTGCGCTCACACTGATGATTTATCTGATTTATTATTGTATGACTGTCCATACCTGCTGTAAAATGGTTTTGGAAAAATAAAGATTATGCAAGGCTATCGGAATCATGTGAAAATTTTAGTTGTATGCACACAGATAAATGATATAATTTAGGCATGGATAAGGGGGGCAAAAATATGAAGCGCATTAATCCTAAGCTTTTGCTTTTTATAAACTCCACCCTGCTTATAATATATATGGGGTTGGAAATCAAGATTCAGATGCCATGCAGCATCAGCAAAATCGTATCATTATTCCTGTCATCATTGATGCTGATAGACGCTGCTTATGTAAGCTCCTGCAACATCAGGGATAATAAAGCGATCTCTTTGTTTTGCGGTCTGCTGGCATTAGACAGTTGGTATATACTCCTTTCCGTTTCGGACAACGCTATAGCAGATATTGCTTTTTATGCCTTAAGTCCGGTTATATGGTACATTTTTATCAATTTCATACTCATGTTTTTATTTCAGGGAAGCGGTTATAAATTCAAAAAAGTAATAAGCTTCTGCCTGACTGGAACTTGTATCTGCTCACTTATCGGCATTTTTATATCAGACAATGTGTTTGCATTGTTATATGGCATCCAGTTTTTGGTAAGCTGGCTTTGCTTTGTTTTTGTTGTTGCTTACCATAGAAAAAGAACTGCGTTTGTCCTTAAAGCAGAATGGAAATCCATTCTATTCTCCCTTGTGGCCAGCATCATTTTATTCATTGCATACTGCCTTACCACAACGGGAATAAAAGGAAATCTTTCAAACTTTGGCGTATATATCCCTGTCCTGCTGTTCTCCATAAGCATTCATGGTATTATACTGAAAGAGCATCACAGCTTTCCATTGTCAGCCATATTTAGCAGATTCCAGTTAATGTTGATTCTGTTTTTTGGCATTACCATTTGTGGTCTGATTACAATGACTCTGGGGATCGGCTGGTTATCTTTCCTTCTTATGTTGGACGCTATGTTTGTATTTATCTATGTCTGCAATATCATACTGGATTTTAATTTAAGGCAGGGAGGAGGCAACATGGTTATGGAAAGCAAATACAATGCTGCATTAGCACAGTTGCAGCAGGAAGAGCAGATAAATCTTGAATTTTCAAACTTTCTACATGACAATATCCTTCAAGACCTGCTTTCCATAAAAAATATGATGCCTAAATCAACAAGACCTGATATACAGAAAATAATCACAGAAACTCTCGATAGTATGAATATCTATATCCGTGAGCAAATGCAGAATTACCATCCTGTATTACTATCGAAACTTACTATAAAAGAAAATTATCAAAACCTGCTTGCCTATATTGCACAGTCGTTTCCTGAACGCCGTGTCAACATTGTTTTTGACTGTTCAGACGCTTTATTTTTAGTCCCGCCATATGATATTTTCATATATCGGCTTTTGAAAGAACTCGTCACGAATGTTTACAAACACTCTACGGGAGATAAAGCATGGATAACGCTTACACAGGATCATGGAATAATCGTATTATGCGTAAAGGATAATGGAAATGCTGATATTGACAGCCTCACCTGTGCAGACGCATCAAAACACAGAGGTCTTGCATTAAGCACTGACCGTGTGCATAGCATGGACGGCACTATAAGTATAACCCCAAATTCCCCACATGGAATCTGCGTCTGTATCAACCTGCCTATGAAAGGAGATGCTTCTTATCAATATTTTATTAGTCGATGACCACGTTCTGTTTTCCAAAAGTCTGGAAATTGCATTATCAGACTACCCGGAAATAGAAACCTTTAAAAGTATCCATGATATATCCCTGTTGGATAAATTTATTGAAGAAGATGCCCCGGACATCCTGCTTATGGATATCAACTTAAAAAATATAACATCAGAAGATGGTCTGGAATTGGCAAAGCAGATATTACACGGTCATCCGGAGCAGAAAATTGTTATCCTCTCCGGATACGATCTTCCGGTATACCGCAACGAAGCCAAAAAAATCGGGGCAAAAGGATTTATCAACAAAAATACAGAACCGGAAATGCTGATCGCTTTTCTTACACAAATCATGCAGGGAAACTATATCTTCAACGGCTCAATTCCGTTTTTAGAAGAATTAACGGACTGTGAAAAACAGATTTTGCAGTTTATAGCTAACGGAAGAAAGCGGAAAGAGATTGCAGGCACACTTTATATCAGCGAGCGTACCCTCTCCAATCATTTACAGCATATATTTGAAAAACTTGATGTTTCCTCTTCTGTCGAAGCTGTAACCAAGGCGATTCAATTAGGATACCTCCCGCCGATTTGTTAATTTCTCGTCAAATAAACAAATCATCAAAAGCTGTATCATGGAAATGTGTATAACTGGCTATGGAACTATGGAAAATCCAATTTACAGCCTGTGGAAAAGCAAAAACAGCTTTCCCACTTCCTGCAAACAGGGTTTCCCACAGTTCCATGAAGGCAGCCAGTTATAAGACATTTCCACAATGCCTGCGCCTACGGAATCTATCTCTTTATCCATTTCTTTTATAAAAACATTCTTTTACAGATCTACTCCTGCTCTCTCTGCGAAATCAGCTTTTCGTCCGATAAGTATCGACTGTTTTTCTTCCGTCAGGCTTTCAAATGCACCCTTGTACCCCTTTTCCAATAAAGGAGTACCTTTCGCCATAAGATACAGCTTCATATCAAGCCATTCCTGCCACAATCCCTCAAACAATGCCCTGCTGTCCGTATAAGTTTCATCTTCCTCAAAACCATGCGGCGGCATATAGTATTGGAAATCTGAGCGACAGACAATCCTTCTCTGCTTCGTGTACTGCACTATCTTCAAAATATTTATGCCCACCGATATAATTCCAATGAGCATGGGTGATAACTGTCATAATTGGCAGTGTTGTCAAACTATCCACAGCACTTCTTATATTGGAAACTCCTAAACCAGTATCAATTAAAACAGCCTTTTCTGTTCCACATATTAAATAACAATAAGTTTCTTCCCAATGCTTATACTCGCTGATAACAAAAGTATTATCATTAATTACTTCAACCGCAAACCAATCTTCCATAACCACACATCTCCTTACACTTCGGCAGAATATCGTTCCTGCTAAAGTAATAACATCCACTGAATTATACCATAAAATTTTTCTGTTTTTCACTCAATGGCACGAAACGACTATTTTCGGGAATGAAAGGCACAGATTTACTATAGAGCCCTTCCGCATTTTATGGAATTATTCCGGCATACATGGTATAATTGCCATATTAGATTTTATGGAGGTGTGACGGATGAATTTTTCATTATTAGAAGGTTTCCACTCAAAATGGCAGGATATCCTTGTGATTGGGAAAACCACAGAACGGAATGGCAAGAAATACCATATTGTCGGCATGACCTTATCCGATGAAGCAAAACTGTACATTATAGAACCATACATAGAGCCTGAAGGCCGAAACAGGAAAGGCATCCGCAATCACAGGAGGATGCTGAAAGAGCATGAAAGCCACGGATACAGCTATCTGCATTGCAGCAATCTCTGTCTTGGCGAGATGCATCTCAAGATACAGGGTGGCATGGGCAGCCCTATGGATTCTGATAATCATAGAATAATCCAGTTGTTTTTTGATATGATGGGTGCAGGCTGGACGGTTCCTGAATGGCTGAAAGATATAGATTGGGAGAATCTCATGCTGTTGACGCTGAACATAGCGGAGGCTGCGAATCTGCCCCGCCTTACACCTCAAATGCCCATGACGATAACGCACAGGCCAAATCCCATCCAACACATAATAGAAAAGACGGTTACCCTGAATGTCGGGAAATCCCGTTCTTTCTGTTTCATGGATAGTCATGGAGATGAGGTGTTTTGTCATATAAATTCTGTTGCCTTGATAGACGTATGGAAAAATACAGAAGAAGAACTGAACGATCCCAAACTGGCAGATAGGTTTTCCCCAGAACAGTTGAAAGAGGCGGCAAAACATAGTTATGATACATTGGAGCAGTGCTGTCCGAAGGGGATGTGCTATATAGGCATAGAATATGAATGCAGTAAAAATTATGACCTTACCTTCTACTCCAAACAATATTTGAAATCCCGCCCGGAAACACATCAGGGAAGTTCCCATTTTCTCATGATGCGCTTAAAACCCGATCAGAAAACAGGAACGCACGGACTTCCGCTGAAAGGCTGTGTGATACAGACACCCGTTTCCCCGGATACCATCAAAATTCCTGCCGAATTGTTTTTATACCACGAAAGAGTGGATGAGTGGACTGAAACTATTTTGTAAAAATGAATTTCTAAAACAGCCCTTTTTCACATTGTTATTTATTCATTCAATTTTTACCGTTTTCCTCATATACAAATACGAAAACTCTGCATACGATTACGGAAACCCTTATATTATCACGAAAACTCCCAGCGGGTTTTTGTGATAATACAGACAGTTACCGTGTTTGTATAAGGGTTTTGCCTGCGAGTATCGACTTTTGCGTGATAGTATGGAGTTTTGCCTTTTAGTATCCGAATTTCTGTGATAATAAGCGACTTTTACCTACGAGTATACACTATCAGGCAAAACAACCTCAGAACAAAAATTCGCACCCTAACTAATGTAAAAATGTCCTTAAAAGCACACGGAAACCTGAATCCGTGAACATTGCCTCGAATATATGAGGCACGTTGTTTTGCCTCCGTTGATAGCTCCGTTTTGGCGT
>VSNQ01000199.1 GCA_009774395.1 Lachnospiraceae bacterium
ATATTGTATACATATATTATGAAAATATACGAAAGGAGTATTATGGAGTTTATTAAAGGAATGGATGTTTCCATGTTAAAGGAATTGGAAATGTGCGGGGCAGTGTATTCCTTAAGAGGTACACCGGGAGATTTGTTTCAAATTCTGCGCCAAACGGGAGTCAATCTAATTCGGCTTAGATTATGGCATAATCCTTATTCTTTACAAGGGGAAGATTACGGCGGGGGAAGTAATGACTTTCAAACCACGGCAGAGCTGGCGAAACGTGCAGTTGACCAAGGTATGGAGTTTATGCTGGATATTCATTACAGCGATTTTTGGACGGATCCCTCGAAACAGTTAAAACCGAAGGCATGGGAGAAAATGGGATATCCGGAATTAAAGGATACGGTTTATCAATATACATATCAAACATTATGTGATTTTAGAGATGCTTTGGCGGAACCGCATTATGTACAGGTTGGTAATGAATTGACAAACGGTTTTCTATGGCCGGAGGGTCACGTGGATTGCCTGGATCAAATGGCACAGCTTTTGCAGGCTGGTATTTCGGCAGTAAAATCGTTTCGAACAACAATTCCTGTTATGCTGCATTTGGATTTTGGTACGGATAATGCGCTGTACCGCAAATGGTTTTCTGCGATAGAGCGCTATCAGCTTGCATTTGATATTATAGGAATGTCCTATTATCCTTATTGGAATGGCAAAATGGATTTGCTGGAGCAAAATATGGCAGATATCAGTTTACGTTTTGAAAAGGATATTGTTGTGGCAGAAACAGCGATTGGTTATACCACAGATAATTTGGGAT
The DNA here is from genome assembly GCA_009774395.1 of Lachnospiraceae bacterium. GTDB lineage: Bacteria > Bacillota > Clostridia > Lachnospirales > Lachnospiraceae > COE1. Next base: position 812 of record VSNQ01000199.1, read on the forward strand.
GTACTGGCATGATTTATTCGGAAGAACTTGCCAAAGAAACAGATTATCCGCCGTCAAAGGTGGGGCAGCAGCGTTTTTTGGAAGATTTGGCAGATGCAATAAGAAAAGTCCCGAATAATCGTGGAAAAGGGTTTATTTATTGGGAACCGGAATGGCTGCCTTTTGCGCAGTGTGCTTGGGCAAAACCGGCAGGCTGTGTATATGCAAATGACAAAGGCGTGCTGGGAAATTCGTGGGCGAATCAGGCGTTGTTTGATGCACAGGGAAATGCGAACCCAGCATTGGAGAATTTAGGGAAATTGTAAAAGCATAAACGAAAGGAGATAAGTGCAATGAAAAAGAAAGTGGTTGGAATGATTATGGCAGCAGCAATGTTAGCAGGAATAATGGCAGGATGTGGGAACAATGCGGCAGAAAATAACAGCACAGCAGTAAACTCTGATAATGCAGAGGGTGACAAAGTTCAGGATCAGAGTGCTGAACAGACAGGCGGACAAGATATTGTGGTATGGACACAGATGATGGATAATGAGGCGGCTTTACTGCAAAAATATGCCGATCAATGGGCAGCAGAAACAGGCAATACGGTTTCTGTGATTTCGCAGCAGACAGATATTCAACAGTTTTCGCAGGCGGCTAACAGCAAGGGCGGCCCTGACGGGATGTTTGGTATTCCCAATGATCAGTTGGCAAATTATGTGTCTGCAAATCTTGTGGAAGAAATTCCGTCGGATTTGTATCAGGATACTGATTTTGTTGAGGCGGCTGTGCAGGCAAGTTATATTAACGGCAAAAAATACGGTTATCCGATTACTGTGGAAACACCATTTTTATTTTACAATACAGAACGTATCCCGCAGGCACCGCAGACATGGGAAGAAATGATAGAGCTTGCGAAAGACAACGGCGGTATTATGTATGAGGCAACCAGTGTATATTATAATCTTGGTATGCTGCGGGCGTTTGACAGTTATATTTTTAAGGAAGTGGACGGCGGTTTTGATACAACGGATATTGGGTTGGGAAATGAGAATGCTGTAAAGGCATATACGCTTGTAAATCAGTTGACAAATGAATATGGATTTTTTTCCTCCGATATTACATACGATATGGCAAAGAGTAGCTTTCAGAACGGCGAAGCAGCCTTTTATATTGGCGGTGCATGGGATGTGGCAGGTTTTACGGAAGCGGGAACACCATTTGGTGTCTGTGATATGCCGACCTTAAACGGAAAGGATTTTGTAACGCCAGTGGGAACTTATGTTGGATTTGTCAGTGCGAAATCGGATGCAAAGGCAGAAACATTTGCTTTTTATCAATATTTAGTGGAAAATGCGTTGGTTGACTTATATAAAGAAGGAAACCGTATTCCAGCAACGTATCGGGCACAGGATTCGATAGACAACGCTTCGGAAGCAACAAAAGCGCAGATAGCACAATGTGCAAAAGGAGAACCGCTTCCGACTGTTTCAGAAATGGGATTAATCTGGCAGCCTTTTTCAGACAATATGAAGTTAATGTTTACTGGTACAATCTCACCGGAGGAAGCCGCAGAATATATTCAGAAACAGGTACAAGAGTCCATTGCAATGATGCAGTCAGGACAGTAAAACAAAGCAGAAGTAAGAAGTGTGGAAGTAAACGTTCAAATATTGATATGTGTGCGGGACACACAGGGGGATAGAAATGAAGAAAAGTAAAAATATTAGAACCGCATTATTATTTATTTCGCCGGCGTTTCTTTCTATTATTATTTTTACAATTGCGCCGATTGTATATACGGTTTTTATATCGTTTACCAACTACAATATGTATCATTTGGATAATTATAATATGGTTGGACTCAGCAATTATATCAGTGTAATAACGGGAAGTATTAGCGAGGTATTTTTTCCAGTGCTGGGATGGAATATTGTATTTGCGGTAATTTGTACGGTGGGAGGATATATTATTGGAATGTCCTTGGCAGTCCTTTTAAATAATCCACATATGAAAGAGGCGAAGATTTATAAATCAATTTTAATTATTCCGTGGGCATTGCCGGCAACCATTGCGATTTTGTCGTGGCAGGGGCTTTTAAATGAAAGCTCCGGCGGTATCAATACTTTGTTGAGAATGGTTGGTATAAGTGGGATTCCTTGGCTGACAAATGTATTTTGGGCACGTGTGGGCATTATTATTGTGAATCTCTGGCTGGGATTTCCTTATATGATGAACGTCTGTCTTGGCGGATTGCAGTCAATAGATGCTGCATATTATGAAGCCGCGCGCGTTGACGGAGCAACGAAATGGCAAAGTTTTAAAGCAATTACATTTCCAATGGTACTGCGCTTATCCATTCCCTTGATTGTGTCAAATTTTGCATTTAATTTTAATAATTTTTCCAATATCTTTATGATTACAGGCGGCGGGCCGGCGAGGGTTGGCTCACAGTTTGCCGGAAGTACAGATATTTTAGCAAGTACCATTTACAAAATGACAACGCAGTCAAACCGCTATGAATTATCGGCGACATTAAGTGTGATTTCCTTCTTTATCGTAGGAACTTTAACACTAATCAATTTGAATTTGTCAGGGGCGTTTCAGGAAGTAGATTAATGGGATTATAAGATTTCAGGAACTGTTCCGAATTAACTTTGCAGATTTAGATAAGTCAGATATAAAGATTAATTTTTTAACCGTTTCTAAGATAGAATCTAAGAAGGAGTGTGAAGTAAAAATGGATGCAAATAGAGAAACAACAGCCAAGACTAAGCGCCTGCGCCCGTCTGAGCATAGAAATCTAATACTCTCAAGGATAATCATATGGATTGCGATGATTGTTGTTCTATTTCCAGCATTGTGGATAGTAATGGCGTCTTTTTCAAAAGGAGATAGCTTTTTTTCATCAACATTGTTTCCGGAAGCGTTTAGTCTGATAAATTATCAAAGACTGTTTGCGCAGACAGATTTCGGATTATGGGTATTTAATTCCTTGAAAATGTGTTTTATGGTAGCAGTAATACAGTTGCTGCTAACAACGACTGCTGCCTACGCCTTTTCAAGAATCCGGTTTCCGGGGCGTTCTAAAGGGTTAATGACTGTGCTGGTGCTTCAGGTATTTCCAAGCAGTATGGCACTGGCTGGCTATTATGTGATTATCTATAAGTTTGGGCTTGTCAACAATATGATTGCAATTGTCTTTGTGCTTGCAGCAGGCAGTGCATATAATATATGGCTGTTGAAATCGTATATTGACGGTATTCCAAAGGAGTTGGACGAGAGCGCATTTGTGGACGGTGCGGGGCATTTTACAACGTTTGTAAAGATTGTGCTTCCGCTGGCAATGCCGCAGATTGCAGTAATATTTATTTTTTCTTTTATCGCAACATACAGTGAGTATGTAATCTCCTCTGTCTTTTTGCAGACACCAGATAGCTACACATTATCTATTGGTTTGCAGTCCTTTATTGCCGATCAGTTTAATGCGCATTGGACAATGTTTGCGGCGGCGGCAGTACTGGCATCTGTGCCGGTTATGGTAATATTTCTGCTGCTGCAAAGATATATCCAAGGTGGACTTGTCGCTGGAGGTGTTAAAGGATAAAATAGGACAAAAATATATGGACTGTGTTGTGAAAAGGTTATTTTGCCGCAGCACAGTTTATTTTTATGCATATAAGTACACAAAGGAAGCGTGTTTCCTGTGACAGCGTGATTATTTGTTATTTTTCAAACAATTAACTTTTTTGCAGTTGTTTGGCTTATATTGCATAATTTTCTCTGATATTTTTAACTGTGAGTAAATATCTGCATACGTTGAAGGCGAAAGTCCATCAATATAATTTGGGGTATAATTTTTCTGTACACCATTTTTTTTTAAAATATCTATCGCTTTGTTATAGGCAATGGCAGCGTCGATTTCCGTGGCGTAAGTACCAATTATGTAGTATCCTGGGAGATTAATTCTTGCTTTATATTTCTTTTTTCCTTTAACTATTACAGCGAAAACGCCTTGATATTGGTTGATAAGCTGAATATTTTCGTGTCGAAAATCTGTGTTATCTCCATTTAAGAACAAATAATCTTTGCCGGCAACCGCAAAATTTCGGATGCCGTAGCGGCTTAAAATATTCACCTGCATTCCATAGTCGGCAACAAATAAATGCCCGTTTCTTTTCATAATTTTCCGTGAGGAAAAATAAAATAAATCATCAATATCGAATTTAAGGACAAGTGCTGGCGAGAGATAGTAGTAAAAAAATTTCGGTCGTGCATAAATTGGTGTGCCAAAATACAGTCCATTATCGCGGAAATTAATTATAATTACCCATTTTTCAAAAGGTAGCGGAGATGTTTCCTCATAATTGTTCAATGTAATATTAAGAGAATTTATTAACCTGCCAGCTTCTAAATAGGCAGCATTTGCAGTTTCCCTTGTAGGAAAACCGCCAAGGCTAATATGTTTTCTGCGGTAGGTAATGGAAGCGCGGTAGTAGATTGTGCCATCTTTTCGTTTGGCTTGATAGACACCTTTATACATAATAATCACCCGTTCCAATCATATCATAATTTTCCCTTTTTGACCACAGCGGAATAAAAAGGACTTCGATTTTTATAAATATGCAACAAATATTTTACAAATATGTTACAAATTATTGAATTATTTAATGGACAGGCGAATAAACTAATATATAGTATGAAATTAAATTTTCACAAATTCTAATTTGAGTACCCACTAAGGAACTGTATAAAAATAAGTGATACATCTTGCT
>VSNQ01000002.1 GCA_009774395.1 Lachnospiraceae bacterium
CACTGTTTTGCAAAAAGTTAGAAAAATCAAAGCTTTGAGAGCAGTGTATAATTTTGAGTCGGGAATTTAGGTTGTATACAATGAATACCACATTTGGCGAAGTAATGGCGAATCCCAAAAGCCGTAAAATCTTTGAAGACTTAACAAAAGAGAGCAAGGTCGGCGGCAATTTGAATGCTATGACAGACAATCAAGATGGCGATGCTGCAATTAGTAAAGAAATGGTGGCAGCTATGATGGAGGGAATGCCGCTTCGTTCTATTACAATGTTTGTACCAGGAATGGAGCCGGAAGCCGTTGAAAAATTAATTGATGCATTAAATAAAAATAGAACATGATTCTGGAGAGATAATATGGCACAATTTTGTTATGATGATGTACCTGTACTAGAAACAACAGGAGGAAAATTAAAAGGATATTTTTATAATGGGGAATATATTTTTAAGGGCGTTCCCTATGCATACGCAGATAGATTTTGTATGCCAAAGGAACTGACATGGGAAGGCATAAAGGATGCTTGTTCTTATGGATATGTGTGTCCGCTTATGATGAAAGATAATCCATGTGCCGAGCTTATGGTTCCGCATCGTTACTGGCCACAGGATGAACACTGCCAAAATTTAAACATTTGGACAAAAACACTAGACGCAGACAAGAAACTTCCTGTGATTGTTTGGCTCCACGGTGGTGGGTATTTTGCAGGATCTTCTATTGAACAAGTGGCTTATGACGGGTTTCAAATGTGCATGAATGGGGATGTTGTGGTGGTATCCATTAACCACCGGCTGAATATACTGGGATATCTTGACCTCTCTCCATTTGGTGAGAAATATGCAAATTCCGGAAATGCAGGTCATGCCGATATGGTGGCAGCATTACAATGGGTGCATAACAATATTGCATTATTTGGCGGCGATCCCGAAAATGTAACGATTTTTGGACAGTCAGGCGGTGGAATGAAAGTTGCAGATTTAATGCAGATTGCTGATGCAGACGGACTATTCCATAAAAGCTTGATTATGAGCGGCGTAAACAGTGCAACACTTTCGCCTGCATGTACAGGAGATGGGCAAGAAATTGTTACAGCGCTTCTAAAAGAACTTGGTTTTTCAGAGAATCAGGTGGAAAAGCTGGAAACCATTCCTTATTATGAACTTGCGAATGCCTATTTAAAGGTCAGTCCAGCGATTGCAATGCAGGGCGGATATATCGGCGGTGCGCCGCTTGTAGGTGATTATTATAAAGGAAATCCGTTGGATTATGGATTTAGAGAACGTGCGTTTGATATACCGATTATGATTGGAAGTGTATTTGGTGAGTTTGCGTTTATGCCGGCAGATTATGATAAAAATAATTTGTCAAAAGAGCAGATAAAAACGATTGTCAGTGATGTATATAAAGAGCACACCGATGAAATTATGAAACGATTTGAGGAAGCTTATCCGGGAAAAAATCCAGTTGATGTACTGTTGGTTGATCGCGCTATGCGGCAGCCATCGAAACAGATCGCTAAGATGCACGCGGAGAAATCAAAAGCAGGAACGTATTTATATGATTTTACGTTGGAGTTTCCAATTCATCACAATAAGATTGCATGGCATTGTGCGGATATTCCATTCTTTTTCCATAATATAGATTTGGTGGAAGTATGTCAGATACCAGAAGTAGGAAAACGACTGGAGAGTCAGATATTTGAAGCATTTATGTCATTTGCAAAAACGGGAAAGCCCGAAAGTGATAAACTTCCTGCATGGGAGCCTGTAACAGGTGAGAAAGAACCAACCATGATTTTTGACAGAGAATGTGAACTTCGCTATGATTTTGACAATCAGTTATATGAGAAAATAGACAGTATTCTTCCGCCGTTTAATTTAGATGAAATGATGAAAAGCGGGGAAAATAAAATACAGCACTAAAATGGTTATAGAGCTGCTGAGAAATTATACTGGCGAGCGCTTAAATTTGCCAATAACGCCGACTCACGAGCGTAAATAACTTGAGTGATATGGTATAATTTATTGCTCGTGAGTATAATTATTTCGACAGCGGAATAAAAATGAAATTTTTAAACTTGATTTATCGTTTATTGTGGAATATTGAAAAGTATGTTATACTAAGGAACTGTTCAAAAATAACTTTTAATACTGCTTGTCTTTTTCTCCGATAGCACCACGCAAAAATCAATTACATAGCCCGCTATGCGCCTGATTTTTGTGTGGCGCTCTCAAAGAAAAATCCTACGCGGTATTTAAAAGTTATTTATTAACAGTTCCTAAGCGTCGAAAAGACTGACGCTAAGTATAACAATATGCACACAGCCGCACAAAGGAAAATTGCCGCTTTGCGACGTGCGTCTGGCGCAACTGCACGACAAATTTTTTTGACGTGCAGTATAAACTAAGGAATTGTTATTGTTTCAATAAGAAAACATTTCAGAAAGGAATATTTCACAATGAAAGAAAACTACAAGGTACATATGGTATCGGCACCGATTGACTGGACAGTAACGGTGCCTGGGTCAAAAAGTATGACAAACAGGGCGCTTTTAATGGGCTCCTTGGCAGATGGAAAAACAACACTGAGTGGTGTATTATTTAGTGACGATTCAAGACATTTTTTAGCTGCATTGCAGGCATTAGGCTTTGATGTGGAAATTCAGGAAGCACAGAAGCAGGTTACTATTACTGGATTAAATGGAAAAGTGCCTGTTACAGAAGGTAAAATTGATGTAGGCAGTGCAGGAACGGCAGCGCGGTTTTTAACCGCGCTGCTTGGCGTGGCAGAAGGAACGTTCACGATTCAGGCATCCGAGCAGATGAAAAAACGTCCAATGAAACCGTTGTTTGACGTACTTGTAGCAATAGGAGCAAAGATTTCTTATTTGGAAAAAGAAGGGCATCTGCCCATTCAAATTACAGGGATTGGCGGAACAAAAGCAATGGACGAAGTGTGCTGCGTTGCGTTGGATATTAGCGAAAGTACGCAGTTTTTAAGTGCGCTTTTATTAATTTCGCCCATGATAAAACAGGGGCTTTCCATTGCAATTACGAGTGCGCGAAAAGATGGATCTTATATTCAGATAACGCGGAAAATGATGGAAAATTTTGGTGTAGAAGTTATGTTTGACGGTGAAAATTATAATATACGAAAAGACAGTTCGTACAAGGCAGGCGCTTATCAAATAGAGCCCGATATTTCCGCGGCGTGTTATTTCTATGCGGCGGCGGCTTTAACTGGCGGCAAGGCGCTTGTGAAAAATGTAACTTGGGATTGTATGCAGGGTGATTTGCAGTTCCTGAACGTATTAGCGCAAATGGGATGTACCATTACAGAAACGGCGCAAGGGATTGTAGTTTGCGGCGCAGAAGGCGGACGGTTAAAGGGAATAACTGTAGATATGAAAGAGTTTTCTGACCAGACAATGACGCTTGCGGCGATAGCACCTTTTGCAGAGGAAGATGTTCGTATTGAAAATGTGGGGCATATCCGTTTGCAGGAGTCCGACCGCATTCACGCCATTGCAACAGAACTTTCGCGTCTGGGGGTTACTTGCAAAGAGGAGGAGGATGCGCTTACAATTCAGCCGAAGATACCAAATGCAGGCATTGTACAAACATATGACGATCATCGAATGGCAATGGCATTTGCACTGATCGGGCTTCGCGTGCAGGGGATTGAAATTGCAAATCCGATGTGCTGCCGGAAAACGTTTGAGGAGTATTTTGACGTGCTGGAAACGCTGACGAGGGGGAAATAGTGGAGGAAGGTAAAGTTGATAAAAACGGAATTGGGCAGACAATACTTCTGATGGCTGGTTAAAAAAGAAATGGGCAATTTTAAATGGAAAACGTTGTCTAGTAAAAGGCGGAAGCGGTGCAACCCAACAAGAACCTTACAATGAAGTATTGGCAAGCTGTATTATGGAACGCTTTCGTTTTCGTCTTTTCGAGCGAGAAGTGATTCTATGATTTCACGTTCCAAGTTTTGCAGTCTATATTTGATAAATCATAATGATAGTCATAAAATAGTGTAAACTAGGAGGAAATTAATTTGATAAAAACAGAATTTGGTATTATTGATCAATTGGATAAAACAATTGATTATGAAGATTATGATCCAGAGCGTTATCACTGTGTATATATTGATGATGAGCGTTATATTGATGACTGGTGGGAGAAACTGATGCAGATGAAGACATATTTTCATCGACTAAGTCGCCCAGAGTTTGGACTTGCGCGGTATGGCGTTACGTTGATTCCGCCGCAATCGCTGACAGTATTTCAGGATATTGTGATATCCGATAAGAGAATAAACGAAGATCCGCAATTGGTACTGCTTGCGCAGTTGATTCAAAAAGCGATTACAGAAGGGAAATATATGATACATTACGGAGTGTAGAGAATGCAGCGCAAGAATTTTATTAATTGGAGATAAAGCATTATTGGGAATGGATATATTAAGTTTATTTGACTTTCAATATTGAAAGGAAAAACGGCAGAATTAAGGAACATTTATACGGCGTACTTGTCACAAGTAATTTCTGAACAGTTCCTAAGCGTCGAAAAGACTGGCGCTTAGTATATTTATGCACAGCCCCATGCAGAGGAAGTATGCCGCTGAAGCGGCGCATGGGGCGCGGCGAGTAGAGAACCTATTTTGCAAACGTTGCATTAGTAGTTGTCAATTTTCCGAATTAAACTGCTGCTTAAATATGGCGAAATTTCTGAAAATTGTGTATAAGTCAATGTGCCGCCGGCATCAAGGTAGTGCAGTAAACATTCTTCTTTTTCGCTGCTGTTAAGATAGGGCAGACATTCCACAAAAACATTGTAAAAATCAGCAGTCGGCAGGGCTAAAATCATCGGTGCGCGGCTTCCGCTGCTAAGGTAGGGCATATAATCGGAAATAATAACAGGTTTTGCCAGTGTAATTGTGCCATTTTGCATGGATTCTGCCAAATATTCACAGCATTCTTTTTTTTCACTGCTGGTTAGAAACGGCAGACATTTACCGAAGGTTTCTGGAAACTCTGCTGCGGGCAGTGTAATCAGCAAGGAGGATTTATAGGTATCAGGAAAATAGGGCATTAAACTGATAACAGTATCCGCTTCAAGCGCTGTTATTGTGCCGTTCTCCAAGGCTTCAACCAAATATTTACTAGACTGCTGTTTGTCGGAATAAATAATGAAATTAATAAGTTCATCTTGATTCAGAGTAATTCCACGGTCTAATATGGCTTTGAAAAGCGCGCTTGCTTCTTTATCCTTCACTGTGGGCAGCGCATCCACTATTTTGGAGATATCAAGGCTTTCCTTATCAAGGTCAGGGTTGTTGATATCTTTTAGGAGTAGACCAATATATTCCTGACTTTCGGAAGAATAGAGCCCATCAACTGGCGCATTTTTTAAATCGGTATATTCGATTGTTAAATTGCGCAGTTTCGCTTTATTGCCGACCATTTTAATAGCATTTCTGCCTTTAGGCAAAGTGACTTTCTGGCTGGTCTGTTCGCCGGATTCCGCAGAAACGGTGGTTACCGTATTATCCGGCGCAATATGCACCACTTTAAAATTTCCAGAATACAGTTTAAAAGCAGTATCAATCTGCATTTCTATATCTTCAGTTGCATAAATAATTTGTATGGTATCCGATCCTGACAGCATAAAGCCGGAAGCTTTTATTTTATTGCCCATGCCTTGATAGGAATAGGCAACCCAGCGATCCGAAACATCTTTGTCTGCAATCTGCTGGTCATCATAATACAGTTCAGCAATGGTTGTATGATAAGAAAAATCATTATCCGTTTCGGTAAAGTAACTTTCTGCTGGCTCCGGTAAAGAAAATTCCATATCGCTGCACGCGGACAGTGCCAGTACACAGACAAAAGTACATACGGACAGCAGTAACCGCAGTGCAGTCTGTTTTTTATAATAAATAATGCCGTTTAGCCGTTTCTTTAAATCACTTTTTCGCGCAAGCAAAGTAGTGGAAAATACAGTTCCTTTGGCAATTGCTTTGGATAGTTGCTTATTGTCCGTTCTATATAAAGGGATACTTTTCTGTGCTGTATCCAATAGAAGATTTCCGTAAGCCTTTTTATTTTCCTCTGTTAAATCCATATGCGCAAGTACTGCTTCGTCACAGGAGAGTTCACAGTCAATGCTTATGGTTCTGCCAATAATATGAAGAATGGGGTTAAACCAATGTATGCTTAACAGTAGTTGGAAAATCCATTTATACCATAAATCTTTGCGTGCGATATGGATAAGTTCATGCTGCAAAATAAACCGCAGTTGAGTAGTATTTTGGAAGTTCGTTGTTTCTTCTGTAAGCGTGTAAAATTGTGTGTAGTGAACATCCAGCGGAGGTATTTCGCTGTTTGTGGGTAAATTCTGTGAATGCAGTTCTTGTGCAGCGAATAAATCCTGTGGAAGTATCACGGAGGGATTCCATAAGCCGATGGTAATAGGGCTGGATACAGCGGTACTTTTGTAAATAACAGGTGTTTTCTTTATGCTAAGCTTTTGTGATAGTTCTTTTGCAAGCTGCTGTACTTGGGTGTTGGTGGCAGGAATGCTGTTTTCTTGCATATAACATACAAAATGCCGGTAATTTCGCAGCTTTCGCAATAGGGAAATCGCTGCGCCAAACAGCCAGACAACGCAGAATACAGCAGCTGTTAATACAAGCAATACCCATAATATGCTATCATCTGTAGTACCAACAGAATCTGGATTACTTGATTTAGAAATGTTGTTATCCAAAGTATTGGCAGAAGCGTTTACATTGGATTCTGCCTTGGTGTCGGACACCTTGGAAACAGACGAATTTATAATGGGTGCAGACAACGTTTCGGGCGGGTTAGATGCCGCTGCTGGTTCAGCAATCGTATTAGGAATATTCATTGTATTTTGTTTTTGGGTATTTGCAGTATTTGCTGTGTCTTGTACTTGTGTAAGAGTATTTTGCGCAGTAGTATTTTGTGTATCCAGTGTATTATAAATGGTTGTTTTATCTTGGGTGTTTTGCGTTTTCTGCTGTGGTTTATCATTTGTCTGCAATGGTAATGTATTAGGCTGCAATGCAATATAATGCGTATTAAAATGCACTGGAATCAGCAGTCTTGCAATGACAAGGAGCCAGATATAGTAGTTCCAGCGTTTGGAAAAAAGGCGTTGCGTTATTGGGTGTGTCAATAGTATTATAAGCCCAATAAGTGCGCTGGACAGTGATAGTGATAATATAGTAAGGAATAACTGCATTATTTGTTTCCCCCTTTGTAGTAACGGTCAATTTTTTTAATGGTACTTTCATCTAAGAATGCGGTAATAGAGGAAAAGGCTGAGTAGGATAAATTCCCTCCGTTTTCCAGATAATGCAGCAGGCACTCCTCTATTTCGTCATTGTCAAGATAGAAGATGCACGTTTGGAAGGTATCCCAAAAATTTTCAGTTGGCAGAGCCATAAGCAGTTCGGATTTAACTTTATCATCCACATAAGGCATAAGGCTCGCAGCAGTTTTTGCATCTAGCTGAATCGTGCCATTTTGAATCGCTTCTAACAGATATTTGCTGGATAGCTGTGTGTCTGTACTAATAAAAATGGCAGTAAGTTCTTCTGTGTTAAAGGAAACTCCAGCATGGAGCAACGCAGCAAATCCCTCGCTTCCGACAGTGCTGTCAATATAGGGCAGAGTATTCACCCATGTAGTTTTATTCACAGTGCTTCCGGCTGCAAGATATTGCGATATTAGGCTGGCATATTCTTCTTCCTCGGAAAAGTAAACACTTTCAAAGTCGGATTCTTGTAAGTCTGTATAGTCTACATTGAGATTTTCAACCAATGCGCCCTGTCCGACGAGCTTTAATATATTTTTGCCTTTTGGCATTGTAATGGTTTTTTTTGTTCCCGCTCCTGTTTCATTTAAGGTGATTACGGTGTTGTCCGGCAAAACCTGTACAAGTTTTAATTTCCCGCTTTTTAATACGAAAGAACTATGAATCAAGATGTCAATTTCTTTTGGTGCATTGGCAATTACAAGTGTAGTGGAGCCGTTTAACTGCATTCCTTTACATTGCAGATCCTTGCCGCCCCAGTATGAATAATAATTTTCAATATCGCAAATATCTTTTCCGGCAATTGCGGTCGTATCATTATATACTTTCCAAGCATCGCCGGTTTGGTCAACCGTGTCGGGGTGCGTCATAAAATATTCCCATATGTCCGATTCTGAACGATCCCAATTCTCTGTCCAAGAATTTGCCCATGCGTCTGTCCATGAATCTTCCCATGCGTCTGTCCAAGAATCTGCCCATGCGTCTGTCCAAGATTCTATCCAATTCTCTGTCCATGAACGAATTTTATTTTCAAGAATGGTTTCTAATAAATCAATAATGGAGCGGTTTTGCGTTGGAAAAATATTTTTAGCTGTCTGCATCATGGTGTTTTCTTCTGCAGTTTGTGCAATGGCAGACTGCATTATGGAAACGGTTTGCGCTGGTATTGCTGACATTAAAATAGTGGAAGGATACTGCACACCGCAGCCAGCGGTAAAGACCGAAATACATACAAAAACGCATAGTGAGAGTGAAAGCCGCAAGCGTGTCTGTTTTTTATAGTGTAGGATTCCTTGCAGCCGTGTTTTTAAATCGCTTTTTGGTGCTATAAATGCAGTGGTAAATGCGTTTTTGGCGTTGTTTAATGCAGCGGTGCGCTGGGCAGTATCGATCAATAGATTGCCATAGGTTTTCTTGTCTTTTGCTGTGAAACGCAGGCTTGTAAGGAGCATTTCATCACAGGAAAGTTCGCAGTCTGTATTTATCCGTCTGTCAATTAGATAAAGAATCGGGTTAAACCAGTGGAGGCAGAGCAGAAGCTGATAGAGCCATTTATACCATAAGTCTTTGCGTGCCACATGAATTAATTCGTGCTGAAGGATAAAACGAAGGATTGCATTCGAATCTATGTTTTGATTGTATGTGTTTTCTGTATCCGTTTTCGAATTTTGTTCTTTTGCATAAATATTTGTCTGTACAGTATGGTTTTCTTTGGGTAGGATAATGTTTGTATTGCGCAGTCCGATTGTAATAGGGCTGGAAATAGAGGGGTTCTCGTATAGTGTAGGTCTTCTGCGGATATGAAGCGAATCCGCCAATTGGTTCGCTAAGGCTGTAGTGCGTTCGTCAGTAATCAGTATATTATTCTCTCGTAAACGTGCAGTAAAACGTTGGTAATTCCAAAGTTTTATACTAAAAGCAGCAATAGCGCCAATTAGCCAGACAATCACCGCTGACAAAAGAAGTACAGACAAAAGCTGTCTTGTAAATTTCGGCGTGGATACAGTGGAATTGTGGAATGTATCCATGTTTGATAGTGGTTGTTTTGCGATATCCATGTTGTTGCTGTCAGGTTGTGCAGCTTCACTGTTTAGAACCATATTCGGAAACTGGCTCTTGTTGCTGTCAGATTGTGCAGCTTCACTGTTTAGAACCATATTCGGAAACTGGCTCTTGTTGTTGCTGTCGGATTGTGCAGCTTCACTGTTTAGAACCATATTCGGAAACTGGCTCTTGTTGCTGTCAGATTGTGCAGCTTTACTGTTTGATGCAGGCAATTGGGTGAAATGGAATCCGAATTGCACCGGAATCAGTAGTCTTGCAATAACAAGGAGCCAGATATAATAGTTCCAGCGTTTGGAAAAAAGGCGCTGTGTTATTGGATGCAGCAGCAGTATAATAAGCCCGATCAGCGCACCAGATAGTGACAATGATAGTATTGACAAGAATAGCTGTGTCATAAAAATCCCCCTTTTATTTGTGGCACTTGTAAACGGTTACAATTGTAATGTACGAATTATGGATGGAATACTGCTTAGGCAGAGAAATATGGAATCTATGAAACCAATAGCGCTAAAGTAAGCGTTTGGTTCTATAAAAAGTTAATTATAAATGCTGATTAAAATAATCTCGCAGTTCTTCAATATCTGCCTTTGTCAAAGCTTCGCTGCTGACCAAAGAAGCAGCAAGATTTCTTGAACTGCCATGAAAGAATTTATCAATAAAATTTTTGGTTTCTTCCTTTACGTAATCCTCGCGTTTAATACAAGGTGTGTAGTAGTAAACTTCTCGTTTTTCCTGACAGATGACACCTTTTTTTTGCAGGCGCTGGATTAAAGTAAGGACTGTGGTGCGCTCCCAATGTTTGACTTTATCTAAAGTGCTGCGGATTTCATTGGCGTTTAAAGCACAATCGGCAGACCACAAAACCTCCAAAATTTCTAGTTCTGCATCAGATACCGTTGCTTTTTTTTCCATATATAAGACCTCCTATTTGAATTGACTATGTTTGTAGACAATTTAAGTTTACAACTGTAGACAGAAATTGTCAAGAGAAAATTGGGGAAATTTGGTTTTCACGAAGTGATTTTGTATAACTTGATTTATTGCAATTTGGTAAGGCGGAATTGTAGTGAGTTAAATAATAACGATATTCTTAGTTATAGCAATCGCGAGAAAAGTGTGCTATACTGAATTATACTACATAACGCCAGAATTTATCGTACGGCACTGGTTAAATATATATGGCTGGCGTTATGTAGTCAGGTTACTCGGAAAATTTAACTGTTAAGCAGTATATATTTCGATGAAAACGCGTACAATGGCACGCAGATAGGAGTAAGCAATGAATTTTACATTGGAGCAGCAACGTGTTATTGACACGAGAAACAGCAGTATCCTTGTATCGGCAGCAGCAGGAAGCGGAAAGACTGCTGTGCTTGTAGAACGCATTATACAAATGATCACGGATGAATTACACCCTGTTGATATTGACAGGTTATTAATCGTAACATTTACTTCCGCAGCAGCGGCGCAGATGCGTGAACGTATTAGCAAAGCTGTTTCCGAACGTTTGGAAAAAAATCCGGAGAACGAGCATTTGCAGCGGCAGACGTCACTGATACATAACGCACAGATTACAACGATTGACTCGTTCTGCCTTTTTATAATCCGCAATAATTTTAATGAAATTGGTATTGATCCCGGTTTTCGTGTGGCGGATGAGGGCGAGATAAAGCTTCTCGAAAGTGACGTAATGGGAAAACTTTTGGAGGAAGCGCATACAGAGCCTAGTGAACGCTTTTTGCGTTTTGTGGAATGCTACAGCACAGGCAAAAGTGAAAAGAAAATTGAGGAAGCGATTCTGCGGCTGTACCATTTCTCTATTAGTAATCCTTTTCCGGAGGAGTGGCTTTTGGAACGGCTTACGGATTATCAGTTAGAAAGTATGGAAGAACTGACCCAGAAAGAATGGTTTCATCCTGCACGTAAATATATGGAAACCGTGTTACAGGAATGTGAAATACGGCTGCTTAAAGGGTTAGCGATTGCAGGCAGCGTCGGCGGGCCTATGCAGTATATTGGTAATTTAGAATCGGATTTGGCGTTAATACAGAAAATGCAGAAGGCGGATACATATGATGCGCTATATGATTTGTTTACCTATGCTACATTTACAAAGTTGTCAGCAAAAAAAGGCGATGAGGTCGATCCCCAGCTAAAGGAGGTTGTAAAGGCAATCCGTGACGAGGTAAAGAAAAATATCTCGGATTTAAAGAAGCATTTGTTTATGATTTCGCCGGAGGATACGTTTGCGGATATGGCGGTGTGTCAGGAAGCCGTTGCGGAATTGGTATCGTTGACACTTGCCTTTAAAGAGCGGCTGGATGCGGCGAAGCGCGATAAAAATTTAATTGATTTTTCTGATATGGAGCATTTTGCGTTGGAAATACTGCTGACTAAGGACGAGGAGGGCAATATTGTGCCGCGGGGCACTGCCTTGGAACTGCAGGATTATTTTGAGGAAATTATGGTGGACGAGTATCAGGATTCCAATGAAGTGCAGGAACTTTTGCTGAAAAGTATTTCCGGTGAAGGAAAAGGCAGATACAACCGTTTTATGGTAGGAGATGTTAAGCAGAGCATTTATAAATTCCGCCTGGCACGTCCCGAAATATTTATGGAAAAATATGACACATATGTCATTAACGAAGAAGATAATGTGGAAGAAACCGAATCTGAAATGCAGCAAGAACAAAATTATCAGCCAATTTCACAAGATGCATTGAAAAATGCTATAACAGAAGGTCTGGCAGACTTATTCGGCGATGAGAAACCAGAATCTGGCAAAGTAGAGCTGTCTATGCAAGAGCCGCCCAAAGAAATTCGTATTGATTTACGTAAAAATTTCCGCAGCCGGCAGGAGGTTACGGAGGCTGTGAATTTTATCTGTGCACAGATAATGAAAAAGCAGGTGGGAAATGTAGAATATGACCAAAAGGCGGCGCTTTATGCGGCGGCTGCCTATCCGCCGCCGGCAGAAAATCCGCTGTTATATCAGACAGAACTTTTAATTGCAACCCAGTCGCCGGAATCAGAACAAATGGAATCGAATAAAGCGCAGCAGCGCACCAGCAGCACTGGTATGCAGGTAAAGTATTCCGATAAAGAAAAAGAAGCAATTATGGTAGCATCGCGTATTAAAGAACTTGTTGGAAATTTTCCAGTTACGGATGTTGCCACCGGAGAAACCAGACTGGCGAAATTTTCAGATATTGTGCTTTTATTCCGTGCTACAACAGGATGGGATGAAGATTTTCGGCGGATTTTGTCGGAGCGCGGTATTCCCGTTCATGTTACCAGCAAGGAGGGGTATTTTGAAACGCTGGAAATACAAGGAATTGTCAATATTTTAAGAGTGCTTGACAATCCATTGCAGGATATTCCGTTTTTCGGTGTGATGAAGCTTCCATTTTTCGGTTTTACAGAGGAAGAAATTGCCATAATCCGCTGCAGTGTGGAGCAGTATTTGTCTAAGCAGGAAAATTTGGAGGCTTCCCAAGAAGCAAAGAAAGAGCAAGGACTGACGGAAGCTTTCCAAGAAGAAAAGAAGGGAGAAGGTCTGACAGAGGTTTCTCAAGAAGAAAAGAAAGGAGAAGGACTGGCAGAAGCTTTCCAAGAAGCAGCAAAAGAGCAAGGACTGACAAAAGCTTTTGATAATGAATCAAAGAACCAGAGTTTAATAGAAAACGCAGCATCTTCAAGAAGGCTGTTTCTATATGAGCAGGTGAAACTGTATGCGCAAAAACTGTGCAACGAGGGGGCAGAATCTGTAATCTCTGGGAAAATCAGGAAATTTTTGGATACAATTAACACTTATCGGGCAAAGGTTGTCTATACACCGATTAAGGAATTAATTCAGGATTTGCTTCGTACAACGGGCTATGAAGCTTATGTGGGCGCAATGCCTGCGGGCGATCAGCGGCGGGCGAATCTTGCGCTTTTACTAGAAAAAGCGGGAGCTTTTCAAAATACCAGTTTTTATGGATTGTTTCATTTTATCCGCTACCTTGAAACAATACAGGAGCAGGAGGTTGATTTCGGTGAGGCGAATATCCTTGATGAGAATGCCAATGTCGTGCGGATTATGACCATTCACAAAAGTAAAGGACTGGAATTTCCCATCTGTTTTGTGTGTGGTTTGGCAAAGCAGTTTAATCAAATGGATATGCGGCAAAGCATTTTAATGGATGTAGCGCTGGGGGTGGGTGTGGATTATATTGATTCTGATCTGCGCGTAAAACGCAAGACATTACGTAAAAATGTGGTTGCACAGCATATGAAAGAGGATACAAGAGGAGAGGATTTGCGTGTGCTTTATGTGGCACTGACCCGTGCAAAAGAGAAGCTGATATTAACAGGATACTTGGAGAACCTTGAAAAGAAATTGGCGTCTAATTTTTATTTGACAATGGAAAATGAGGAAAAGCTGCCGTATTCTGTAATAATGACGGCGAGTTCCTATATGGATTTCATTTTGGCGTCTTTAATGCGTCACCGTTGTATGGAGGATTTGCTGGAGGAATATGGAATTGGCTTTACACAGCATAAACTTCCGTTTGAGGAGGTGCCGTTTCAGGTGGTATTGTGGCAGGAGAGCGACAGTTACACAGCACAGTTTCAGGAGCAGGGAAAAGCTGCAATCTTAGAAAAAGACCTTGCCAATGCTGGAAAATTTGCCAAGAAGGAGTTATCAAGCAGGCTGCAGGAACGGTTGGAATACCAATATCCCTTTGCTTATCTTGAGGGATTGACCGTTAAGACAACTGTTTCCGAATTAAAGCGCGCAGCGTATGAGGAAACCGCAGCAGAGTCAGCGGAGTTGGTTATTCTGCCCAAAGAAAGTTATATTCCACGTTTTGCCAGTAAATATCTGGCGGCTGAAAATTGGGAAGAACGGCAGGAGGGACAAGAGCGTTTGGCAGTTGACGGCACTGCAATGGCGGATAGGATTTCGGCTGAAAATGTGGAGGAAAGACAGAGCGGTTTGGCAGTTGACGGCACTGCAATGGCAGACAGGATATCAGCCGAGAGTGCACAAGGCAGTACAATCCCAGCACAGCAAGGCATTCAATACGGAACAGCAGTACATAAGTTTATGGAATTGTTATCGTTTTCCAAAGAATTGCTATACTGTGCGGAGAACGAAAATGCTGACAAACATTTGTACGCTGCAATCCGGAAAGAACGTGCGCGTTGGATTTCTGAGGGAAGCGTATTGGAGGAGGATTTGCAGTGTGTCAGCAATAAGCGGATTGCTGGATTTTTGCGAACATCGCTTGCAACGCGTATGATAGCAGCACAGGAAGAAAATGTACTGTTTCGGGAGCAGCCGTTTGTTCTTGGTATACCAGCAAAGAAACTGAAAGAACAGTATCCAGAAGATGAAATGGTATTAATTCAAGGTGTAATTGATGTATTTTTTTATGAGGACGGGGAAATTGTTCTTGCCGATTATAAAACGGACAGAGTGGACAGTGTGCAGGAATTAATTGACCGTTACCATGCACAGCTTGATTATTATCAGATGGCGTTGGAGCAGATTACGGGGGTGCACGTAAAGGAGCGGATTCTGTATTCTTTTGCATTGCAGAAAGTAATTTCAGTATAAGACATGGTTAAAAACAGCAGTAAAATAAAGGAGTATAAGTAATGTTTCAATATATTTTATTTGATTTAGATGGTACACTAACCGACCCAAAAGTTGGGATTACCAAGTCTGTGCAGTATGCTTTGCAGGCTTTGGGGATTGAGGAGCCGGATTTAGATAAATTAGAACCTTTTATTGGCCCGCCGTTAAAGGACAGTTTTATGGAATTTTATGGTTTTCATCACGAGCAGACGGAAATTGCAGTTGAAAAATATCGGGAGCGCTTTGTGGTAACAGGTATTTTTGAAAACGAAATTTATGCTGGTATTGCGCAGATGCTTGCTAATCTGCATTGTGCCGGAAAAAAGCTGGCAATTGCTTCCAGCAAGCCGACAGTATTGGTGGAGCGTATCTTGGAGCATTTTGCAATTCAAGCGTATTTTGATGTGGTAGTGGGAAGCGAAATGGATGGGACACGCAGCCGCAAAGAGGAAGTTGTGGAGGAGGCGCTGCGCCGCTTGGTGCCGCAGATATTTGTCAATCCAAGCGAAAGAAGTGCCGAAGAATCCAGTATTCAGCAAATCAATAAGAAAGCGCTTAGAAAGTCGATTGCAATGGTAGGCGATCGGAAATTTGATATTGAAGGGGCGAAAGCGTTTGGATTGACGGGGATCGGTGTTGCGTTCGGATATGCACAAGAGGGCGAACTCGAACAGGCAGGCGCAGACTATATCGTGGAAACGGTAGCAGAATTAGAACGGTTATTGATGAAATAAAGTAAAAGAAGTTTGAGGAGATTGTAAATGGGAAAGGTTAAAATTACGCCGAAAAGAACCAAAATACCGCAGAAAATCTGGTATATTTTAAAGCCGTTTCTAGTCTATATGCTGGTGAAAACGTTTGCAATGTTGTTTTTTGCATTTGCAATTCCAATGCTGCCAATTCGTGGTATTGCTGTTTGGATAGAATCGGTGCAGCATCCGCTAAGCGCTGTGATAAATGCGATAGCAAGCTTGATCGCGGTCTATTTTTTATTAGAAGATTTTCTAAAGGAAGTAGCTGTTTCTGGTGAAGTGGATATTGATGCAGGGATTCTGAAACAATTTCTGCAGTTTTGTAGTAAGGGATTTTTGGGATATGGAAAAAAAGAAAGGGGAAAGCTTGCGCTCTGTGCGTTTTGGGGCATGGTATCCGCGTTTTTGTTAAATGGCATAGTATCCTTTTATATGAAGCTGTTTGAAACGTTTTCTGAAAAATATCAAGAAGTTGAAACCATACAATATTCTGTTCCCTTGTGGTTGGGGATTTTGCTTTATGGCGTAATTGCTCCGCTGGTGGAGGAAATTGTATTCCGTGGAATTTTGTATAATCGAATGCGGCGCTTTTTCGGCATTCCCTGCTGTGCCCTTTTGTCGGCGCTGCTGTTTGGACTGTTTCACGGCAACCTGCCGCAGTTTGTTTACGGCACCTGCATGGGAATACTGATAGCGCTCAGTTATGAAAAAGTAAAGTGTTTCGGCGCGCCCTTTTTCTTTCATATGGCAGCGAATCTTTCGGTATTTTTGTATGCGTTCGTATAAATGGGAAATATTGGTTCTTTACCGTGCAAGTACTTCGAGGATTTCTGCAACATACATTGTGTGCATATCTCCATCGGTATACCATTTTTTGATATCCGGCGAGAGGAACGAGTCCTCTGTAATCCTTGTGGCAGATAGTTTCTGACAAAGCAGCACCAAACTACCCTCGTCAATATATGGAATAGACAGTTTATAATTCCATGTAAGCCCTGCGTTTGCAATTTTATCTTCGTTTCTTCCGGAATGTGCGCCGCAGTAGTTTAGAGCATTTTTGTAAGCTTTATCCAAAAAAGAAACAGACAAGAAATCGCCGGCATCAATCAATTCTTTTGTATACCTAGAATCACGGATAAACAGAAAAGCGACGTTTTTTCCCCAGAGGACGCCAACACCGCCCCAGCTAATGGTCATGGTATTTGCTTTTTGCTTTGAGCCAGCAGATACCAATGCCCACTCCGTACCAATTTTCTCGAATGGATTAAATTCCAACTGTTCAATTGGAAATGGTTGAAATGTATGCATATGAAACACTCCTTATGATATTTTTTCTAAAGTTTAATTATAACGCGTTCGCGCCAAAATGTCACGAGTCATTAGTGCAGGAACACATATTTTATAAAAAAGTTTCATACATCCGTCAAAATCTATTAATTTATTGATATTTGCGATTTTTATTGACACAAAAATAGTAATAAAGGTATAATATAAACTATACAGTTGAGGTCAGTACAACTGTAAATGGTGAAGAATAGCAATTTTAAGAATAGAAGGGCCTTAGAACTTAATTTAGAATCGTGTCACGTTTCTGAAACTCATATCGCATCTGGCTAAAAGTCCGAAAAACAGTTCTTATTGTACCATTTTCAAACATCATAAATCCAAAATAGTAGATTGGAGTGTAAGAATGAAGAAAGAAAAGAACAGAAGCAGATCGGATAAAGGCATGCCGCTGCTTCTTTCGATTGTAATTGTTTTTAGTATATTGGGTGTTGTCGTGTTTTCTGTATCACATAAGATTTCTAAGGAGATGACTGCGTCAGCAGTGCAGAATTTAAACGAGAGTTTGGATTTAATTGAATGCACAATCGAGGCAATTTTTAACAAGGAAGCGGAGTTTCAGAAGCTAATGGCACAAGAAATTGCGCTGGCATCAGATATGGAAGCGTATATCTGTTCTTATCAAAATAACCAGACAATGGTTAAGGTATCTTTGATTTGCACAGGAGAAACAGTAGGTATTTCCAATACAGGCGAGGCGTTTTCACAAGCAGAGCTTGATTTTTCTTCAGGAAAAAAAATAGAAGGTCTGCCGATTTCAAAAACATATATTAATTATATGGGAGCATGGGCATATACCATGAAATGCCCAGTACAAAAAGACGGGCAGGAAGTAGCGGTTCTTTATATAGAATATACATTCGATTCTCTTGATAAGTCGCTTCCAAACGGTTTCTATAATCAAAAAGCAATGCTTTATATTATGGATGCAGAAACCGAGCGTTTTGTATTAAAACCGAAGGGAATGGGAGTGCGGGACGCTGGTCATCTTAATTTGGAAGATTTTTACCGCGCCAACGATATCTATGAAGAAGACTTAATGACAGAGGTTACAAAATGCCTGGAAAATAATAAAAATATTTTGTATTACCATAAAGTCCTTGGGGAAAATGCTCTGAACTATATGTGGGCTGTGAATGACGGAGCACATTATTTAATCGGTTATGTACCGATAGAAGCGATTCAGCAGGAGGGGGATACGGTTAACCAAAATATTTATATTGTGGTTGCAGTAATGCTGGTTGCGTTCTTCTTATGCTGTGTTTTATATTATTTTAGTCAAAGACAGCAGAACAAAATCCGTAAAGAGCGGGAAATAGAGAGGGAAATCTATAACAAGCAGTTAGCAGAAGCGTTGCAGGCGGCACAGATTGCAAGTAATTCCAAGACAATGTTTCTTTCCAATATGTCGCATGATATCCGCACACCGATGAATGCAGTTCTTGGATTTACAACCTTGCTTGCCAAAGATGCAGAAAATCCGGAAAAAGTAAGGGAATACACAAAGAAAATTACAGCATCTGGACAACATCTGCTTAGTTTAATTAACGATATATTGGATGTATCAAAGATTGAGAGCGGCAAAGTCGTGTTGACAATGGAGGAATTTACGCTAAATGACTTGGTTTCTTCTGTAGATGCGATTATTCGTCCTATGGCAAATAATAGAAATCAAACATTTTATGTACAAGTAACAGGTATTCAGCATGAGTATTTAGTGGGGGATGAAACAAGAATCAATCAGATTTTAATTAATCTGTTGTCTAATGCTGTAAAATATACGCCAGAGGGCGGTGATATCTGGTTTCGCATAATTGGGCTTAAGCAGCATTCCAGTCAGTTTGAACATATTCGGATTGAAGTGGAGGATAACGGCTATGGCATGACGCCAGAATACCTGACAACAATATTTGATGCTTTTACAAGAGCAGAGAATAGCACTACCAATAAAGTGCAGGGAACAGGGCTTGGTATGGCGATTACAAAAAATATTGTAGAGCTGATGGGTGGAAGCATAGATGTCGTCAGCGAAGTAGACAAAGGGAGTATCTTTCGGGTGGAGTTAGAGCTTCGCATATCGGAGAATGAAACATACAAACAATTTTGGAAAGAAAATGGGATATCACGGATTCTTGTAGTAAGCAGTGATACGGAGGAGTGTGCAAATATCAGTTTGCTAATGAAAGAGTCAGAGGTTGATGCGGAATCTGTACCCAATCTACAAGAAACACTTGTCTTGCTGCGGCAGAAGCACAATGCCTTGCGTTATCAGATGATTCTGATTGACTGGGAAACTGTGAAAACGGATGAAATTGCATCGTTGAGAGAGCTGCGTGAGTTGGTATCAGAAGGAGTGCCAATTCTTTTTGGGGTTTCTTGTACGGGCAATAGCGTAGAAGAAGCGCAGCACGAGGAAATACTTGGTATACCAAACACGGGTATTTTGACGAAGCCTTTTTTTGTATCGGCATGTCAAGAAAAAATTTTAGATATGCATATGCAGCAAAATGGAAGTAATACAGCAGAATCCGCAGAACGCAATAACTTGTCAGGACTGCATTTCCTTGCAGCGGAGGATAATGATATTAATGCGGAAATTCTAATTGAAATATTGTCCATCGAGGGTGCAGCCTGCGAGGTAGTAGAAAATGGCAGAATGGTGGTAGAACGTTTTGCCAGTGCCGTAAAGGGGGAATTTGATGCTATTTTAATGGACGTACAAATGCCGGTAATGAACGGATATGATGCGACAAGGGCGATTCGAGCACTTCCGCGTGAGGATGCTGTTACAATTCCAATTATAGCAATGACAGCAAATGCGTTTGCGGAGGACGAGAAAGAAGCTTTGGAGGCTGGAATGAATATTCATCTGGCGAAACCAATTGATATAGAATTGCTAAAGAAGGTAATTTATCAATGTGTTCAAAAAAAGTAGTTGAGGTTTTAAAATGAATAAAGAAAGCGTAAAAAAATTTGGAGTGTTTTGTTTAGCAGGACTTGCGGCAGTCAGTATCGCTGCCTGTAAAGGAAACGGGGACAACAGCAAAAATATCATTATCTCTGAGGATAAAACAAAACGGGTTATTAATTTATTCAGTCCTATGGAAAAGACAAGACCAGATGCAGATAATGTTGCTCGAACAGCAGCAGATAAAACAATTATTTTGGCAGAAGAAAAATTGGGCGTATCGGTACAATATAATACTTATACAGCCGAGAACTACCAAGATAAAACATATGATGATGTGGCACTCGACAGGGTGCGCAGCAACATGGATGATATATATTTGTTAAATCCGGATACCATTCAAATATTGGGGGAAGAAAATTTATTAATGGATCTATCAGGATTAGAAAGTGCCAAAAATCTGCGTGATGTGGTAAAAATAGCAAATATTGTCGATGGTAAACTGGTTGCGATTCCACAGGAAGTGGTTGCGTATGGCTTGTTTATTAATAAGGATATGTTTGATCAATATAATCTGTCCCTTCCAAATACGCCGGAGGAATTTTTGGAATGTTGTCGTGTTTTTAAAGAAAACGGAATTGAAACGCCGATTGGCGCGAACCGTTGGTGGCTTGAAACGTTTGTATTGGCTCAGGCATATGCAGATTTGTACAATGGAGGAAATACGGAAGCGGAGATTGCCGCATTAAATAGTGGCGAAAGCAAATACAGCGACTATATGCGCGAAGGCTTTGAATTTCTTCAGGAATTGATTGACTGCGGATATATTGATGCAAAAAAAGCATATGTAAGCGAAGCGATTGAGGGAGAGGGAGCAGATTTCCTTTCACAGAAGACACCAATAGTTATGGCATATTGGGGCGCAGCAAATGCAGAAACCGCATATGGCAATCCCGATTTTAATATGCTTGTGATTGGTTTTCCCAGCAAGCGTGGTCAAATGCCTGTAGTTCCAATAACCGGATTTGCGATTGGCGCAGACGCAGAACATGCAGAGGACGCAAAAAAAACTTTGGATATTTTGGTTTCGGATGAGGCGCTGCAAATATATTCTGAAACAAATAAAGTGATTTCGTCGTCCAAAAATGTGGAAGTAGAGTGCATTCCGGCATTAAAGCCGTTGAATAATCGAATTAATGAGAATGTTTATGTGTTAGGCTCTAATGCCTCCATGAAACTGGAGCAGTGGGGAAACACCTGTTTAATTGTGCGCAAATTGCTAAATGGTGCGACCGTGGAGGCGTGTATGGCAGAATTTGATCGGTTACAACAAGAAACATTGAAATAGGGAGAGTACTAGAAAAAATGAAACAGACAATCGTAAAAATATTACAAGGGTTATCGATTATATTTGCGCTTTTCGCTGGTGTTTTTGTCGCGAAAAACATAGATATTGAAATGTTGCTTCGCAGCAAAGAGGAGCCAGTAACATTAGCGGAAACAGAAAACGGAATGATAGAGGATTATATCGGCTATCCTGCAGCGGCGGATATTCCGCGCATAGAAACGGCACAGGCATGGGAAGATGCATGGCAGACTTCTTGCTTCACGATAGAACCAATTGGTATTATTCCGACTGGAATCGGGGAGCGCCATCCTTGGATCAGTATGTATACCAGTCAATTCAGCAGATTGGGTGGTTCGCGCAAACGCGAGGATGTTACGAGGATAGCACTGGATTTTTTTGGAGAATATGCGGAGTATTATCTGCTCCAACTGCCCGACCAATCCTATATTCTTGCACAGATGCCCGTAAGCGTCGCTGCACAGATTAAAGCAGGAAAGAAAATTACGCTTCCTATAGGAAAGAAAGGCGCTGTACATGTACGTGCGCTTGCCAATATGGAAGAACTCTGTGAACAATATCATGTATACACAAAAGGGGTCTTTTACTGTATTAACGATCAATGGAATGAAGCACACAGCGGATGGATACAGTTTATCTGTATTTTAATTATATTTGTAGTACTATTTGCGGTAGGAATTCCACTGTTTATTGTGATCGATAAGGTTTTTAAGGTGAAGGATTAACTTGGTTATAGAATATAAAACAGAAATCAAATTGTTCAAGGCATTGCGAATGGTATTGATTTGTTTCTAAGTGAATAGAATCAATTTATATTGGAGGAAGTTGCAATGGAAATATTGAGGAAAAAGAGAATGCTGCTATGTGCGGCGGCTGTGTGCACAGTGCTGTGCGGCTGCGGGGCAAATGGAGAATACACAGAGAAAAGTGCAAATGCAGCAATCGATTCAAAGGCAGTGCAAAGCAGTAATTTAAACAAATCGGCGTCTGGTAAGGTTTCATTGGTAGTTTGGGGGGCTGAGGAGGATAAGGAGTTGTATGCGCAGATGCTTGAACGTTTCCAAGAGAACTACAAAGGGCAGGCGGAGTTTGATATTACATATGCGGTGCAGGGGGAAACAAACTGTAAGGATGCTTTAATAGGGGACTTGGAAGGGGGAGCGGATGTCTTTACATTCGCCGACGATCAATTAAATACGCTGGTTGCAGCAGGAGCATTAGAGCCAGTGCAGAATGCGGATGCGATTCGGGCGGAAAATCTGGAGGGGGCAGTTGAAGCGGCAACGGTTAATAATACGTTGTATGCTTACCCTTTAACAGCAGATAATGGATATTTTCTTTATTATAATAAACAGTATTTTAGCGACGAAGACGTGCAGACAATGGATGGATTATTAAAAGTGGCGGCAGAACATGGGAAAAAGGTAACAATGGACTGGTCATCAGGATGGTATGTATATGCTTTGTTCGGCAATACAGGTCTGACAGTGGGGCTGGAGGACAATGGTATTACCAATTTTTGTACTTGGAATGCAGTGGACGGCGCTGTGAAAGGGATTGATGTGGCGGAGGCGATGCTTGCCATTGCACAGCAGCCAAGTTTCCTTAGTACAGATGATAGTGGTTTTATGGCAGGCGTTCAAGACGGTTCTGTGATTGCAGGAGTAAGCGGTGTATGGAATGCTATTGCAGTGGAACAGGCATGGGGAGAAAACTATGCGGCGGCAAAACTTCCAACATATACTTGTGCAGGAAGACAGATACAAATGGCATCTTTTTCCGGATATAAGCTGGTTGGCGTTAATGCTTATTCGCAGGAGTATTTGTGGGCTTCAAGGCTGGCAGAGTGGATTACCAGCGAGGAAAATCAAAGTTTGCGTTTTGCAATGCGTGGGCAGGGACCTTCTAATACCAAAGCGGCAGCGTCTGCTTCTGTGCAGCATTCCCCAGCGATTGCTGCTTTATTAGAACAGTCAGAATATGCAAGTTTACAGCGGATTGGCGGCAAATTTTGGGAACCTGTGCAGCGATTTTCGGAAAATATGGCGGCAGGAAACCGTACAGGACAGGCACTGCAAGAGCAGTTAGATAATATGGTCGAGGGTATTACGGCGCAATAAGGAGAGCATATTTTAAATACAATGCCTGTGAGAACAGGCAGATTGGAGTAAATATGAAGAAAAGAATTAGTATTAAGTATCGCTTGATACTGCCGATTGTTCTGTTGGGTGTTATGGCACTGATTTCCAATGTCTTGGCAGTTTCAAATATTCGGAATGTCAATACCAATGCATCCATTATTGCAGATGACTATATGGATGGAAAAAACAAGCTGTCAGAAATTCGCCGCTGTGTAATGAATATTCATAAAATGGCGCTGTCGCATATAGTGGCAACAGATTATAGCACTATGACAAATGTTGTATCACAAATAAAGCAAGAGGAAAAAGCATTGGATGATATGCTTGTGGAATATCAAAGCTATGTTGCGGCAGATGACATCAATATATATCAGACGTTATTGGCAGATTATGATTCTTTTAAACATGCATTAGTACATTTAGTATGTGCTAGTGCAGATAGTAAAACACAGGATGCATACTATTACGCGAATGGGGATGTGGCTGCTTATGGAACGGCAATAGAACGTGGCATTGATTCGCTGAATGCTTCTATCAGTGAGGAAACACAGCATGCACGCGATAACCTTTCAACTGTATATATGCGTTCCATTGCGATTAGCAATACAACAATTATTATCTGCCTGTTGTTGGTTTTGGCTGCTGTCAGTATTGTACTAAAATATGTAATGAAACCGATTCAAAATATTGCGCAGGCACTGCAAAAAAGTGCGGAACGTGTTAAGCAGGTGGCATCCGAAGTATTAAAAAGAACAAGAACTTCAAACGAGAGTGCAGAGGGATTGTCAGCATTAGCGCAGGAGTTATCTGCAACAATACAGGAGGTAGCAAGCAATGCCTCCAACATAAATCGCAGCGCAGAGGATATTCAGATTAGTGCAGAGGATATGGCTAAGGAGTGTGGCACAATTACAGACTATTCTGTACATATGAAAGCTCGTGCAGATGAATTGGAGTATTCGGCGCAGCATATATTGGAAACGACAAGCGCAAAAGTGGAAGATATTTTAAGCGTTTTAAATCAAGCGATTGAGGAGAGTAAAAACGTTGATCAGATTAAGAGTCTTACAAGTGATATTTTAGAGATTTGTTCAACAATTACGCTGATTGCGCTGAATGCTTCTCTTGAAGCGGCACGGGCGGGGGAAGCCGGAAAAGGTTTTGCGGCAGTAGCAGCAGAAATACAGAAATTAGCAGCGTCGAGCAGGCAGACGGCAAATAAAATACAAGAAACCAATGTGGTTGTCACAAAAGCAGTGCACAATCTATCTGAGAATGCACACAATTTGGTGGAGTATTTGAATAATTCTATTTTAACGGAATTTCAAGCTTTTGTACAGATTGGAAGCCAATATCAGAATGACGCAGCTTATGTGGAACATGCAATGGATACTTACAATGAAAAGGTAAATGGACTGCACGCTGCAATTGCGGAAATTGTGGAAGCAATCGGAACGATTACGAATGCAATTGATGGTGGGGTTGTTGGGATTACAGGGGTAGCAGACAGCACACAGAGCCTCGTAGGGGATATGGCAGATATTGCGGGGCGTATGGGAATTAATCAAGAGGTAGTAAGCGAATTAAATAAGGAAATGGAAGAACTTACGAATTTATAGCGATGGATTCCGCAAAATCACCTAGCGGCATATTATAATAGTAAGAGCATATTAGGGCAGGGAATGCGGCTTTATGGATTTTGCAGATTCCAATAATAATTTTGCCAAAGAAGCCTCCTGCATTCTTCAGGTAACACAGCGAGAACCGCGACTTACGGGAGAGGGAGTCATTGTGGCGATACTAGACAGCGGCATTGATTTTTTCCTACCAGAATTTCAAGATGCAGAGGGAAAGACTAGGGTATTAGCGATATGGGATCAGACTGCTGTGGCTGAAGAACAACAGGGGTTCTTACCACCGCCTGGTTATCAAGAGGGCGTATTATATACTAGGGAACAGATTAATGAGGCACTTTCTTTGGGGCGTGAAAACGGTCAAAAGCTGGTGCCTGTTTTGGACTTATCAGGGCATGGTACGGCTGTTGCAGGCGTGGCAGCAGGAAGTCTTATCGGAGTCGCGCCAAAAGCGGATATACTTGTGATTAAATTGGGCACGCCGCAGCCGGATTCATTTCCAAGAACAACACAATTAATTCGCGGCATTGACTATGCAGTAAAGCTGGGGATTGAACTAAATAAGCCAGTAGTATTAAATCTAAGTTTTGGCAATACCTATGGGGATCATCACGGCAATTCGCTTTTGGAGCGTTTTATTGACAATGCATCAGAAATCGGCAAAAGCGCAATTATTATAGGAAGCGGTAATGAGGGTGCGTCAAGAGGCCATACGGCAGGCATAGCAAAAGAACTGCAGAGGATTGAACTTACAATTGCAGACTATGAAACAGGATTAAGCATTCAGCTTTGGAAACATTATCAGGATATCTATAATATGACAATTGTGTCACCCAGCGGTGAGCGCGTAACATTGGAACTGGCAAATTTACGGCAGGCGGATACTGTGCGCAGAAGGCTGGAACAGACACAGCTTTTATGCTTTTTGGGTGAACCGTTGCCATATAGTACTAGTCAGGAAATTTTTATTGATATGATGCCAATGGAACGAGGCATGCCAATAGAACGAGGCATGCCGATAGAACGAGGCATATCTGTCGGCTCTTATATTAACAGCGGTGTATGGCGTTTTGAGTTGGAACCGGTAAGTGTTGTTACAGGGGAGTATCGGTTTTATCTGCCAAGCTATGCAGTGCGCAATGCCGGAACAGGATTCCTTCTTCCGACACCGGAGATGACAATTACGATTCCTTCGACATCACGGCGTGCGATTACTGTGGGAGCATATGATCCAATTTATAGAAGGTATGCGGATTTTTCGGGGAGAGGGTTTGTGTATCGTTATGAGGAGGGACGCTTAAACAGACCAAACGTTCCTTTCGGTGTGGCAGAGGTAAAGCCAGATTTAACAGCGCCAGGGGTAAATATTTCGGTTCCAGTGCCAAATGGCGGATATGAAAAGGTTTCAGGCACGTCATTTGCAACGCCGTTTGTTTCGGGTTCGGCAGCATTGCTTATGGAATGGGGGATTGTGAGGGGAAACGATCCATTTTTATTTGGACAGAAGTTAAAAGCGTATTTAATACGGGGAACGCGTCCGCTTGCCGGCGTACCAGAACGGCCTGATAGTATGACGGGATGGGGGACATTGTGCGTGCAAAACAGCATTCCTTTATAAATAATTTTAAACTTGTGGTTGAGTAAGGAATTGTAGTGACAATTCAAAAATATCAGACGCATTACAAATATTGACATAAATCTTTCCCCTTGTTACAATAAATACAGAATAAATTGGTTACAGTTCAGCCTAGGACTTTGCACTATGCTGCAAAGTCCGTAAGAACACATAGTGGTTGAGATACATCAAGCCATCACGAAGCGATTTTGCATGGCTTGATGCCCGTAACAGGAAGCCATAGGCTGAATTGTTACATAAATTGTTGCAGATTAAGAATAGGATTGGACATGATTACAACAAAAGAACTATGCAAAACGAGGAGGAATTATAATTATGTATCACTGCCAGCTTCATTATTATTTGATTGGCCGCGGCTGCAGGGCATTTGAATTGATTCAGGAATTGCCGCCGATGGAGCATTTTTCGCACGTATTTTCGCAAAGCGGTGCACCGAAGAAAGAATTAACCGCAAGGGCAGATATTATTTTGGTAAATTTAGAGGAATTGGAGCCGATTCCGGTGCTTGAGGAGGTGGCTGCGGGCAGGAAAGAGGAAACAGAAATTATTTTGTTAGCCGATAATGAACATATGGTTTTTGAACTTCTGCCTGAGAAGCTGCTTGCGCAGATAAAGGATATCTGGACAAATGCAATGTCCGATAAAGAAATACATTTTCGTTTATTGAAATGGCAGCAGGCATTGAAAACGGAGAAAGATAATTGGCAGACAAATCATTATTTGGAAGCGGCGATTAACAGCACGCCAAATCTTGTATGGTATAAAAATAAAGAGGGAATTCATGAGAAAGTAAATAATAGCTTCTGCAAAACGGTTAATAAAACAAAGATACAGGTGGAAGGGCGCGGTCATGCGTATATCTGGGATGTAGAGCAGGATGATCCAGCTTGCATTGAATCGGAAAATGAGGTTATGACCAAGAAGAAAACCTGTATCGCAGAGGAAATAATACAGACAGGCGGCGGTAAGAGAATACTGACTACTTATAAATCGCCGCTTTATAATATTGATGGAAGCGTAATGGGAACGGTCGGCATTGCGGTTGATGTTACGCAGGAGCGTGCATATGAGCAGGAACTTATCAAAAAAAATCATATATTGGAAACCATTTTTACTTCTTTGGACTGTGGTGTTATCTGCCATTCATTAGATGGAAGGCAGATTATTAGTATCAATCGTGCCGCATTGAAAATACTGGGATATGAGTCGGAAGAAGAATTAAAGGAAAAAGGATTTGAGATGATTTCTCCGTCGGTAGTTGAGGAGGATCGGGAAAGGCTTTGTGCTTTGATTGGAAAGCTGACAAAAGAGGGCGACAGCATTAGTGTGGAGTATCGTGTTCGGCATAAGGATGGGGAAATTCTTCATGTCATGGGAAATGTTAAGCTTTTGAAGGAAAATGGAGAATTGTTATACCAGCGTTTCCTGTTGGACTGCACAGCGCAGAAAATACGAGAAAAAAATAGAGAACAGCACCATACGGAATTAGTGCAGGCATTGAGTATTGATTACAGTTTGGTTTGTTTTTATGATCTTGAAACAGGCAAGGGGTTTCCACTGCGAAAAGAGGAAAATACCAAACAAAAATTCGGGGATGCTTTTCATGAAGAAATGTCTTATCAAAAAAGCATGGAACAGTATATTGCGCATTATGTATATGAAGAAGACAAAGAGGTATTATCGCAGGCGGTGATGCCGGATAAACTGATTACAGAACTGTCAGAAAAGAATATCTGTTGTGTAAATTACCGTACTAATGGAAAAAGGACGGAGTATTTTCAATTAAAAATTGTACGTGCAGGAACCTGGAACAAAAGCCGAGGCATAGTTCTGGGATTTCATAGCGTGGATGAGGAAATACGCGGCGAGATGGAGAAAAAGAGCTTGCTGGAGGACGCATTGGCACAGGCGAACCGCGCAAGCAAAGCAAAGAGTGTGTTCCTTTCCAATATGTCACATGATATCCGCACGCCGATGAATGCGATTGTCGGATTTACAACACTTGCGATTACGCATATTGATTATAAGGAACAGGTGGAGGAATACTTAAAGAAGATAAAGACCTCAGGAGAACATTTGCTTAGTTTAATAAATGATGTTTTGGATATGAGCCGTATTGAAAGCGGCAAGATGCATTTGGAGGAGAAGCCGTGCAGTCTGCCGGAAGTGCTGCATGGGCTTTGCAATATCCTTCAGGCGGATGTGCGTGCCAAACAGTTAGAACTGCATATGGATACAGTAGATGTTCTTAATGAGGAGATATACTGTGATAAACTGCGGCTGAATCAAGTGTTATTAAATTTAATTGGAAATTCTGTAAAGTACACTGCCTCTGGAGGCGTGATAAGTATGCGGGTCATTGAAAAGATGGGTGCTCCGGAAGGGTATGCAAACTATGAATTTCATATTAAGGACAACGGAATCGGCATGAGTGAGGAGTTTGTTAAGCATATTTTTGAACCGTTTGAACGTGAAGAAAATACAACAATGAGCGGTATTCAGGGCACGGGGCTTGGCATGGCAATCACGAAAAATATCGTCGATATGATGAATGGTTATATTGAGGTAAAAAGCGAACAGGGGGTTGGAACAGAATTTATTGTGAAATTTACATTCCGCCTGTATTCGGGAATGCGCGAACCGCTGGTAATACCTGAATTAAAGAATTGCAGAGCGCTTGTGGTGGATGATGACTTTAACACCTGTGACAGCGTGTCTTATATGCTGCAGCAGATTGGAATGCGTGTAGAGTGGACGTTATCTGGCAAGGAAGCAGTGCTGCGTACACGTCAGGCAGTGATGCGCAATGATAATTTCAGCGTATATATGATTGACTGGTTGCTGCCTGATATGAATGGTGTTGAGGTAACGCGCAGGATTCGTCAGGAAGTTGGGGAAAATGTTCCGATTATCGTATTGACTGCTTATGACTGGTCAAATATTGAGGAGGAAGCAAAGGCGGCAGGCGTAACCACATTTTGCAGTAAACCACTGTTTTTATCAGGGCTGCGTAAATGTTTAAATTCTGTGATGGCTGCGGAAAATAAGGGGGAACTGGCTGCCAGCAAAGAGTCTGTCTGCATTAAAACAGGGCGGATTCTACTGGCGGAGGACAACGAACTGAATCAAGAAATTGCAATGGCAATTTTGGAGGATTCAGGATTTACTGTAGAAGTGGCAGGCAACGGAAAAATCGCAGTGGAAAAGCTGGAAGCATCTGAGGTGGGATATTATCAATTGGTACTAATGGATGTGCAGATGCCGGTGATGAATGGTTATGAAGCAACAAAGGCAATCCGCAGTCTAAAGAATCAAGATTTAGCAACAATCCCTATTATTGCAATGACAGCCAATGCATTTGAGGAAGATAAACAGGAGGCTATACGGTGCGGAATGAATGGGCATATTGCGAAGCCGATTGATGTGGATGTGCTATTTGAAACATTGCGAAAAATGTTATCGTAAATGTGATATATTTTTGAGTAAGCGAAGAAAGGGATTGTCGCGTTAAGGCAAACATATATAAGATAGTCAAACACGGTTCTGAAATTTATACGATATCTTGTATTATTAAAACCTATTGCGACAGCCCTGATGGATTGGTATAGGGTTGTCACATTAAGGCAAATGAACACAAGATAGTCTAACACCGTGTTAAGATTTATACGATATCTTGTATTATCAAAGCTTATTGCGACAGCCCCAGAGGGATAAAAATGAATTATAGAGATGCATTGAGTAAAGAATTATCTTATGCCCTTCGCCATGCTCCATGGGAGTATGAATTAGAAATGGATGCAGAGGGCAGAGTTCCGATCGACCAGCTTTTAAATGCGCTTCATAGGGAAGAACACTGGAAAGATGTGCAGGAAGCGGATATTCAAGAGGTGATTGCTAAGTCCGAGAAGAAGCGTTTTGAACTTAAGGATGGAATGATTCGTGCTTTTTATGGGCATTCCATACCCATGAAGATTGTGAAAGAGGAAAAAATACCGCCAAAAGTGTTATATCATGGCACGGCAAGGCGTTTTTTGGATTCCATTAAAGCAAAAGGTCTGCTGCCGCAGAGTAGACAGTATGTTCATTTGTCACAGGATATGGAAACTGCAAAAAGCGTAGGCAGACGGCATGACGGCACTCCCTGCATACTGGTAATCGACGCAAAAAGAGCATGGGACGAGGGGGTAAAGTTTTATTTGGGAAATGAGAAAGTATGGCTTGCGGATTGGGTGGATGCAAAGTATATTGTGGATTATTATATTTCAAAGACTTCCTAAATATTTTTACTAGACTTTAACTCGCGGATAGAGTAAAATAGAACAATACCAATTAATTTGTGAATAAGGAACTGTTCAGAAATTAATTGTGACAAGTAATTGACATAAGTAATTTATGCACACGGGCACTCAAAGGAAGAGGGACTGTCGCATTAAGTTTTGATTATACAAGATATGGTATAAAATGTGGTACAGCATTATAATATCTTGTATATGTTTCCCTTAATGCGACAGTCTCGTGCCCGGCACGCGAGTAGGAGAGAAGGTCATTCCCCTGCTCGATTAACAGTTTCTAAGCATTGTGAAAATATTAGGGAGTGATAATACTGGCTAAGAGAAGATATGTAAGAACTCGTTCCTTGCAGCAGGGTATGAAAATCGATCAGGCGATTGTAGACCGTGCAGGCAGGATATTAATAGCTAGAAATACAGTGATGGATGACTACCATATTATGTCGCTGATAAAAATGGGGATTCCAGGTATTTACATTCGAGAGGGCGAGGATGACGATCTTATTACGGGTAATATTGCCGATATGGTTGTGATTGCACCTTCGATACAACAGGAGATTGAGAAAAAAACTGTAAACGACAGGGCAAAAGTGCGCTTATCGGAAAGTGTGAAAGCACGTGTTGCAGAGGGCATCCAATATCTTTATAATGAAACGGATTCTCCAGGATTTGCGGATACAACACGCAGTATTACAGATGATTTGATGCGTGCAATTTCGGATAATGACGCAATTGCCGTAGATATTAGTACATTAAAGATTAGCGATGAATATACATTTAAGCATAGTGTTGATGTGGCTACAATGTCTATGATTGTAGCAAAAAAGTATGGTTTGGACGATAAAACCGTCTATGAAATTGGAATTTCGGGGCTTTTGCATGATGTTGGCAAGTCGAAGATCCCCAATGAAGTGCTGAATAAAGCGGGACGGCTGACAGATCAAGAATTTTCACTGATGAAACAGCATTCTTTGCTGGGATATGGCATTTTAAAGGAAAAAGAAGATTTATCAAATTCCATTAAGCTTGGTGTATTGCAGCATCATGAAAAAATTAATGGAAAAGGCTATCCTATGAGTGTTGCGGGGGATAAAATTAATCTTTTTGCACGGATAATATCTATTTCAGATATCTATGATGCACTTGTTACGGAGCGGCCTTATAAAAAACCATTTTCACCGCGCAATGCAGTTGAGATGATTATGTCAATGACAGAGGAACTTGACATTAATGTGATGAAAAGTTTTTTGGAGAGTGTGATTTTATATCCGGTGGGAACGGATGTGGAACTAAGTACAGGCGAGCGCGCAAGGGTTGTGGAGAATAATCCACAGTATGTATTAAGACCAAAAGTGATAGGATTAAAAACGGGAAAAACATATGATCTATCAGATATTAACAGCGCCAGCATTATTATATTATAATGTATGGATATACTTACGAGCGATAAACTTTGCCATGAATGCATAGTATTCACGCACTCGTGAGTCTGGTTATTTGGTAAATCTTAGTGATTGTAAGTATAACAAAAGGGGTTATGAAATGTGGTACTACATATATAAACGTCATGGGATTCATAGGACAAAAGGACAAAAGAAGAAATGTATTTATCTATGTGCTGTGTTTTTGATTGTTTGTTTTAGCGTTTTAGGTTTAGGCAGTACAGTAAGGGCAGCGGAGGATTCTTTAGAGTATATGTATATCAGAGCCACCGATTTTCCAGAAGGGGACTTGACAAGGCTTGCGAATGTACTGCGGAAAGCGCAGCGGGGAGAGGAGGTTACGATTGGATTTATCGGCGGATCTATAACCGAGGGGTACGATGCCAGTTCAAAAGACAACAGTTATGTTTCGCTTGTATATAAATGGTGGTGTGAAGCGTTTCCGTTGACAAAAGTGAATTTGGTAAATGCTGGTGTGGGCGGAACATCTTCTTATTTGGGGGTACACCGTGTTGGGGAAGATATGTTAAGCCATAATCCAGACTTGGTTTTTATAGAATTTGCGGTAAATGATACGCATACAGAACTTTGCAGGAACAGTTATGAAAATTTACTGCGCCAGATTTTGGGTGCGGAGATGGAACCAGCAGTAGTATTGCTGTTTTCTGTGAATGCATATGGGGACAGTGTGCAGCCGGTTGAAGCGGAACTGGGAGAATATTATCGTGTTCCAATGATTAGTTATGGCAATGCGGTTATGCCGGAAATGGCGGCGGGGAGTTTCGCTTGGTGGCAGATTACTTCTGATGTGGTGCACCCCAACGATATGGGACATGCAATTTATGCCGGATTGATTACGAAATATTTAGAGGCCGTTCATGCAAGGCTTGGCAGTATTCCTGAAGTTTCTGACTGGACGATGCCAGAAGCCGTTACGCCGCAGATTTTTACAGGCGCACATATCGAAAATGCAGGTACTTTACTGCCGGCAACAGCCAATGGATTTCAAGTTTATGATTTTAACAGGCATTTTGGAAATAATTGGTATGCAACAGAGGATAATGCATATATTCTTTTTTTTGTGCGGGCTTCAGAAATCGGGATAATGTATCAGCGGACAGTTGAGGGGACGTTTGGACAGTATGATGTATATTTGGATGGACAGTATGTTAAGACGTTGGATGGAAATTATATAGAAGGGTATGGCACAGAAACAGATGTTGAACAGATTTATTCGTCGCCGGAACATGAAAACAGACTGCATATTTTAAAAATAGAGAAAAGTCCCTTTTCAATAAACACGGATTTTGTTGTAGTTGGACTGCTGATAACGTAAGGAACGGTTAATAAATTACGCATGACAATTATTTGTCTAAATGCCCATCTGCGGCATCAGAAAATCTTGACATATCTCGCTATGCCTGCGATTTTCTTCTAATTACAAAGTAATTTGCATAGGAACATTTATATGGCGTACTTGTTTCAAGTAATTTCTGAACAGTTTCTAAGTATAGGAAACGATAAAAGTATTTGCCGTTTCCTATATTTGATGCACACGACCGCATAAGGAATTTAGCCGCTTTGTAGTATGCGGTTGGCATATTTTCAAACAATTGACGGGTGATCCTCCGATTTTAAATAGAGGGATAAAGATGGAAACAAGGATTGCATTAATTGGTATTATAGTGGAAGAACCACAATCCGTTATGGCGCTGAATCAGCTTTTACACAAATACAGCAGTTATATTATCGGAAGGATGGGGATTCCTTATCGGGATAAAAAAGTCAATATTATTAGTGTGGCTGTTGACGCGCCGCAGGATGTAATTAACGCGTTGTCTGGAAATATAGGAAGGCTTGCAGGGATTACAGCAAAAACAGTGTATCAAAAAGTCTGAAATAAGGAAATGAGTATGCATGGGAACAGGGAAATAGAGATAATTGAGGGGCTTGCGAAGGAGAGTAGGCTTGATATGGCAGGGCTTGCGGTACTGCTGACAACAGAAAATGCAGAAACTGTCAAGTATTTGCAGACGCAGGCACGTGCAGCGGCAGACAAAATTTATGGCAAAGAGATTTATATTCGAGGGCTGATTGAATTCACGAATTTTTGCAGAAACAATTGTTATTATTGCGGTATTCGGCGGGATAATTCCAATATTGAACGTTATCGTTTATTAAAAGAGCAGATTTTAGCGTGCTGTGCGTATGGTTATGACATCGGAATGAGAACATTTGTTTTACAAGGCGGCGAGGATGCATTTTTTACGGATCGGGATATCTGTGAGATTGTTTCTTGTATAAAAAAACAGTACGCAGACTGTGCGGTTACACTTTCCATTGGCGAAAAAAGCAGGGAAAGCTATCAGGCGT
Organism: Lachnospiraceae bacterium; assembly: GCA_009774395.1. Lineage (GTDB taxonomy): Bacteria > Bacillota > Clostridia > Lachnospirales > Lachnospiraceae > COE1. The sequence goes on from VSNQ01000002.1 coordinate 34,913, forward strand.
ACTTTGATGCAGGGGCAGACCGCTATCTGCTGCGCCATGAAACGGCAGATAGGGAACACTATCAAAAGCTGCATCCTATAGAATTAAGTTTGGAAAATAGAAAACGCTGTCTGTGGGATTTAAAAGAAATCGGTTTTCAGACAGGCTGCGGTTTTATGGTTGGCTCTCCTTACCAGACCATCGATACAATCTGGCAGGATTTGCAGTTTATCTGCGCATTACAGCCGCAAATGGTTGGTATCGGACCGTTTATTCCGCAAAAGGATACGCCATTTGGAAAACATAAGGCGGGTACATTGGATAGGACGCTGCGGCTTTTGAGCATAATACGGCTGTTAGTGCCGCATGTACTGCTGCCAGCAACAACGGCGCTTGGGACAATTCATCCGTCCGGCAGGGAGCAGGGGGTATTACATGGCGCAAATGTGGTAATGCCCAATCTTTCTCCCACAGAAGTGCGGGAAAAGTACAAGCTTTATGATAACAAAATCCATGCCGGAGCAGAGGCGGCAGAGGGGCTGCAAAATCTGGCAGAAAATATGGAGCACATTGGGTATCAGATTGTTGTGGCGCGAGGGGATTTTTGGTAGCAAATTTTGGAGGTCAAATTTTGGAGGTATAGTATGCTTGGGTATCGCCGTGATATAGAAACACAGCGTCAGATTTTATGGAAAATTCTTTCTGAAAATATCGTTCTGCATCAAGTAATAAAAGAAGTACAGACATTCGGTTACGATAATGCTTATGTTGGGGCAGGCTGTATTTGCCAGTCTGTTTGGAATTATCAGAATGGTTATGATCCAATGTATGGGATTTCAGATATTGATATTGTGTATTTTGATACGGATTTATCCTATGAGAAAGAGGATTGTGTTATCAAACAGCTGAAACAGCGGTTTGCTGGACTGCCCGTTGCAATAGATGTAAAAAATGAGGCAAGGGTTCATTTATGGATTACAGAACGTTTTGGGTATGTTATAGAGCTGTATACTTGCGTTGAGGAGGCTATTGATACTTGGCCTACAACGGCGTCAGCAGTGGGGGTGCAGATGAAAGGAGAGGTTTTCTCTGTGTATGCGCCCTATGGTTTGAATGATATGTTTGGTCAGATTATCCGTCCGAATAAGGTTCAGATTACAAAAGAAACATATCTGGCAAAATGCACGAAATGGAAAGCAAAATGGGATTCTTTGCAGATTTTAGAGTGGTAATATTTTTTATGCACACGACCGCATAAGGGATTTAGCTGCTTTGCGTTTAATATTATAAAAACTAATTGGGAAGCTTTGGCGTTAGAACCAGACCTAACCAAAAAGAAAGGAAGAAGAAAAATGTATCAAGTAACATCTTTAAAAGCAGAGGAATTTATTTCCGATCAGGAGATTCGGGAAACGCTTGCCTACGCAGACGAAAACTGCGGGAATGCCGAGGCAGTCGGCAAAATTTTGGAAAAGGCACGACAGAGAAAGGGATTGAATCATAGGGAGGCATCCGTTTTGCTTGCCTGTACAGATGAGGAGGTAATACAGCAAATCTATCAGCTTGCCGAGCAGATTAAAAAAGATTACTACGGTAATCGCATTGTGTTGTTTGCGCCTCTTTATTTATCCAACTATTGCGTAAATGGCTGTGTATACTGTCCATATCATTTGAAAAATAAGCATATTGCACGCAAAAAGCTGACGCAGGAGGAGATTGTCAGAGAGGTTACGGCACTGCAGGATATGGGGCATAAGCGTCTTGCGATTGAGGCGGGAGAAGACCCTGTCAATAATCCCATAGAGTATATTTTGGAATGTATTGATACGATTTACAGTATTAAACATAAAAATGGTGCAATCCGCCGTGTCAATGTAAATATTGCGGCAACAACGGTCGAGAATTACAAAAAGCTGCATCAGGCGGGAATTGGAACGTATATTCTTTTTCAAGAAACATATCATAAAGAAAGCTATGAAAAGCTCCATCCAACAGGGCCGAAGCATGATTATGCATACCATACAGAAGCAATGGATCGCGCAATGGAGGGCGGCATTGATGATGTTGGGCTTGGCGTACTGTTTGGATTAGAGATGTATCGCTATGAGTTTGCGGGGCTTTTAATGCACGCAGAACACTTAGAGGCAGTGCATGGCGTGGGACCGCATACGATTAGCGTGCCGCGGGTAAAACACGCAGATGATATTGATCCGTCAGCGTTTGATAATGGTATTAGTGATGATGTGTTTGCAAAAATCTGCGCATTAATTCGAATCAGTGTACCCTATACAGGTATGATTATCTCTACAAGGGAAAGTCAGGCGGTGCGTGAGCGTGTGCTTCCTTTGGGCGTATCGCAAATTAGCGGCGCATCGAAAACAAGTGTTGGCGGTTATGCAGACGAAGAACCGGAGGAAGTGACGAGTGCTCAGTTTGATGTCAGCGATCAGCGCACATTGGATGAAGTGGTCAATTGGCTGATGCGGATGAATTATATTCCCAGCTTCTGTACAGCGTGTTATCGGGAGGGCAGGACAGGTGATCGCTTTATGACGCTGTGCAAAAATATGCAGATATTAAATTGCTGTCACCCAAATGCTTTAATGACATTAAAGGAATATTTGGAGGACTATGCCAGTGAGGATTCTAAGCGCATTGGTATGGCGCTGATAGAGAGAGAACTTGAGAAAATTCCAAATTCCAAGGTGCGGGAAACAGCGGCGGCTTATATTCATGATATTGAGGGCGGAAAACGGGATTTCCGGTTTTAGGGAGGGCATATGGCAGAAACAGGAAATGAAATACCAGCTTCTAATCGGCTGCATATCGGCGTTTTTGGCAGGACAAACAGTGGAAAATCGTCATTTATTAATGCATTTACAGGGCAGCAGGTGTCGATTGTAGCAGATGTCGCCGGAACAACCACCGATCCCGTATATAAGCCAATGGAGATTGCGCCGCTTGGGGCTTGCGTGTTAATAGATACTGCGGGATTTGATGATAACAGTCCCCTTGGCGGCAGCCGTATGGAAAAAACAATGCTTGCTGCGGAAAAAAGCGACATTGCTGTCATTATTTTTGCGGAGAATAAGATGGAGCAGGAACTTGCTTGGTATTCTAAATTTCAGGAACGCAATACGCCAGTATTGCTGTTGGTGGGCAAGGCGGACAGCCGTAAGCCAGAGGAAACGCAGGCACTTTTGGAGCAGATTAAGAAGAAAACGGGTAAGGAAGCACTGCCAATTAGCACAGTAACAGGCGTAGGCAGGGATAAGGTTCGGGAGGCACTTGCACGGTTGATACCAGAGGACTTTGGGACACGTTTCATAACAGGGGATTTGCTGGAAGGCGGAGAATCGGTAATGCTTGTAATGCCGCAGGATATCCAAGCGCCCAAAGGCAGGCTGATTTTGCCGCAGGTGCAGACAATACGGGAACTGCTTGACCGGAAATGCATTGTTACCAGCGTGACGACAGATCAATTTACGGAAGGGCTTGTCACGCTGCAAAAGCCGCCGAAACTGATTATTACTGATTCACAGGCATTTGGTTATGTATATCAGAATAAGCCTGCCGAGAGTATGCTGACCTCTTTTTCTGTGCTGTTTGCAGCATATAAGGGAGATTTGCCTTACTATATGGAGGGCGCGCGGCATATCGAAAACTTAAATGCCCATTCTAAGGTGTTGATCGCCGAGTGCTGCACCCATGCGCCGCTTGCTGAGGATATCGGCCGCGTAAAGCTGCCGCGGATGTTGCGGAAACGTTTTGGAGAAACTTTGCAGACAGAGGTAAAAAGTGGAACGGATTTCCCGCAGGATTTAACGGAGTATGATTTGATTATCCAGTGCGGTGCGTGTATGTTTAACAGGAATTATGTGCTTTCGCGGATTGACAGAGCGCGGAAGCAGAATGTGCCAATGACCAATTATGGTGTGGCAATCGCGCATTTGACAGGAATATTGGATCAGATTGTAGTTTAAAATATAAAGGGAATGGGGCGGTTGGAAAATGAGGTGCTCTGGCAAGTATATCGTTTGCATTTGGGGTTTAATATCAATAACACGATAAAGAACTTCGGCGCAGGAAATACCAATTGCAGAAAATGGTGTCCCATTTGCAAAACCAGCTTCTGTTCCTGTGAAATCAAGTCCAATTTTGTAAGGAACTGTTCAAAAATTACTTGTGACAAGTACGCCGTATAAATGTTCCTATGCAAATTACTTTGTAATTAGAAGAAAATCGTAGGCATAGGAGGCAAAGGCATAAAGAGCAATGCCTTATGTCAAGATTTTCTGATGCCGCAGATAGCCATTTAGACAAGTAATTGTCATAAGTAACTTATTAACAGTTTCTAAGTGCCTTCCCCGTCTATTACAACGTCAGTTGCGACAAGCCCTGCTGCATTATCGTCTGGTTTGTAGGTATCTCCAGAGTTGTAGGCAATACTTCAATCACGGCTGTTGTACATAATCCATGTAATCGATCCGTCTAAATCTTTAATATTAATATTGGAGTTAAATACAGCAGGCGCAGCGGCTATATGGATAAGTATAATGTAAGTTATGGGAAATGAAATACTATAGACAGTTGATTCCTTAAATGATATTATTTCCGTGAGAAGTTGCAAATACGTTTTCAGATGAAAGACAGACAGTATACACAAGCGGTTAAGGGATATATTGACGAAATTCTGCTGGTAGGAATAAACTATAATAAACAGAATACAGATAAATCTCATAATTGTGTGATTGAGAAGATAGAAAAGCTGAAATAAATAAAAGATAATTATTTGTAAAATGGATGTGCATAGCTGGAAAATCTGATTTTTGGAGCAAATGTTATGAGTAGAAGTTATAAGAAAATTCCGTGTTGTAAAGATCACAACAAAGGAATGAAAAAATATGCTAATAGATATGTACGGAGAAATTTTTTGGTAGTTCCATCAGGAACGGCATATAAAAAGTTGTTTTGTTCTTGGAATATTTGTGATTATAAGTTTTTGGAATCATTTTCTTCTTATAAAAAATGGAGTTCTAAGTACAATCATAAAAGTTATACAGATGCAGAGTTATATAGAATGTGGTACAAATATTATAAAATGAAATAATATAAAAATATTGTTTCGTCAGATGAATGCAGATGTTAAATCATTAGAAATGGAGCTGTCACAATTAACTTTGATGATACAAGATAGAGTGTTAAACATAGCACGATGTTATGCTTAGCGTCAGTCTTTTCGACGCTTAGTAACGCTTAAATTTAAACATAACAAGATTATCTGATGCTGCAGATGGACATTTAGACAAGTCAAATGGATAAGTTATTTATTGACAGTTCCGAAACAAGAACTTGACTTTATTTTGGAGAAAAGTATGGAACTTATAAAATATTATGATATTGGTTTAAACTTATTTTGTAAACAGTTTTCTGATCCCGAAGAAGTAATCGTTGAGGCAGGAAATAATAAGGTATGTTGTATTCTGACAGGAACAGATACAAAAGAAAATAGGAAAATAGATGATTTTGTAAAAACTCATTATGCTTTTGGGACAGCAGGAATACACCCACATAATGCGGATTATGCAAAACAGGAGGATTTTCAGCTTATAGAACAAATCATAACTCAAAATAATAAGATAGTAGCAGTAGGGGAATGCGGGCTAGACTATGACAGAATGTTTTCCAGAAAAGAGAATCAAGTAAGGTGTCTGGAAAAACATATTGTTCTGGCAGAAAAACTGAACAAACCATTATTTCTTCATGAACGCAGTGCATCAGATGATTTCATAAAGAGATTTAAAAAACACCCAGAACTTTGTAGAAAATCTGTGGTTCATTGTTTTACTGGTGATAAAGCAACTTTAGATAAGTACCTTTCTATGGGATTTTCTATTGGGATTACAGGATGGATATGTGATGACCGACGTGCAAAAGAATTGCGTAATGCAGTACAGATTATTCCTTTGGATCGGATTTTAGTGGAAACAGATGCGCCTTATCTAGTGCCCAAAAATATTCGGGGTCTTGAAAAAATAAATGTACCACAAAATATCAAATATGTAGTAAAGGATTTGGCGAAATATATGAAAGTGGAAGAAGATGTACTAATTGAAAATGCAAAGAGAAATACAGAAAGGATTTTTCAAATAAAAGTAGAAACATTAAGTGAATAATAATCGATATCTTTAAAAAGCAATCTACTGTGGTTTAGAAATTTTATCAGTGGATTGCACAAGTACTGTTCTTTATACTACATAACGCCAGCTATATATGTTTAACCAGTGCAGAATGGTAAATTCTGGCGTTATGTAGTATAACAGCAGTTTACAAGATTTTGCAAAAATTATATTTTTCATAATTTTGCATAGAAAGCCAGCGAATGTATCAACGGTGGCAGAATACTTAGAAATGATGTTGGAAAGAGGGATATTTGTAGATTGGTTATCAGACAAGGAGGTATGCGATATGACAATGGCGCAGTTCTCAAGAGATGATATTTTGATATATCAAGGACGAGAAGAAGGAAAAGCCCAAGAAAGGGCAGAAGCCGTTCTTGAACTCCTGGAAGATATTGGAGAACCATCAGAAACGCTTAGGAATTATATTATGAAGCAGACGGATTTAGAAGTGTTGAGAAGATGGCATAAAATAGCAGCAAAGGCAGATTCCATAAAAGAGTTTGGGCAGGCTGTGGGGATGTTGGCAATATCAATATAGAAAGCAGTATCAAAACTAATGGGACATTCAAAAGAGATTATCACAATGGATGTGTATGGTGATAATAAGGAAATTATTGCGGATGCAGTATGTGATCCAATGGATGTTTTTCCAGATGTAGACAAGTATTATGAATAGAGTAATTGCGTAAAGGTAAGGGAGTATTCTGGGAGGTCAGAATACTCCTGATTTTATTGTGTTAGGCTGTGCAGTAAATAATACTCACGACCGTTAAGATTTTCCAATTTCTGCACAGCCCATATTGCATAAGCGGGCAATATGTGTTGTGCAGAAAGGAAAATCGAATCGTTTGTGAGTATAATGAAATAAGAGTGAAAGAATTTACAAAATGTTTATAACTTGTTCGTACTTTGGAAGGTAAGAACGAGATATATGATATATGCGCAGTACAAAAAGAAAACAAATATTTGCTTTTTATTGATTAATGACTGTACAAACATATGATTTTGTGTTATGATTCAATCTGAATTATACTGACGACCGTTAAGATTTTCCAATTTCTGTACAGCCCATATTGCATAAGCGAACAATAAATGCTGTGCAGAAAGGAAAATCGAATCGTTCATGAGTATAGAAAGTTCCGAAGTAATTCGTCTATTTAGAATTACACCGTGTTATACTCGTGAACGCATTTAATTGCCGCTTACTACACCAGCATTGTAGAAGCGTTCACTCGTTATACATTTAGATTGGCAATTGTTTTCGTTTATGGGTATAATAAATGGAAAAAATGGCGATAGGTGACCTAATTTCGTCGTGAACTATATTTGTGCGATTTGCCGAAAGTATAAAGATGAAGTGACGACGAATTTCTGGCGAATAGGCGAACTTTTTCGTATGAAATTAAGGAGGTGATTTTCCCCAATGTTGTTTAAGTTGCACAGTGAATACCAGCCCACCGGCGATCAGCCGCAGGCGATCGAAGCCCTTGTAAAAGGCTTCAAGGAAGGCAACCAATTCCAGACTTTACTAGGCGTCACGGGCTCCGGCAAGACCTTCACAATGGCAAATATTATACAGGCGCTGCAAAAGCCCACTTTGGTAATCGCGCACAATAAAACCCTCGCTGGACAACTCTATGGTGAGTTTAAAGAATTCTTCCCTGAAAACGCGGTAGAATATTTTGTATCGTATTACGATTACTATCAGCCGGAAGCGTATATTCCGTCATCGGATACGTATATCGCAAAAGATTCGGCAGTCAATGAGGAAATTGATAAACTGCGTCTGTCGGCAACGGCTTCGCTGACCGAGCGGAAAGATGTTGTTGTCGTTGCCAGCGTGTCTTGTATTTATGGATTGGGAAGTCCTGACGAATATCAAGGAATGATGCTTTCCCTAAGACCAGGTATGACAAAAGATCGTGACGAAGTGATTCATGCATTGATAGAGATGCAATACGATAGAAACGATATGGACTTGCAGCGAAGCTGTTTTCGCGTACGTGGCGATGTGGTAGAGATTAACCCAGCACAAGGTGGGGATTCCTTGGTACGTGTGGAGTTTTTTGGGGATGAGATAGACCGTATTGCAGAGATTGATCCGCTGACAGGAAAAGTGAATGCGTTGTTGGAGCATATTACAATTTTTCCGGCATCGCATTATGTTGTAGCACCCGAAAGGATAGCGCAGGCTTGTACGAAGATTGAGGAGGAAATGAAAGAGCGTGTACGCTATTTTAAAAGTGAGGATAAACTGCTTGAGGCACAGCGGATTGCAGAGCGTACTAATTTTGATGTAGAGATGCTTCGAGAAACAGGATTTTGTTCAGGAATTGAGAATTACTCACGGCACTTAAACGGGACAAAAGAGGGTGAGCCGCCATATTGTCTTTTGGACTTTTTTCAAGAAGACTTCCTTATTATAATAGATGAATCGCATATGACAATACCACAGATACGGGGAATGTACGCAGGTGACCGTTCTCGTAAAAATACATTGGTGGATTATGGATTTCGTCTACCATCAGCATTGGATAACCGTCCACTTCGCTTTGAGGAATTTGAGCAGAAAATTGATCAGATGTTGTTTGTTTCCGCAACACCAAGTGTATATGAGGAAGCTCATGAATTAATGCGCGTGGAACAGATTATCCGTCCGACGGGATTGTTAGATCCTGTGATTGAGATACATCCTGTTGCGGGGCAGATTGATGATTTGATTTCCAGAATTAATTTGGAAACAGAGAAGCATAATAAAGTATTAGTGACTACTTTAACGAAGCGCATGGCGGAAGATTTAACGAAATATATGAGTGAAGTGGGGATTCGGGTAAAATATCTTCATTCTGATATTGATACATTAGAACGGGCTGAAATTATCCGTGATATGCGTTTAGATGTATTTGATGTGCTTGTTGGGATTAATCTTTTGCGAGAAGGTCTTGATATACCAGAGATTTCTTTGGTAGCAGTACTTGATGCAGATAAAGAGGGATTTCTGCGTTCTGCAACTTCTCTAATTCAGACAGTAGGCCGTGCAGCACGAAATGCAGAGGGACATGTTGTGATGTATGCGGATACCATTACAGATTCTATGCAGATAACATTGGATGAAACGGCAAGGCGTAGAGCAATACAGCAGCAGTATAATGAGGAACATGGAATTACACCACAGACAATAAAAAAGGCAGTGCGTGATCTTATCAGTATTTCCAAGGCAGTGGCGAAAGAAGAACAAGTATTTGCTAAAGATCCAGAATCAATGGATGAAAAAGAGTTAAAGAAGTTGATTGCGACTATTGAGAAAAATATGCGCAAGGCAGCAGCAGATTTGAATTTTGAGATGGCGATGGAACTTCGCGATAAAATGGCGGAGCTGAAAAGGATATTAAACGAATTATAGGAATAATAGCGCAACGCAGAAATGGGGATAAAAATGGACGAGAAACAATTGAAAATGCTTCCAAAAGGAGAGGTTATTAAAATTCGTGGTGCGAATGAGCATAATCTAAAAAACATTAGTCTGGATATTCCAAGAAATCGTTTTGTGGTGTTAACAGGATTGTCGGGTTCCGGTAAATCATCGCTTGCTTTTGATACAATTTATGCAGAAGGGCAGCGCAGATATATGGAGTCACTTTCTTCCTATGCCAGACAGTTTTTGGGGCAGATGGAAAAGCCGAATGTGGAAAGTATTGAGGGGCTTTCGCCTGCAATTTCAATCGATCAGAAATCAACAAATAGAAATCCACGTTCTACGGTTGGAACAGTGACAGAGGTTTATGATTACTTTCGTTTGCTGTATGCTAGGATCGGTATACCGCACTGTCCCAACTGCGGAAGGGAGATTAAGAAGCAGACTGTCGATCAAATGGTTGACCAGATTTTAGATCAACCCGAGGGAACAAAGATACAGCTGCTTGCGCCAGTAGTGCGCGGGCGCAAAGGAGAACACGTGAAAGTATTGGAACGCGCCAAGAAAGGCGGTTATGTGCGTGTCCGTGTTGATGGCAGCCTTTATGAATTAACAGAAGAAATTAAGCTGGATAAGAATATTAAGCACAATATTGAAATTGTGGTCGATCGTCTGGTAGTAAAGGAAGGGATTGCAAGGCGTCTTGCAGATTCTATTGAAAATGTACTTGTTTTATCGGAGGGACTGTTAATTGTGGATATTGTAGGGGGAGAGCAGATGAACTTTTCGCAGAGTTTTGCGTGTCCTGACTGCAACATAAGTATTGATGAAGTCGAACCCCGCAGTTTTTCATTTAATAATCCGTTCGGTGCCTGTCCGGAGTGTGTAGGATTGGGCTATAAAATGGAGTTTGACATTGACCTAATGATTCCTGACAGAAGTTTAAGCATTAATCAAGGTGCAATAACCGTAATGGGCTGGCAGTCGTGTGCAGATAAAAATAGTTTTACTAATGCAATTTTGCAGGCACTTTGCAGGGAATATAATTTTTCGTTGGATACGCCAATGGAAGAACTTTCTCCGGAAGTGCAGGAGGTTTTGGTGTATGGTACGAATGGAAAAGAACTTACAGTACATTATAAAGGACAGCGTGGCGAAGGCACTTATGCAGTTGCGTTTGAAGGCTTGGTAAAAAATGTAGAGCGGCGTTACAGAGAAACGGCATCCGAGGCATCGAAGCAGGAATATGAAACATTTATGCGGATCACGCCTTGTAAAGAATGTGGCGGCAAAAGGTTAAAGAAAAGTTCACTTGCAGTTACAGTATGTGATAAAAATATTTATGAAATAACGTCTATGTCTATTGGAAATTTGTATCGTTTTCTGGATACAATGGAGCTGACTAAGCAGCAACAGTTAATTGGAAAAAGGATATTGAAGGAAATCAAGGCAAGAGTCGGCTTTTTGGCAAATGTAGGATTGGAATATCTGAGTCTGGCAAGAGGAACGGCATCGCTTTCCGGCGGGGAAGCACAGCGCATCCGCCTTGCTACGCAGATTGGTTCGGGTTTGGTTGGTGTATGTTATATTTTGGATGAACCTAGTATTGGACTGCACCAGCGTGATAATGATAAACTGCTGAATGCGCTGAAGAATTTAAAAGATTTGGGGAATACGCTGCTTGTTGTAGAGCATGACGAGGATACCATGCTTGCGGCGGATCATATTATTGATATTGGTCCAGGTGCGGGTGATCATGGTGGTGAGGTGATTGCACAGGGAACGGCGCAGGAGATTATGCAGATGCCGGATTCTATTACAGGGCAGTATCTTAGTGGGAAAATTCAAATTCCCATTCCAGAAACAAGACGTAAACCGACTGGATGGCTGACAGTAAAGGGCGCTGAGGAAAACAATCTGAAAAAAATTGATGTAAAATTTCCGCTGGGTGTGTTTACTTGTGTAACGGGTGTATCCGGTTCTGGAAAATCCTCACTAGTCAACGAGATTTTATATAAATATCTTGCAAAAAAGTTGAACCGTGCGCGGACAATTCCCGGCAAGCATAAGAAAATTGATGGTGTGGAACAGCTTGATAAGGTGATTAATATTGATCAGTCGCCAATAGGAAGAACGCCGCGATCCAATCCGGCAACTTACACGGGTGTATTCGATCAAATCAGGGACTTGTTTGCTTCTACGGTTGATGCAAAGGCAAAGGGGTATTCGAAGGGACGTTTTAGTTTTAATGTGAAAGGTGGACGATGCGAAGCTTGCGGCGGCGATGGCATTATTAAAATTGAAATGCATTTTTTGCCGGATGTTTATGTTCCCTGCGAAGTCTGCCAAGGAAAACGTTATAATCGAGAAACCTTGGATGTAAAATACAAAGGTAAGAGCATTTTTGATGTTCTTGATATGACAGTGGAGGAAGCCTTGCCATTTTTTGAGGCAGTTCCTTCTATTAAAAGAAAAATAGAAACATTAAATGATGTAGGGCTTTCTTATATTAAACTGGGGCAGCCTTCTACAACGTTGTCTGGCGGTGAAGCGCAGAGAATTAAGCTTGCCACAGAATTAAGCCGCAGAAGCACAGGAAAAACCATTTATATTTTGGATGAGCCAACCACTGGTCTGCATTTTGCGGATGTGCATAAACTTGTGGAGATATTGCAGCGGCTTGCAGAGGGCGGCAATACTGTGATTGTAATTGAACACAATCTTGATGTGATTAAAACGGCGGACTATATTATTGATATTGGACCTGAGGGCGGTGATGGCGGCGGTACTGTAATCGCGGAAGGCACGCCCGAAAAAATAGCTGCCTGCGAAAATTCTTATACAGGAATTTATATTCAGAAAATGTTAGATAAAGCGAAAGAAATTGCAGGGCGTGCATAAAGTACGCCTTGCAGCTTTTAAAATTTTGTTTTGATTCACAGCTTTCAGTCGCTTATCGTAACAATATTTGCGCATTTTAAGTTGCCTGCGTCAAGGCGCAAATGCTTGCGTAATCTACTGTACTGGGGCGTAAATGAGCAGCTAATACGCATTTCAACTGTGAAAAATAACAAAATTTTCAGAATTTTCAGCAAATTTTCTATTTACAAAACATAAGTTAGATAATATAATAAATTTACATAATATTTTACCAATAAAGCTAAAGTATTGTGTTACAGATACCGATATAACTATCATAAACCAGTATATATCTTTAATTTAGCCGTGAAAAGGCGGCATTTAATGGCGATAATGGGCATTTTTTAAAATTTCTATATTTTTTATTGTAAAAAAAGTATGAAACCCCTTTGAAAAATGGAAGAATTAGGTTATAATGGCTTAGTATCTTTTACAGTGGGTAAATTTATCGGTAATGGGTAAACTACTTATTGATGTTGATATTAGGCTTAGGCTAAAGATAAATGACCTGATTTTACCATTTTAATTCATAGAAAGGGGCGCAGAGCCATGCAATACACAGATATTGGAATTGACCTTGGAACCGCAAGCATACTTGTTTACATTAGAGGAAAAGGTGTAGTGCTGAAGGAGCCTTCAGTCGTTGCTTTTGATAGAGATACAGATAAAATTAAAGCCATTGGGGAAGACGCGCGGCTTATGCTGGGAAGAACGCCTGGAAATATTGTAGCGGTAAGACCGCTTCGGCAAGGTGTAATCTCTGATTATAAAGTGACAGAGCAGATGATGAAGCACTTTATACAGAAGGCGCTTGGAAAGAAAACATTCCGCAAACCTAGAATTGCAGTTTGTGTGCCAAGCGGCGTGACAGAGGTTGAGAAGAAAGCCGTTGAGGACGCAACGTATCAGGCAGGGGCAAGAGATGTTTCTATTATAGAGGAACCAATTGCCGCAGCCATAGGAGCAGGAATTGATATATCGAAGCCATGTGGAAATATGATTGTAGATATTGGGGGCGGAACTTCTGATATTGCAGTAATTTCGCTTGGCGGTACTGTAGTAAGTGCATCGATTAAGATTGCGGGTGATGATTTCGATGAGGCCATTGTTCGCTATATGAGAAAGAAGCACAATCTCCTGATTGGGGAGAGGACAGCAGAAGACATCAAAATAAAGATTGGGTCAGCATTTAAGCGAGCAGAAGTTGATTATATGGATGTTAGGGGACGGAATCTTGTTACAGGACTTCCCAAAACCATCCGTGTTTCTTCTGAGGAAACAGAGGAAGCACTGCGGGAAACCACTTCGCAGATAATTGATACAATTCACAGTGTTCTTGAGAAGACACCGCCAGAACTTGCGGCAGACATTGCAGACAGAGGCATTGTACTGACAGGCGGCGGCAGCCTGCTTCGTGGGTTAGAAGACTTAGTGGAGTCAAGAACCGGAATTAATACAATGACAGCGGAGGATCCGATGACGGCAGTTGCCATTGGAACAGGAAAATATGTAGAGTTTCTAGCAGGATATCGGGAAGATATCTATATAAAAGGATAACTGCTTCTAAGACCCAGTATTGGATTAGGAGGAATATATGCTTAGAGGTCTGTACACAGCCTACACAGGTATGCTCAATGAGCAGTATAGAATGGATATTATGTCGAACAATTTAGCAAACGTAGATACGACAGGGTTTAAGAAGGAAGGCTCTACAAGTCAGGCGTATGCAGAAGTTATGGCAGTGAAAATCAAGGATGTATCAGAAAATCCCAATACACCGAAACGGTTGGGGAATATGAGTCTTGGTGTAAAAATTGGAGAAACATTTACTGATTTTACGCAGGGCTCATTGAGGGATACAGGGAATACCTATGATTTGGCAATAGGAGGCGATGGCTTCTTCAATATTGAGTTTACGAACAAGGCAGGGGAAACCTCTACAAAATATACAAGGGACGGCGGCTTTACTCTGACTAAGGAAGGCTATCTTGTAACAAAGGATGGCGATTACGTTCTTGGGCAGAACGGAAGGATTCAGTTGTCCACAACAGCAGGGAGCACGGTGATCGATGAAAATGGAAATATTTATCAGGATGACAGGCTTGCTGCAAGGCTGAAAATTACGGAGTTTGAAAATACTGATTATCTGACACATTATGGGGAAACGATGTGGGATGCCAAAGAAGGCGCGGTATCGAATGATGCTGCAGATCCTACAGTGTATCAAGGATATTTGGAAATGTCAAATGTTTCTGTTGTCAAGGAAATGGTTAATATGATTACGATTTCAAGACAGTATGAGGCGAACCAGAAGATGATAACAACCTATGACGAGTCCTTAGAGAAATCAATGGCTTTGAGCAGATTAAGATAAGATGGCGGTAAGATAATATAAGAGAAGTACAGAAGAATTATAAGTATAAGGGGAGCGTTTTGCATATAAGGAGGAGTTATCGCTATGGTAAGATCACTTTGGACAGGTGCGACAGGAATGATCGCGCAGCAATTAAATTTGGATAATATTGCCCATAATCTTTCAAATGTTAATACAACAGGATATAAGACAGAGGTTATGGAGTTTAAGTCGCTTTTGTATCAAACAATTCAAACAAAGAGTACAACGGCGAATGTAGAGCAGAAGCCAATCGGCGCAGAAGTGGGTCTTGGTGTGCGCAATTCTGCAATTACATCTATTTTCAAGCAAGGCAGTTTGTTGGAAACGCCTGGCGTTGCAAATTTTGCAATTGATGGAAACGGATTTTTCGGGATACAGGGAACGGACGGAAATACATATTATACCAGAAATGGTAATCTTGTTTTTGCAATCGGATCAGAAGGAATTACATTGACAACAACAGATGGACTTCCTGTGTTAAGCAGTGAAGGAGAAAATATTGTATTGGATGATGATATGATTGTTAGTAAGGTAACAGTTGGTGAGGGTGGTGTATTGTATTATCCAGATGACAACAATATTCCGCAGAGTTTGGATGTTGCGATTGGTTTATGGCAGTTTAACAATCCGGCGGGTTTGACGAAAGCTGGCGACAGCCTTTATGCAGAAACAGAAGCAAGCGGCGAGGCAATGAATGAGTCTGAGGAAGAAGAACTGACAAAGAGTGAATTAATTCAAGGATATTTGGAAGGCTCAAATGTTCAGGTTGCTGATGAAATGGTAAATATGATTGTTGCACAGCGGGCTTATGAAATGAATTCCAAAGTAATTACAACTTCTGATGAAATGTTGCAGCAGGCAAATCAGTTGAAGCGTTAGTAAATAAAATATGATTTGTGCGTGAAAGTGCAGGAAGTACATCGTTTGCATAAATGCGGCAGTTTATACAAGGAGGAATTTTAAGAAACTGAAAATGTTGTAAAAAGTGAGCAAATTGGCTCAAAGATACTTAAAATCCAAAGTATTCGTTTGTGCTTACGTTATAGCAATCGGAAATGTCGAGAAAAAAACCAGTGCAAGTTGAAATAGTCTTGCTAATTATAGGGTAGAACCTTGATGGTGACATTTGGACAATGGTCAAGTCCCGAAAACCAAGGGCAAATGAAATGCAATATGAAATAAAAGCTAGGAAAGGAAAAGCTATTTTGATGAAAACCAGTATTGAGTCAATAAAAAGATTTTACTGGTATGTACCGATGGCTTAGTCGGGAATTTACGACTGTGGAGTGTTAGACAAACGAAAGTAGTTGATTTTTAACAAAATCGAACACGTTGAAACAGTAACTATATTTCGTGAGGATATAGCGAATCATCTAGTATATACATTTGTATATGTTTTTAGTAGCAGGTTTATTATGGAAATGGGAGGAGTAGGCTCTGCGTATGCAGGGTATATGGCAAGTCAGGCGTCGGACAATCGGGTATCCACATTACAGAATAAATTGGAAAGTGGGTATCAGAATGCGACGGAGAACGAGTTAAAGCAAGCATGTAAAGAATTTGAAGCATATTTTGTAGAACAGATGTTTGAATCTATGATGGAAACAACCAAATTATTTTCAGATAATGATGAAAATTCGTATGGTTCCAAAATGGTGGACTGTTTTAAGGATTCTGCAGTACAGCAGTTAGCAAGTCAGGCAACAGAAGGAAATGGTATTGGATTGGCAAATATCTTATATGAACAGATGAAAAGGCAGTATGGAGTCCAAAGTGCGGATTCAAAAGGTTTGGATTCGGAAAAGGTGGATTCAGAATAGCTATGGCATACAATGCAGCCGGCCCATTATTTACAGGGTCGGCTGTATTGTGTAGTGGTAAAGCGGACAGGGGGCTGGATCGTTGGAAGTGCTAAAGGGCTTTGTGGAGCATATAATATTTAAAAATCCGGATAATGGATATGGTGTTATTACATTAACCGCAGGCGGGGCAGAACTTACCTGTACAGGGATTTTTCTGCAATTGGATGAAGGGGAATGTATTGAAGCAGAAGGAACCTATGTGGAACATGCAGTATATGGAAAGCAGTTTAAGGTGGAGCGATTTCATATCGTGCCGCCAGAGGATGCTGTGGCAGTAGAACGCTATTTGGGGTCGGGGGCGATTAAAGGCGTGGGCGCTGCACTTGCTGCGCGCATTGTGCGGCGTTTTGGCGATGAAACCTTTCGGGTGATCGAAGAGGAACCGCATCGGCTTGCGGAAGTCAAAGGGATTAGTGCGAAAAAAGCAAGGGAGATTGCGGAACAGGTGGAAGAAAAAAAAGATATTCGGGAAGCAATGATTTTTCTTCAACAGTATGGCATTTCCAATACACTTTCGTTGAAAATATATAAACAGTATGGTATGGGACTGTATAATATCATGAAAGAAAATCCTTATAAGCTTGCGGAGGATGTTACAGGAATCGGGTTTCGTATTGCGGATGATATTGCTTCTAAGATTGGGATTCACACGGATTCGGATTTTCGTATCCGCAGTGGTATTTTGTATACATTGAATCAGTCTGGTTCTGAGGGGCATGTCTATCTACCAGAAGCATTGCTCTTAGAGAAGGCCACAGAAATGCTGGAACTATCGCAGCAGCAGATAGCACCGCAGATACCAAACCTTGCAATTGACAAAAAAATAGTAATAAAGGAAACGGAATCCGGGGAAAAATGTATCTATAGTATGACAGCATACTATGCAGAGTTAAACTGTGCCAGAATGCTGTTTGAACTGCAAAGGGCGTTCGGAGAAGCAGATGCGCTGACAGATGAGCAACGTGGAAAATTAGAACAGAAGTTAAGAATACTTGAGGACGCTAATCAGATGGAATTGGATACGCTCCAGCGCAAAGCCGTGCTTGAGGCAATAGAAAATGGTATTTTTATTTTATCAGGCGGGCCGGGTACTGGAAAAACAACGACAATTAATATGATTATCCGTTATTTTGAGGAGGAGGGGCTGGATATTTTCCTGGCAGCACCAACAGGAAGGGCAGCAAAGCGCATGACAGAGGCGACAGGCTTTGAAGCAAAAACTATTCACCGCCTTCTGGAATTAAATGGTGCTGTATCTGACGACGAAAAATCCGCTTCTGGTGTGCATTTTGAAAGGAATGAGTTGAATCCTTTAGAAACAGATGTTATTATAATTGATGAGATGTCAATGGTCGATATCTATTTGTTTCAATCACTGTTAAAGGCAGTTGCGCCCGGAACAAGGCTGATTATGGTAGGAGATAGGAACCAGCTTCCATCGGTAGGGCCAGGGCAAGTACTGAAAGACTTAATGGAAAGCAAAGTATTTGCCTGCGTGGTGCTATCAAAAATATTTCGTCAAGCAGGAGAGAGCGATATTGTTGTAAATGCACATCGCATTAATGAAGGAAAAGAAATTGCATTGGATAATAAAAGTCGTGACTTTTTCTTTTTGGAACGTGATAATATTAATGTTATTTATAAGCATATGATTCTCCTAATTACGCAAAAACTGCCAAAGTATGTAAATGCTGGAATATTTGATATACAAGTGCTTACACCTATGCGTAAAGGCGGTCTGGGCGTGGAAACGCTGAATAAGATATTGCAGCAGTATCTTAATCCGCCAGCAGAAGAAAAAATTGAAATACCGCATGGCGATGGATTTTTTCGGATGGGTGACAAGGTAATGCAGATTAAGAATAATTATCAACTGGAATGGGAAATCGTCAGCAAATATGGCATTGCAATTGATGGCGGTCAAGGAGTGTTTAATGGGGATGTGGGTATAATAAAGGATATCAATGAAACAGCGAAAACAGTGGTAGTAGAATATGATGATTTGCGCAGAGTAACATATCCAGTAACAGGATTGGATGAAATCGAACTTGCATACGCAATAACAATTCATAAATCACAAGGAAGCGAATATCCAGCAGTGATTATGCCGCTTTTAACAGGCCCTAGAATGCTGTTAAATCGGAACCTTTTATATACAGGTGTTACTAGAGCGAAGAACTGTGTTACAATTCTTGGCAGTCGTAATACTGTGATGCAGATGATAGCAAACGAAAACGAGCAAAGGAGATATACAGGATTAAAGGACAGAATTTTCGAAATTATGGAGAACAAATAAAAAACCTCTTTTTCCCAAGACGCTGCCCTGTCTGCGATGGTATTGTTCCGGTCGGAGAAGGAAAAGCTTGTTTGGACTGCCAAAAAAGGATACAATATATCAGAGAACCGCGCTGCCGCAAGTGCGGGAAACAGCTTAGGGAGGATGCGGAGATATTTTGCTTGGACTGCATAAATAAAAAACATATATTTGAGTGTGGATATGCGCTGTATGATTATCAAAGCATAAGAAAAAGTATTTATCGTTTTAAATATAGCGGACGCTGTGAGTATGCGGAGTTTTATGCGGAGGATATTTTCCGGCACCTTGGAGAAGAAATAAAACATATGCAGGCACAGGCAATTGTTCCAATACCACTCCATTCTGCTAAGAAAAGAGCGCGTGGATATAACCAGGCAGAGCTGATTGCCAAGGAATTATCACGGCTTACAAGGATTCCAATGGCTGCCGATTTGGTGCTGCGTGTTCGGAACACACTGCCGCAAAAAGAACTTACACCACAACTTCGGCAAAATAATTTGAAAAGGGCTTTCAATATTAACGCAGATGTTGTAAAATTAAATAAAATAATCCTTATAGACGATATATTTACAACGGGCAGTACATTGGATGCCGTTGCCGTAGAGTTGCAGCGCCACGGCGTGAAAACGGTTTATGCGATTACTCTCTGTATCGGAGAGGGAATGTAATGGAGGGAAAATCAATGAACGTAAGGAATTGCAGAAAATGCGGAAAGCTTTTTAATCACATTGCGGGGTACCCGATTTGTCCTGCTTGCAAGGATAAGTTAGAGGCTACATTCCAGGTAGTCAAGAAATATATTCGTGAAAATCCCCACGCTGATATTAAGGAAGTTTCAGATGCATGCGAGGTAGAACCAGCACAAATTCACCAGTGGATACGTGAAGACCGCTTAGAATTTACCGCAGATTCTCCGGTAAAAATCCCTTGTGAAAAATGTGGTGCCATGATACGCTCAGGTAAGTATTGTGAGAAATGTAAAGGAGAAATGACAAAAAACCTGTCAAGTGTTCTGGATAGACCAAAGCGCAATTCAGAAGCACCTAAGAAGGTGGATTCTACAGGAAATAAAATGCGCTTTTTGGACAGATAGGCAGGTACTTGCCATATAAGGAAAAAGAGTTATGCTGAATGAAGAAAGAATTAGGCTGATGACGAAAATGGCATCCTATGAGGCAAACGAGGGAAAGAAAAATGTGTCAATAGGCAGTTACTTCCGCGGTGATTACATTGGGTTGCAGGTAATTAAATCCGTTATCAGTGGGACAATCGGTTTTTTTATTATTTTTGCGGTATATCTAGGCTATGACTTGGAAACGTTTATGACAGAGATCTACAAGATGGATTTGTTTTTGTTTGGCAAAAATGTTGTGATTGCATATCTTATCTTTGTAGGAGTTTACGCAATTATTTCGTATGCCGTATACACATATCGCTATACCAAAGCGAAGAAAAGCCTGAAATTGTATTACAATAATCTCAAAAAGCTATCTTATCTCTATGAGAAAGAAGGCAAGAAATAGCCTGTTTATCAGCAGAAAAGTTAGCTGGTACAGGATTAGTGAGGAAACAATTATGACAAACCTGCTGGTTTTACGAGAACAATTAAGAAAATTTTATAGTAAGTATGAGTTGTATATTACACCGTTTAGCAAGTTTCTGCTGGCGCTGGTATCTGTTTTAATTATTAATGATGCCATTGGATATATGAGTATGCTCAAAAACATTGAAGTTGTTTTGGTTTTGGCGTTAATGTGCTCTTTCCTGCCAATGAATTTTATTGTATTGGTTGCCGCAGCGGTAACACTGGCGCATATTTACGCGCTGTCAATGGAGTGCGCAGCAGTGGTGCTGGCAGTGTTTTTGCTGTTGTTTATTCTGTACTTCCGCTTTTCGCCGCGTGATACATTGGCTGTGTTGCTTACACCCATTTGCTTTCTGCTTAAAATACCCTATGTTATGCCGATTGCAATGGGACTTGTAGGAGAGCCTATGTCTGTGGTATCAGTGGGAAGCGGTGTGATTGTATATTATACTGTGCATTATATGACAGAAAGTGCTTCCGTTTTAAGTACGTTTGAGGAAGATGGTACATTGCAGAAATTCCGCTATGTAATTGATGGAATGATGGCAAACAGAACCATGTTTGTGGCAGTGATCTCCTTTGCGGTAACGTTGCTGATTGTGTATTTTATTCGAAGGCTGCGCGTGGATTATGCATGGACAGTTGCGATGATTACTGGTGCACTTGCCAATATTTTGATACTGCTGTTTGGAGATTTAATGTACAACACAAATCTTTCTATTCTAGGAGTAATAATAGGAAGCGTTATATCAGTATTATTAGTAAAAGTATTGGAGTTTTTTGTTTTCAATGTTGATTATTCAAGAACGGAGTTTGTACAGTTTGAGGACGACGAGTATTATTATTATGTTAAAGCTGTGCCCAAAAATACTGTGGCTGCACCTCAAAGAAAAGTGAAAACAATCCGTGTGCCGGATAAGACATTGAAACAGCAGAAGAGGGATTAGTGTTATATGGATATGATTTTTGACCGTTTAAGTTCATATTTTGTATCTTTATCTTTGCACGGACTTAACATTAGATGGGAGGATATAGTGGAAGTTATCATTATATCCTTTTTGGTGTATGAAATTATGGCATGGGTAAGGCATACAAAGGTATGGTTGCTTATGAAGGGTATTATTATTATATTAGTATTTATCCTTATGGCAATTTTATTTAAAATGCATACAATTATTTGGATTGCGGAAAATGTACTTAGTCTGGCGGTGATTGCAGTAATCGTGGTTTTGCAGCCGGAACTTAGAAGGGCATTGGAGGAACTGGGGCGGAAAAATTTCCTCTTAAATGTGGTTTCATTTGAGAAAACGCCTGATGAACGGTTTTCGGATAGGACGGTGAATGACCTTGTAAAAGCAAGCTTTGAAATGGGCAAAGTAAAAACTGGGGCATTAATGGTTATTGAACAAAATGTGCTGCTGACCGAGTATGAGCGGACGGGAATCGAAGTGGATGGATTGATTTCAAGTCAGTTAATTATCAATATTTTTGAGCATAATACGCCGCTTCATGACGGCGCTGTTATTATCCGCGGTAACCGTATTGTGTCGGCGACCTGCTATCTTCCGCTTTCAGACAATATGGCAATCAGTAAGGAGCTCGGAACACGCCACCGTGCAGCAGTTGGGATATCTGAGGTAACAGATGCGCTGACCATTATTGTGTCAGAGGAAACAGGAAATGTCAGCGTTACTTATGAGGGAGAACTGTATCGAAATCTTGATGCAAATGGGCTGAAAGAAAAGCTTCATATGATTCAGAACAAAGAGGTGGAGGAAAAGAAGCGCAGGCTCTGGAAAGGTAGGGCGAAAGATGAAAAATAATTGGTTTCGCGTACTTGTCGGATTTGTTACGAATAATTTGGGGTTGAAAATTCTGGCAGTAATGATTTCATGCATCCTATGGTTTGTGGTAAATAATATTACTGACCCTTTAGAGGATAAGCCTTTCAATAATATACCAGTGGAGATTATTAACAGTGATTTAATTACCAATGAAGGGAAAGTATATGAGGTACTTGATGGCACAAACTTTGTTAATGTAAGATTAAGAGGAAAACGTTCTATTATAAGAGATATCACAAGAGATGATTTGCGTGCCGTTGCAGATATGGCAGAACTTACATTTATGAATACTGTAAGAATTGAAGTTTCCAGCAACAGAAATAATTCAGATTTGGAGTTTAAGTGCAGTACAGAGAATTTAAAACTGTCCATTGAGAATATGATATCTTTTGAGAGAAGAATTAAGGTTTCCACAACGGGTACGCCAGAAGAAGGTTATATTATTGGTGATGTATCGCAGAGCCAAAATGTTGTCCGCCTTTCGGGACCAGAATCTTTGATGAGTCAGATTGATCATGTGGAGGCGGTAGCAAATACAAATGGATATTCTTCGGATATTAATACCAGTGTCGATTTAAAGCTTTATAATAAGGAAGATAAAGAAATTAGAAGTGGTTCAATTAAGATGAATATTTCTACAATTACGGTAGGCGTGACGATTCTTCCGACAAAGGAAGTACCGTTGAATTTTACGGTTTCAGGAGAGCCGGAGCAGGGATATGTAGTCGGCACCAATATGAAGATAAACCCAATGAGAGTGCTTTTAGCAGGACGTAAGACGACGCTTGATGCAATTAATGGTTTGGCAATTACCGATACAGCATTAAATTTGGAAGATAAAACGGAGGATTTCACGGCGGTTATTAATATTCGCAAATACCTTCCGACAGGCACGCGGTTTGCCGATGCGAATTTTGATGGCAATATCAGTGTTACGGTGGGGATTGAACCTTTGGTAACAAGGGACTTGGAGATACCATCTAGGAATTTTGCGGCGGGAAATGCGCCAGAAAACTTTGATGTAACATTGCATGAATTTGAAGCAGATGAACCAAGACCGTTCAAGATTCGGATATCAGGAACAAAAGCAGCCGTTGACGCAGTTAATCCAGATACTGTAATCGGTGTAGTAGATATGAATGCAATGCTTAAGGAATTGAATTTAGAAGAGTGGGCTGTAGGCGGTTACAGCGGTACTATTACGTTTAATCTGCCAGATAATGTAGAACTTGCAGAGAAATATAAATTGACAGTTGTAGTACAAGAGAAGGAAGAAAATCAAGATAATCAGGAAAACCAAGAGAATCAGCATAATCAAGATAATCAGGAAAACCAAGAGAATCAAGATAATCAGGAAAGCGAACAAGCAAATCAATAGTATTTTGGAGGTAAACAATGGCTAGATTATTTGGTACAGATGGTGTGAGAGGAGTTGCGAATGATGAGTTAACGCCAATGTTGGCAATGCAGCTTGGGCAGGCGGGGGCGTATGTCCTCTCCAAAGAGAAGGAGCATAAACCAACAATTATGGTAGGATGCGACACAAGGATTTCGGGGGATATGCTTGCAAATGCTTTAATGGCGGGCGCGTGTTCTGTAGGCGCAAATGTAGTTTACGTGGGCGTTATACCGACGCCGGCAATTGCTTATCTTACTAGAAGGTATCGTGTAGATGCGGGGGTGGTGATTTCTGCCTCCCATAATCCGGTGGAATTTAATGGTATTAAGTTCTTTGATGGAAACGGCTTTAAGCTGCCAGATGCTTTGGAGGATGAAATTGAACAGTTGATAAAGAGCGGCATGAAGGATGTTCAGTTTCCGACAGGGGCAAGTGTTGGTAAGATTAAATATCGGACAGATGCAAGAGAGGAGTATATTAATCACGCTGTCAGGGCAGTTCATGTTGACTTGCGTGGTATGAAAATTGTGGTAGACTGTGCAGAGGGCGCGTCTTACTATACTTCTGTAGAAACGCTGAAAGAACTTGGAGCGGAGGTAGTGGCTATTCACAACAATCCTGATGGTACGAATATCAATGCAAATTGCGGTTCGACACATATGGGAGAACTTCAGGCGCGGGTTGTCTTTGAAAAAGCGGATGTTGGTCTTGCATTTGATGGGGACGCTGACCGGCTGCTTGCAGTGGATGAAAATGGTCATCAAGTGGACGGCGACGTTATTATGGCGATTGTTGGGAACCATATGAAGTCTAAAGGCGAGTTAAAGGATAATACCATTGTCGCTACGGTTATGAGCAACCTTGGATTTTTCTTGATGGGAAAAGAACAAGGGATTCATATTGAGCAGACTACTGTAGGTGATCGGTATGTGCTAGAGCGTATGGTGCAGATTGGATCGAATCTCGGCGGAGAGCAGTCAGGGCATATTATTTTCCTTGACGAAAATACAACAGGCGATGGCTTATTAAGTGCGCTGCATCTCTTGCAGGTAATGGTAGAAACGGGAAAGAAACTATCGGATCTGGCAGGCATTATGACGGTGCTGCCGCAAGCGCTGGTAGGTGCAAGAGTACCAAACCACAAGAAAGACAGCTATATGGAGTATACAGAAATTGCAACGGCAATTAAGCGTGTTAGTGAAAAGTTTGCGGAGGATGGCAGAGTATTAATTCGGCCTTCAGGAACAGAACCGTTAATTCGCGTGATGATAGAGGGAAAAGATCAAAAGCTGATAGAAAAAGAAGCAAAGGAATTGGCAGAGTTAATCCAGAATGTAATGCTGTAACACAACAGAGAAACGGTCACAGCATTTGTGGGCATGGAAGAACGCGGCAGGAAAATCGAAATTTGGAGGAAATAGATATGGTAAGTCAAAAAGTAACAATTAAGAATCCAACAGGACTGCATTTGCGTCCGGCAGGAATTTTGTGCAGAGAGGCGATGCAGTTTAGTTCCTCAATAACTTTTAAATTTCGTGGAGGTACGGCAAATGCTAAGAGCGTGTTAAGCGTGCTTGGTGCCTGTGTTAAAAGCGGAGATGAAATTGAACTTATCTGTGACGGTGATGATGAAGAGGAAGCGTTGAATGTGCTGGTTTTGGCAATTCAGGAGGGGCTTGGCGAATAAAAGATTGTGAAGCTGTTGTAATTGGTAAAACAGGAAATATGAATAGAATAGATATTCATGAGGAAAAATAAGTAATAGTTACAATCAGTAATAGTGAACCGGAAAGGTCTAATGATATGAAAAAGATAATTGTAACGGGCTGCAATGGACAGCTTGGACGTGCGATTAACGAAATTTACAGCTCAGATAATGCATACGAGTGTATAAATACAGACGTAGCGGAATTGGATATTACAAATATTGAAGCGGTAAATGCATTCGTTGGGGAAATAAAGCCGTATGCGATTATTAATTGTGCGGCGCATACAAATGTTAATGGCTGTGAAACCGATGTAGATAATGCATATAAGATCAATGCGATCGGGCCGAGAAACCTGAGTATTGCAGCAACAAGAAATCGTGCAAAATTAATGCATATTTCTACAGATTATGTATTTGATGGGACTGCGGAAAATCCTTATACAGAGTTTGATACGCCGAACCCAAAGGCAGTATATGGAATTACAAAACTTGCAGGGGAAAATTTTGTAAAGGAATTTGCAAAAGAGCATTTTATTATACGAACGGCATGGCTGTACGGCGATGGCAAAAATTTTGTTAAAACAATGCTTGGGCTGGCAGATCATCATGAAACAGTAACGGTGGTAGGAGATCAATTTGGTTCTCCTACCAGCGCCAGCGAGCTTGCGAAAGCGATTGCGTACCTTCTTCCCACGGATAATTTCGGGATTTTTCATGGTACATGCGAGGGAGCGACAAACTGGGCAGATTTTACACGTGAAATTTATCGTCTTGCCGGAAAGAAAACAACTGTGCAGACAGTAACAACGCAGGAGTACAATCAAAATGCGTCCGGCGTAATTGCACCGCGTCCGGCATATTCTGTATTAGATAATTATATGTTAAGGCTTACATCAGATTACCGTTTCGCAGACTGGGAGGCAGCGATTGCGGAATATATCAAAGGATTATAATATTCGGTTATCATATCAAAAAGAGAGGATGAAAAGATGAACAATATTGCGTTAATTACTGGTATTACTGGACAAGATGGTTCGTATCTAGCAGAGTTTTTGCTGGAAAAGGGATATGAAGTGCATGGATTAATCCGCAGGCATAGTATTTCAAATACGATGCGAATCGATCATTTGATTCAGTCCGATTATTATAAGGTAAAATTTTTCCTGCATTTTGCAGATACAACAGATTCTTCTAATTTAATGCGGATTATTGGAGAAATCCGGCCTACGGAGGTATATAATCTAGCAGCACAGTCCCATGTAGGGGTATCGTTTGAAGTGCCGGAATATACAGCGGATGCAACCGGTGTCAGCACATTAAAGCTTTTGGAGGCAATTCGCGTAAATGGTGGAAACTGTCGTTATTATCAGGCTTCCACTTCAGAGTTGTTTGGAGGATTGCCAGAAACTGCGCCGCAGAGTGAATCGACACCTTTTTATCCCAAAAGTCCCTATGGTGCAGCAAAATTGTACTCATATTGGATTACAGTAAATTATAGAGAATCCTATAATATGTTTGCGTGCAATGGTATTTTGTTTAATCATGAGTCGCCAAGGCGTGGGGAGAATTTTGTTACTCGAAAAATTACGCTGGCAATTGCAAATATTGTTACGGGAAAACAACAAAAGATTTCGCTTGGTAATATGAATGCAAAGCGTGACTGGGGTTATGCAGGCGATTATGTTGAGGGAATGTGGTTGATGCTGCAGCAGAAAACACCAGGGGACTATGTGCTTGCAACAAATGAAACACATACGGTACGACAGTTTGTTGAAGCTGCTTTTGAGGAACTTGGAATTGCAGTTCGCTGGGAGGGCGAGGGCGTTAATGAAAAGGGATATCATGCAGAAACGGGACAGCTTTTAGTTGACGTAAATCCAGAGTTTTATCGTCCGGCAGAAGTGGAATTTCTATGGGGAAATCCTGCAAAAGCGGAAAAGGAATTGGGTTGGAAGCGCAAGGTAGATTTTAAAAAGCTGGTAGCAATGATGATGGATGCAGATTTAAAGCAGGTTGCAGGAATGTCTACGGCAGAATATCGAAATAAAAAAATGGCAAAGACAGAAGAAAGGACAAGCAGTGATGAAGCAGTCAGATAAAATATATGTGGCAGGGCATAGAGGGCTGGTAGGCTCTGCAATTGTAAAAAACCTGAAATCGAAAGGGTATCAAAATATTATTGGGAGAACACATCAGGAACTGAATTTAACGAGTCAACAAGAAGTCAGGGATTTTTTTGCAAGTGAACAGCCGGAAATTGTTGTTTTAGCAGCGGCAAAGGTTGGCGGTATTAATGCCAACAATACCGCACCGGCAGACTTCGCATATGAAAATATGCAGATTCAATGCAATGTGATAAAATGTAGTCATGATTTCCATGTGAAAAAGTTGCTGTTTCTGGGAAGCACGTGCATTTATCCGAAATTGGCGCCGCAGCCGATTCCGGAGGAGGCACTGCTGACAGGGCCGCTTGAGGAAACAAATGAAGCATATGCGATTGCTAAAATTGCGGGAATGGAGATGTGCCGCTTTTTTAAGCAGCAGTATGGTGATAATTTTATTAGCTGTATGCCGACAAACCTTTATGGACCGCACGATAATTATGATTTATCTGGTTCTCATGTTATGCCGGCAATGATTCGTAAATTCCATGATGCAAAAGTGAATAATAGTTCATCTGTTGAGCTTTGGGGAACTGGAACACCGTTAAGGGAATTTCTTTATGTGGATGATATGGCGGATGCTTGTGTATTTTTGCTGGAAAATTATAATGGAGAGCGTCATGTTAATATTGGAACAGGGAAAGAAATTACGATTAAAGAACTTGCGGAAACGGTTCAGCGTGTTGTTGGATATCAGGGGGAAATCGTATGGAATGGCGATATGCCGGATGGTATGCCTAGAAAGCTGACGGATGTTTCAAAACTTCATGCACTAGGATGGAAGCACAAAATTGAATTGGAGGACGGAATAAAGCTTGCTTATCAATGGTTCCGTGAAAATGTGGAAAAAGCACGGCTTTAATATATTTGCAATTATGTACTACCTGCCTGAATAAGATGCAGTAAAATGCTCTTATTCTGTGCGCATAATATGGGGGAGGCAGGAATGGACTTAGACGATTCAAATAGAGTGGAAATTCTTGAAACAGCGACAGTTATCTTGCTGAATATGGGATTCCCAGCAAGACAGAAAGGATACAGATATCTGCGGGAAGCTGTTTTGCTGGTGGCACAAGAACCTGTTTATATGGCATTGCTGACGAAAATGTTATATCCTAAGATTGCGAAATTATATGATACGACGGACAAGCAGGTGGAAAGAGCGATCCGAAGTACAATTGAGGCGGCGTGGAAATATGGAAATCATAAGGAATTAAATGAAGTATTCGGCGATTTAAGAGAACATATAAGCGATAGACCTACCAATAAACAAGTGATAGGCAGACTAAAAGTGCGTATGGAAAATGAAATGTTAGAAAACGAATGGCTAAAAGAGAGTTTTCGTAAAATCCAAGAAAGCAGGCGGATTCGGGAAAGGTCATATTAAGTGCAATAGAGAATCTGGCGAAATGGAGGGAGAGTTGAATACGGATACAAAATTATTGAGTATTATTATACCTTGCTATAATGAAGAGCAGGCGATTCCACTGTTTTATCAGGAAACAATGAAACAGGAGTTTTTTTTCCGTGAAAAAGGTGTAGAATTAGAATTTATATTCGTAAACGATGGTTCAAAGGATGGGACGGTCGAGGCGGTAAAGGAGCTACATAAGCAGGATGAGCGTGTGCATCTAATTTCTTTTTCGAGAAATTTTGGGAAAGAAGCAGCAATTTTTGCAGGGCTTGAGATGGCAAAAGGGGACTATACCGTGCTGATGGACGCTGACTTGCAGGATCCGCCTTCTATTTTGCCAGAAATGTACAATTATATTGAACAAGGGTATGATTCTGTTGCGACAAGACGGGTGAATAGAATCGGAGAACCACCGATTCGTTCTTTCTTTGCACGGTGCTTTTATAGCTTAATGCAGAAAATATCAAAAACGGAAATTGTCGATGGAGCAAGGGATTATCGGTTAATGACCAGACAGGTAACAGATGCGATACTTTCCATGAAGGAGTATAACCGATTTTCGAAAGGGATATTTGGCTGGGTTGGTTATCAGACAAAATGGCTGGAATATGAGAATGTCCAGCGTGTCGCAGGCGAAACCAAGTGGTCATTTTGGAAATTGTTTTTATATTCGCTGGATGGAATTATGGCGTTTTCGACAGTACCGCTGTCAATTGCGTCGTTTTTTGGCATATTATTTTGTCTTGCAGCATTTATTTTTATGATTTTTATTTTTGTGCGTGCTTTGATTTACGGCGATCCTGTGGCGGGCTGGCCGTCAATGGTATGCATTATTTCGTTTATCGGAGGTGTGCAGCTTCTCTGCCTTGGTATAATGGGGCAGTATCTTAGCAAGCTGTATATGGAAGTAAAGAACCGGCCGAAATATTTAGTGAAAGAACGATTTTAGTTTGAATGTAAGGAACGGTGTGGGTAATTCTTTCACAGTTCCTATGTAGGGTGCTATGATAAATTCATTTGATGCATATAAAGGGCTTATCAGCATTGTAGTTCCTGTGTATAATGCGGCGGCATTTCTAAAGGAAACCATTGCCTGTGTGCAGGCGCAGCGTTATTCAGATTGGGAACTTCTGCTGGTGGATGACTGCTCAAAAGATAACAGTTGTGATGTTATTTTAAATGCTGCAAAATTGGATCAGCGTGTGCGGCTAATTCGGCAGGAAAAGAATCAGGGAACAGCAGCGGCAAGAAATCGGGGGATTTTAGAAGCAAGAGGGCGTTTTTTGTGTTTCCTGGATGCGGACGATTTATGGGAAACGGATAAATTGGATCAGGAACTTATGTTTTTGCTTGAAAAGGGTGCAAGTTTTGTGTTTACGGGATATGAGTTTGCGGATGAAAACGGAATCGGATTTGGGAGGATTGTTCATGTGCCGCAAACAATAACATACAAACAGGCACTGAAAAATACTACGATTTTTACATCAACGGTAATGATTGACCGTTCTTTGATACCAGACGAGGATATTGTAATGCCGCAGATTGCAAGCGAGGATACTGCTACATGGTGGCGGATTTTAAAGAAACATGGTAAAGGTTACGGGCTGGATCAGAACCTTGTAAAATATAGAAGAAGTGCCGCAACGCTATCATCAAACAAGGCGGTTGCGGTGAAACGGATTTGGAATTTATACAGAAGGCAGGAGGGGCTTTCTTTATGGAAAAGCTTTTACTGCATGGGCTTTTGGGCTGTGCGTGCCGTATGCAGGCGAATATAATAGGCAATATGGCAGGCATTGTTAGGTTGGAGGCAGAAGGTGGGACGTTTAGAGGCAGCAAAAAGAACAATTATATTACAGCTTTCCCTTGTTGGGCTGGTGTTTCAAACGGCTGTCTATATTTATGTGTGGCAGCATGTATATAATGAAATAATGCAGCAAGGAATGTGGAGAAGTTTCCATGAAAAAGGATTTTATCTGTTGGCGGCGGTTTACTTTCTGCTAATTTTGTTTTTTACAGGAACATATGGCGGTTTGAAAATTGGTTATTTAAAGCCAATGGATGTCTTTTTTTCACAGGTGCTTTCTCTTGTATTTGTCAATGTAATATCTTATTTTCAGATTTCCTTGTTATCATTGGGGCTGGTAACGCCATATCCACTGTTTCTTATGATGCTGGTGCAAATTGGGATATCAGCTGTATGGACATATATCAGCAATCGGCTGTATCAACAGTTTTTTCCGCCCAAAAGGCTGCTGTTGATCAGCGGCTGCCGCTCGATTGATGATATTTTAACAAAGTTTATGACGAGAAAAGATAAGTATCAGATTATTCGAAATGTGCGCGAGGAGGAGGGGCAGAAAGCACTCGAAAAAGAGATTGTATCAGGTTATGATGGCGTAGTTCTTTGGGATATTAATACAGCACTTAGAAATAAATTGTTGAAATTTTGTTACAGCAGAGGCATTCGGATTTATATGATGCCCAAAATTCCGGATATTATGATACAAGGCTCCGATCCCATACATTTGTTTGATACTCCGATTTTGCTGACGAGGGAGTATGCAATTACCATAGAGCAGCGTTTTGTAAAACGTATGATTGATATTATTTGTTCTCTTCTTCTGTTATGTATTGCTTCGCCAATTATGCTAATTACGGCTGTTGCGATTAAGGTATGTGACAAAGGCCCTGTATTTTATAAACAGGTACGTTGTACAAGGGATATGAAGGAATTTCAGATTTTAAAATTCCGCAGTATGCGTACCGATGCTGAGAAAGACAATGTTCCTAGACTTGCCACAAAAAATGACAGCCGTATTACACCAGTTGGAAAATTTATTCGCAAAGTACGGATTGATGAACTGCCGCAGTTGTTTAATATTCTAAAGGGGGAGATGTCCTTTATCGGACCTAGACCAGAGCGGCCGGAAATTATACAACAGTATCAGGAACATATGCCAGAGTTCACCTTTCGCACAAAGGTGAAAGCAGGTCTTGCCGGTTATGCGCAGGTGTATGGTAAGTATAATACAACGCCTTATGATAAGCTGAAACTGGACTTATTTTATATAGAAAATTACAGTGTATGGCTTGATTTGAAGCTAATGCTGTTAACCTTAAAAATTCTGTTTCAGCCGGATAGCACGGAGGGCGTAGAAGCAAATCAGGTGACTGCAGTAAAGAATGAAGAAAGTGCATTGCAGAAAGAAGAGATTGCTTTAAAGGAAAATCAGGTGACTGCGGTAAAGAATAAAGAAAGTGCATTGCAGAAAGAAGAGATTGTTTTAAAGGAAAATCAGGTGACTGCGGTGAAAAATAATGCCGAGGGCTACAGGAACAAATCAGGAACTGCCGGAAGGAGGCGTGATTTTCAGAATGCAGGGAAGCATAAAAAATCAACAAATTCAGGAAAATAAATGGCAGGAGAGAATTGACCGTAAAGCACTCTTTGCTTGTTATATTCGAAAGATGCCAGCATTGCTTTTTTTAGCAGTGGCCGGTGCCGTTGTGGGCAGCGGTCTTTCTTTGTTATTTGCGTTTCTTGCATTAAGGACGCCGATATATATATCAGAAACAGAATACTATATTGTCTTTGCTGCAGGAAGACTTGATGCAAAGGATTACTATAATGATTTTACTTGGAATGATGTGATTGCTACAGATGATGTATTGGGGAAAGCAATGGAATCGCTTGGCAGCGGATTTGTGCGTGAGCAGATAAAGGAAATGATAACGGCTGATATTTTATCGGATGTGCGCTATCTGACAATTACAATTCAAGGCGAAAATGCGGAGCACGTAGAAAAAGTGCGGGATGCCTTGCAGGCGGCACTTGAAGATTTGCCTAAACTGAAAGAGGAACTTGACACCATTACGAAAATTGAAGACTTAGGAATTGCGCAGAAAAAAGTACCTTTGTTTGCATGGCGGGCAGCATTGCTGGGAGCAGTTCTGGCGGCTGGAATTGGCGTTTTTGCAGTGGCATTTTGGTTTGTAATGGGGACTGTAATCTATACAAAGGCGGATATTGTGCAGTATTTTGGACTTTTGGTGTTTGGGATGCTTTATGCAAAGGGAAATCGGAAAGAGGGAAAACAAGAAAAGCGGCTTTTGTCTAGTTTGTGTTTGACTTTGGAACAGGAGGACTGTGTGTATCTTGCTGATGCGGCAGAGGGCGCAGCAGCAGCGGCATTTTTAAAGAAATTGGGAGAATTGGAGTTGCCGGCTGTATGTCAAAAATTACAGGTGTTTGGTGATACAAACTGTCCGTCAAGGGGAAAAATAATACTAGTAGTTCCTTTTGGAGAACCATGTCGGGAGAAAATGGCAGATGAGATAATGTATCTAAGACAGCAGGGATATGTGATTCTAGGGGCAGTACTGACAGAAGTGGATAAGCGGTGGACGAAAATCTATTGGAGCGAAAGGAACAGAAAATAGGATCGTATTTCGTGTGGTAATCCGACGAAAGGAGTTATCAGTATGGGTCTGCAGGTATTGGTGGCGGCTGTTGGGGAAAATCCTGCAACGCTGGCAGGACGTATGAATTTAGAGAGTGATGCGATTATTGTAAATCAGACAGATCGCTATGCATATCAGGAATATAAATATCTTTGCCCAAACGGTGCAAAGAAAATTCAGTGTTATAATCTTGCGGAACGTGGCGTGGGTTTAAGCCGCAATCATGCCCTGTTGCGGGCAACCGGAGATTTTTTGTTGTTTGCCGATGAGGATATTGTGTATGACAGTGGTTATGAACAAAAAGTGTTAGAACAGTTTGCGCAGCATCCAGAAGCGGATTTTTTGCTGTTTAATATACGTGTGGGGGAAACACGGGCGACATATTATACAGAGCGTTTTCATAGGGTGCATTTATGGAACGCCGGACGTTATCCAACGTATTCTTTTGCCGTTCGGCGGGATAAGCTGCACGCGGCGCATATTACTTTTCATCTGTGGTTTGGTGGTGGTGCGAAGTACAGCAACGGCGAGGATAGTTTATTTTTAAAAGACTGTATTGCGTATGGATTAAGAGTGTACGCAGTTCCGGTGGAGTTGGGAATGGAGCGTGAACGGCGCTCCACATGGTTTCAGGGGTATACTGAGAAATTTTTTATAGACCGTGGTGTATTATACCATTTTCTGTATGGAAAGCTGGCGGGGCTTATGGCGGTGCGTTTCCTTGCGGCGCACGGTGCGGTGATGTGCAAAGAAATTCCAAGAAAAAGAGCGCTGGGACTTATGAAAAAGGGCATTCATTCAGTAAAGGGGTATTAATGTGGGATTAGGAAGGTTTGGTTCAATTGTGTTTTACTGCCTAATTGCGTTTGTAACCTGCGCAATGGCGTTTCGTGTGCGTAGTGTAGGGAATTGCACACCACAATACGGTTTTCAATGCAGCTTGCAATACAAATTGCATCAAACAAGGGAAAGTTTTTATAACAGGCTGTTGTTAATCGGGATATTCAGTATATTAGTGTTGTGTTCGGCACTGCGCTTTGATATTGGCAATGATTATAGACAGTATACCCAGACAGCGCACGAAGCTTATGTCGGCGGTTATGTCGTTACAGAATTAGGGTTTAATGGGATTGTGAAATTAATCTATTCACTGTTTGGCACAGAGTGTTATGAAGCAGTGTTTGCGTTATTTGCTTTTATAACAATAGTTATTTTCTTAAAGGCAATGGTTTGGCAGAGTGTTGATTTTGCGCAGTCTTATTTTCTGTTTATGACACTGGGACTTTACTTTCAAACATATAATACCATACGTTATTATTTAGCACTGGCAATTGCGCTGTACGCAATGCGGTATGTACTGCGGCGGGATTGGATTCCCTTTATATTTTGGATTTTGGCGGCAGCACTGTTTCATAAATCGGTGCTATTGGTGCTGCCGGTGTATTGGCTTGCTTCAATTCCTTGGAAAAAAATACATATTGTGATCGGATTGATTTTCAGCGCGCTATGTTATGTTGGTCAGAAACTGATTCTTAAAATAGCACTTGTTTTTTATCCGTCCTACCGTAATACAATTTACCTAGAGGGCGGAAACAATATAAGCAGTGCGCTGCGTGTGGCGGCTGTGCTGGCGTTGTATATTTGGTTTATCTATTACACTAAAAAACAGGAAGCCAAAGCTGCAATTACAATTAGTCGGAGTCGGGAAATTCAATTTTATGGGCAGTTGCAGCTGCTGGCATTTGCGGCGTGTACATTTTTCTCGTTTCTGCCTGTGGTAACGCGCATTGCCTACTATTTTAGTGTTTCGCAGGTTTTATTGATACCGCTTTTGTTATCGCAGGTGCAGGAGGCAAATATCCGCAAACGGGTGAAAATGGTGGTTTTTGCAGTTTATTTGATAAATTTCGGGATTTTCTTGTGGAATGCACAGCAGGAAGGTGTCGGGCTTCTCCCATACCGAAGCTGGCTATTTACACAAGAGCGGTATATTTATAAGTAATGCGAAAATGGAATAAATTTTTTCACCGCACATTGATATGTGGCGAGAAGGGAAAGCGGATT
Organism: Lachnospiraceae bacterium; assembly: GCA_009774395.1. GTDB lineage: Bacteria > Bacillota > Clostridia > Lachnospirales > Lachnospiraceae > COE1. The sequence continues at coordinate 70,622 of VSNQ01000002.1, forward strand.
GATAGAATTGGTAACAGTTCAGCCTAGGACTTTGGATTAACTGCAAAGTCCGTGAAACAGCGTAGTGGCAGAGATGCATCAAGCCACCACGAAGTGGTTTTCACGAAGTGGTTTTCACGAAGTGGTTTTCACGAAGTGGTTTTCACGAAGTGGTTTTGCATGGTTTGATGCCTGTAACAGGAAGCCAAAGGCTGAACTGTTACTAGAATTGGGGGGATGGGAGAATGGACTATGGACAATGAGATTTTATACAGTGTAATTGTCGTGTGCCTAAATGCAGGAGAACGGCTAATTGAAACGGTAGAGAGTGTTCTTGCGCAAGATTACGGAAATTTTGAAATTGTGGTAAAGGACGGCGGATCTACGGATGAATCGCTGGAACGGTTGCGTTGTTGGGGAGCGGATAAGAACAATTTTGAGAAGGTGCATATTTTTTGTGAAAAAGACACAGGAATTTATGATGCAATGAATCAGGCGGTAGTTTTGGCAAAGGGAATGTATTTTGTATTTCTCAATGCAGGCGACAGCTTTTATAATACACGCGTTTTAAGAAAAATAACAGACGGTATCTTAAAGGAAAAAGAACGAAATGGGCAGAATCCAGATATTGTCTATGGGGATTTGTACCATAAGGCATTGGGGACAGCGGTTCGCTCTGCACCAGAAATGAATGATTTCACATGTTATCGAAATGTTCCTTGTCATCAAGTGTGTTTTTATCATCAGTCGATGTTTCGGGAACGCGGATATAATCCGAAATATACAGTAAGGGCGGATTACGAACATTTTTTGTGGTGTTACTATGTGAAAAAGGCAGTTATCTGCTATCTGCCTATGCTGGCGGCTTCATATGAGGGGGGCGGGTATTCCGAAACAAAGGAAAATCAAAAATGTTCGGCAAAACAGCATCGTGAAATTGTGCTGCAGTATATGGGGCGGAAAAAAGCGGATAAATACCGTTTAATTATGCTGTTGTCGCTGGCGCCGCTGCGGAGTGCGTTGGCAGACAGCAAATATTTTTCTGGTTTTTATAACAAAGTTAAAACAGCAATATATCAGTTACGAAAAAAAGACACATAAGAAAGAATTAGGGAACGAATGCTATACTTACGGGCAATAAATTTTGCCAAAATACGAAAGATTATAATACGAAAGATTATAATACAAAAGATTATAATACAAAAGATTACAATGTTCGTGAGTCGACAGGATTGGCAAATTTTAGCGTTCGCCAGTATATATTAAGGAAAGGAATGAGGCGGTTTGAAAATTTTGTGGCTGTGCAATATTATGCTTCCGTTTATTGCGGAAAGTTTGGGACAGAAAATTGTGGTAAAAGAGGGCTGGATTTCAGGGCTTGTGGAAAAAATGGTGCAGAATCAGTATCGAAATAAAATAACACTTGCTATATGCTTTCCGGCATCTGAAAGTCTGGGCTTTCAAAAAGGGGATAATTCGCTGTTTGTTAAGGATAAGGCAGAGGGAATTGACTACTATATTTTCCGAGAGGACACCAATCATCCTGAAAATTATGATACGGCAATGGAGGAGGCACTTGGGGCGATCTTTCGGGACTTTAATCCGGATATTTTGCATATTTTCGGAACAGAGTATCCGCATACTTTGGCAGCAGTACGTGCGTTTAACCAGCCAGATAAGACATTAATCGGCATTCAAGGGCTTTGCAGTGCGATTGCGGAGGTTTATATGGCGGATTTGCCTATTTCGGTGCAAAAGAAAAAGACATTTCGGGATATATTAAAAAAAGATGGATTGCTAGAGCAGCAGACAAAGTTTGCCAAGCGTGGGGAATATGAGCGGGAAGCATTGTCGCTGGTGCATCATGTTACAGGAAGAACAGATTTTGATAAGGAAATGACCCAAAAATTAGCACCGAACGCCACATATCATTTTATGAATGAAACGCTGCGGAGAGAATTTTACAGCGATACATGGGATATTGATAAGATTGAACATTTTTCTTTGTTTTTAAGTCAAGGAAATTATCCGATTAAGGGATTGCATTATGTTTTGGATATCCTGCCGGAGATTGTGGAAAAATATGAAGAAACAGTGCTTTATGTGGCTGGGGATGTCATTACAGCAAACAGCAGTTTAAAAGATAAAATTAAGATTTCAGGCTATGGGAAATATTTGTTAAATCAGATTAAAAAGAATAAGTTGCAAGATCATATTAAGTTTGTCGGCAGACTGCATTCCGACAGAATGTGTGCGCGCTTTTTGAAAACACATGTTTTCTTATGCCCTTCTGCGATTGAGAATTCGCCAAACTCCGTAGGGGAAGCGATGCTTTTAGGCGTTCCGGTTGTGGCAGCGGATGTCGGCGGTATCCATAATCTTTTGACAAATGGAAAAGATGGCTTGCTCTATGCAAAAGATAAACCGAAGCAATTAAAGGATGCGATTCTGCGTATTTTTGAAGATGATAAGCTGGCAATGGCAATGTCTTCTCATGCAAGAGAGCATGCGCTGAAGACACACAATTCTATACAGAATTATCATACGCTTTTGGATATTTATTTTGAAATTTGTACGGGAAGGAAACGAGAGTAAGTGTACTAAGGAACTGTTCAAAAATAACTTTTAATACCACTTGTCTTTTTCTCCGATAGCACCACTCAAAAATCAATTACATAGCCCGCTATGCGCCTGATTTTTGAGTGGCACTCTCGCAGAAAAATCCTACGCGTTATATAAAAGTTATTTATTAACAGTTCCTAAAAAACATTAAGATTTTCCAATTTCTACACAAACCATCTTGCATATGCGCACAATATGTGTTGTGTAGAAAGGGAAAAGGCAATATCACAAACGCAGGCGCAGCTGTGGCTGCGTCGAGGCTTGGGAAGTAGTGCTGTCAGGATAATAGCCAAGCGAAACATAGGGTTATTTCGTGTGGGTTATACGAGTACACCGTTTCCTTAATCCGCGTATACGAAGTGCTTGGTATATGAGGAATTAAAAAATGGTGTACTGGCATAAGTGATACGAGTGCAGTGGAATGGGGGAAATAGTAAATTATGGAAGACAGTGGTGCTTTTTCGCTGACAATTGTATCGAATTATATTAATCATCATCAAATACCAATGGCTGACGCCTTGTATCGGCGGTTGGGAAACCGCTTTGCGTTTATCCAGACGCAGCAGATGGAAGAAGACCGTGTAAAAATGGGCTGGGCAAACGAGGTCGCGGCAATTCCATATTTAAAATTGTACAGCCAGCAGGCAGCAGCGTGTGCATCTTTAATTATGGACAGTGATATTGTGGTGTTTGGCGGTGTGGAGGATGAAAGTTATATTAAACCGCGACTAAAAGCGGGGAAAATTGTGATACGTGCCAGCGAACGCCTTTATCGGGAAGGACAGTGGAAATCCATTTCGCCGCGCGGCAGGAAGAAAAAATATGAAGATCATACACAATATGCAGATGCAGCCGTTTACCTATTGTGCCATGGCGCTTATGTAGCTTCTGATTTTGAGATTGTAAAGGCGTATCCGAGCAAGAAATTTATATGGGGATATTTTCCGGCAGTTTATACGTATGATTTGGAAACTTTATTTGCACGCAGACAGCGTATGAACCAAGAAAACAAAACAGAAGTTCGCATATTGTGGGCAGGCAGATTCTTGAAATTAAAGCATCCAGAGTATGCGGTAAAGGCAGCATATTTTCTAAAGCAGCAAAAGGTGGCGTTTCATCTGGATATGGTGGGCGGCGGCGAATTGGAGGAGAAGCTGCGGGCTATGGTTCAGCGGTATGGGCTTGCTGACAAAGTGGCTTTTCACGGATTTCAGCCGCCCAAAGTGGTGCGGCGGTTTATGGAGGAGGCAGATATTTTCCTCTTTACCAGTGATTATCTGGAAGGTTGGGGTGCGGTACTGAACGAGTCAATGAACAGTGCGTGTGCCGTTATAGCAGGACACGGAATCGGCGCTGTACCCTTTTTGTTAAAGCATGGAAAAAATGGGCTGGTATACCAAACAGGGCATTTTGGCGAATTTCGGCGTTTGGTTTGGCAGCTTTGCAAAGATAAAGACCTGCAAAAAAGGCTTGGCGCCAACGCTTACCAAACCATAGTGTGTGAATGGAATCCTGAAGAGGCAGCAAAGCGGTTGTATGCGTTCAGCGAGGGGCTTTTGAAGGGAAAAATGGTGATACAGCAACAGGGACCATTAAGCAAAGCACCAGTGATTGCGCCATGGCAGGGGTACCAATATGTGAGAAAATAGTGAGGCATTGCGGTTTTATAAGATTTTTATAATGTGCAGGGAATTGGGTTTTATGAAAAATCAGGGAAAAAATAAAAAGAAAACAAAAAGCAGAATCTATGTGTGTCATACATTTTATCATGTGTATGTGTCGATTTTAAAAGAAATGAAGCTTGTGCGCGAAACAAAACCCTCCCAATATCATAAGGCGGATATTGCGCTAAGCTCGATTTCGACAAATTTTGAAAATTTAGGGGAACGTCTGGCAAAGACGGGAATTTTTCATAAAGTTATTGCGCTGGATGAGAAGCGCGAAGATTTTTTCCCGGAATTAGCGAAATACCGGAAGAATTACCGTAATCTTTTCCGGCATATGATAAACCGTATAATTTTTACAAAAAAGCTTGCACGCTGCGAGGAGCCGTATATGGCGCCGATGGGTTTTGCAGATTATCGGGATATCTATGTGTTCTGTGACAGCGATCCCATTGGGTATTATCTGAATTACAAGCATATTTTTTATCATGCTGTGGAGGATGGATTGGACTGTCTGAAAAATTTGGATGATGCATATGTGGCAAATCATGGGCATTTTCGGTTGAAAACATGGTTTTCGCGATTAAACTTGATATTTATAATGAATGGTTGGGGGAAATACTGCCTTGATATGGAAATTAATGATCGCAGTAAGGTGCCAACAGACTGCCCACGCTTTGTGGAGGTGCCGCGTAAGCCGTTAGAGCAGGCACTAACGCCGCCACAAAAAAAGCTGATGATTCAGGCATTTATTGAGGACGCGGATAAATTAATGGAGCAGCTAAAGCCTACAGGAGAAGAAATTGCCTGTTTTTTAACGGAGCCGCATCCGGTTGATGTGGAGGCGCGTAAGCGGGTTTGTCTGGATGTGATTGAACAATATTGTAAAGGATATAAGGTATTGATTAAACCGCATCCAAGGGATATGATAGATTATAAGGAGCTTTGCCCGCAGGCGGTGGTGTTGCGAGGACGCTTTCCGGTGGAAGTGATGAATTTTTTTGAGGGGCTTCATATTAAACGGGCAGTTTCTATTGTAACAACAGCATTAAATAATATGGATTTTGTGGACGAGAAGATAAATCTTGGCGCTTCTTTCTGGGACGCATACGAAGATCCGGAGAAGCATGCATATAATAAAAAAGCAGGACTGGCGCTTGCGGATAAGTAAAAGCAGCAGATAAATATGTAAATAAAAAAAAGCAGGACTGGCGCTTGCGGATAAGTAAAAGCAGCAGATAAATATGTAAATAAAAAAAGGCAGGACTGGCGCTTGCGGATAAGTAAAAGGAGCAGATAAATATGTAAATAAAAAAAGGCAGGACTGGCGCTTGCGGATAAGTAAAAGCAGCAAATATAAATTCGGAGGAGATAAATGCTGAAAATTTTAAAAAAGATAAATATACTGATGGATAAAAAGCAGAAACGTGCAATGGGGAAACTGCTGCTTTTAATGGTGATATCTGCGGGACTCGAAACGGGTGCTGTAATGATGGTAATGGCTGTAGTGCAATTAATTCTTGATCCAGTAACACTAGAGCAGGGTAAAGTATACCAATGGATTTGCGATTTGCTGCATTTACAGGATACAGTGCAGTTTTCTGTGCTTGCAATATTGTTTCTAATTGCGTTATATATTGCAAAAAACAGTTTTCAGTTTGTGCTGCAGCGGTCGCTTTATCGTTTTGTATACAGCAATCAATTTCAGACAGCTTCCAATTTAATGAAAAATTTTGTGCGGCGGGATTATGAATATTATCTGAATGCGGAAACTTCTATAATTCAACGAAGTATTACGGCAGATGTCAGCAATATGTACGCCTTAATTATGGCAGTGCTGCAAATTGCATCAGAAGCAATCGTCGCAGTGTTTTTGGTAGTGGCGCTTGCGATTCAAGACCCAATTATGACGATTGTGATATCGGTGCTGTTACTAGTGACGCTTGCGGTGATTAAAAATATTATTAAACCGATTATGAACCGCACTGGAAAAGAAAATCAGGATTATGGCGCATCGATGTTTGCGTGGATTGCGCAGACAATACAAGGAATAAAGGAGATTAAGGTTGCCGGCCGCGAGCAGTATTTTATTGGGGAATACTGCAAGGTCGGCGAGGGTTATGTGAAAGCAATGGAACGGTTTAGCCTATTTAACAATACGCCGAAGCTGCTAATCGAAACGGTGTCTATTGCGGGTCTTTTGGGATATATTATGGTACTGATTGTCGCAGGGGCGGATGTATCTGGTATGGTTTCGCTGTTTGCAGCGTTTGGCATTGCTGCTATGCGACTGCTTCCGGCGGCAAGCCGCATTAATAACCAAATGACAAGTATGGCATTTAACGAGCCATTTTTCTTTAATGTCAGCGACAATCTTGTGGAGGAAACGAATGCAGAAAATACGGATATTTCCTATGCAGTTGCCGCCAAAGAGAAGCTTCCAGTTACAAAAGAGGTGCGTTTGGCAGATATCACGTATCACTATCCCAATTCGGACAAGCTGATTTTTAACCATGCCAGTGTATCGTTTCCAATAGGGAAGTCAATTGGGATTGTCGGCACCAGCGGCGCAGGGAAAACAACTATTATTGATATTCTTTTGGGACTTTTAAAGCTGCAAGGTGGAAAGGTTTTGGCAGATGATGTCGATATTCAGACGCATTATAGGGAATGGCTGGCAAATGTGGGCTATATTCCGCAGATGATCTTTTTGCTTGATGCGGATATCCGCAAAAATGTAGCGTTTGGGATACCAGAGGAGGAAATTGACGATCAGCGGCTTTGGTATGCGCTGCGGGAGGCGCAGTTGGATGAATTTGTGAAAACACTGCCAGAGGGGATTGCGACAGGGATTGGCGAGCGGGGAATTCGGCTTTCCGGCGGGCAGCGGCAGCGCATTGGTATTGCGCGCGCGCTTTATAATGATCCGGAGGTGCTGATATTGGACGAGGCAACGTCTGCGCTGGATAATGATACAGAAGCGGCGATTATGGATTCCATTAATCGGCTGCATGGAAAAAAAACACTTGTTATTATTGCGCACCGATTGCAGACTATTGAAAAGTGTGATATGGTATTTCGCGTAGAGGACGGTGGGATTTATCGAGAACGATGAAATTCATAAAGATCAATGAAAGAGATGAGGTGTTATGGATGAAATTAAGTATCATAGTACCTGTTTACAATATGGCAGCGGACAATAAGCTGCGTTTTTGTCTGGATTCGCTTGCAAATCAGACTATTTCAGATTATGAGATCATTGCAGTGGATGACGCGTCAACGGATGCCTCGCTCGATATTCTGCATGAGTATGAATCGCGGTACCCTTGGAAGTTTAAAGTTGTGCAGTCTTATGAGAATATAAAACAGGGCGGTGCGCGCAATAAAGGGATTGCGGCAGCACGTGGGAAATGGCTTGGTTTTGTTGATGCCGATGATTGGATCGCGCCGGATATGTATGAAAAGCTTATCCGTAAGGCAGAACAAACGGGCGCAGATGTTGTGGGCTGTGATTACTGTATGGCATCAGAACAGACTATGCGCATAGGGCCGTTAATGCCCAATAATACAATAGAACAAACAGGAATTTTAAATTTTGAGAAATATCGGTCGCTGGTTATGAATCCGGGAAGTATGGTGATTAAGATTTACCGCAAGGAGGTGGTGGATAAGCACCAGCTACGCTTCCCAGAGAGGACATTTTATGAGGACAACTGTGCTTCACCAATTTGGATGCTCCATTTTAAGCATTTTGAAAAGGTGGAGGAGCCGCTGTATTATTATTATCAGAATGAAAGTTCTACGGTACATGAAATCAGCAGGGAAAAGTGCGAAGACAGGCTGGCAATGGGAAAACTGTTGCTAGAGCAAAGCCGTAAATGTGGTTTTTATAAGCAGTTTCGATCGGAGTTTGAATTTGCGTTTGCGAAACTCTACTATATGAATACCCTGTTTACGTATATGTTAGCTGTAAAAAAGCCTAAACTGAGTTTTTTAAAAAAGATGGCTGAGGGAATCCGGCAGGAATTTCCTGATTTTCAGGAAAATATCTATTATCAAAAGGAATTTGACGAAGAACAAAAGCGGCTTGCAGCATTGCATATGAAATCGCCGTTTCAGTTCTTGGTTTATTTTAAGCTGTTGTATTTTTATAGAAAGCTAAGGAACTGTCAATAAATAACTCATCAATTTGACTTGTCTAAATATTCATCTGCGTCATCAGATAATCTTGACGTAGCCCGCTACGCCTGCGATTACCTTCTTTGCAGCTGAACATTTATATGGTGTCAAATTAACAAGTTATTTCTTGACAATTCCTAAGGAATGGCTAAAAAATTGATTTTACAACAAACTTGTCTAGAGCTGCAAAGTTATACGGATGGCAAAGATATTTGTTTACAGTTCTTAAGAAATTAATAGAAAAGGAGAGGATTTATGCAGTTTACCTCGTTTGAATTTGCGGTATTTTTTCCGGTGGTAGTATTGATTTTCTATATTTTGCCCAAAAAGTGCCGGCAGTTTTGGCTTCTTGCGGCAAGCTATTATTTTTATATGGGCTGGAACGCAAAATATGCTCTGCTGATATTTGTGTCCACGATTGTGACGTATTTATGTGGTATTGCGCTGGGGATATTGAAGCATAAAAAGAAAAATAAATGGAAACGGATTTCGGTAATATGTGCAGGTTTGGTTATTAACTTGGGAATTTTAGTATTTTTTAAATATTTTTATTTTTTACATGAGTCCGTGGCAGCTCTTGTAGGTATTTTTGGGTTTAAATTAAAACCGGCGGGCATTGATATTTTACTTCCTGTCGGCATTTCTTTTTATACATTTCAAGCAGTCGGATATATGATTGATGTCTATCAAGGAACCGTAAAAGTGGAAAAAAATTTTATCCGTTATGCATTGTTTGTATCCTTTTTTCCACAGCTTGTAGCGGGGCCGATTGAGCGCAGCGGGCATTTGCTGCATCAGATTGATGCGATTACACATAAAAATTCATGGGATTTTAATAGGGTGACAAGAGGACTGCTTTTAATGCTTTGGGGCTTTTTTATGAAAATGGTGATTGCAGACAGAGCGGCGGTGCTGGTGAATACAGTGTTTGATATCTACTATATGTTCCAAGGCGCAGCGCTTTTGCTTGCAATTTTTTTCTTTACCATACAAATATACTGTGATTTTGCCAGCTATTCTATTATTGCCATGGGGACTGCAAAGGTGCTTGGGATTGAGTTAATGGCAAATTTTGAGGCACCATTTTTTTCCCGCAGCGTCAGTGAATTTTGGCGGCGCTGGCACGTATCACTGAGTTCATGGTTTCGCGACTATGTATATATTCCGCTGGGTGGCAGCAGATGTTCCAGAGTTAGAAAATATTTTAACAATATGGTAACCTTTGTAGTTAGCGGTTTATGGCATGGAGCAAGCTGGCACTTTGTATTCTGGGGTGCGCTGCAAGGGCTGTTTATTATAATCGGCGATATGTTAAAGCCGATAAAACTTTGGCTGACAGATCGCTTTCAAGTGCGCGTACATTCTTTCGGGTATCGTTTTTTCCAAGGTGTTACTACCTTTGGGTTGTTTATGATTTCATTGGTATTTTTCAGGGCGGAAACTGTGCGTGATGGATTTTATTATATACAGCGCCTTTTCACAAAGTTTGATATCTGGTCATTTGCGAATGAAAGTATTTACACATTAGGACTTGACAGAAAAGAGATGAATGTGCTGTGGGTGGGGATTTTTATCTTGATTTTTGTGGATGCTTTTTATGCGCGCCGCAAAGCGTTTTTTGATACAATGGTAAAAAGCCAATGCTTAGCGGTGCAGTATGTGATTGTTGCATTGCTTTTGGTAATGATTGTGGTATTTGGTGTGTATGGTGAAGGATATGACGCAACACAGTTTATTTATTTTCAATTTTAGGAACTGTTCAGAAATTACTTGTGACAAGTAATTGTTATGAGTATAACAGTTTCTTAGCTGGAGGTGGGGATTTGACTAGGGAGGAAAAATTGCGGCGTTTTGCTGCTGTTGTGGTTTTTCTGATTGTAATAGGGGCTGTTTTATCAATTACGGGAAAGATTGTGCGGGCAAAATTTATTGGGGATTCTACGACCATTGTAAATGGCTTTTACGCAGAGAAAAAGAATGATATCGATTTGCTGGTACTGGGCAGCAGCAACAGCTTTTGTACGATAAATCCGCTGGTGCTTTATGAACAATATGGAATTGCGGCGTATGATTTTGGTAGTTCGTCCCAGCCGTTAAATATTACGGTGCTTTATTTAAAAGAAGCGTTTCGGAGGCAGAAGCCAAAGGTCGTTGCGCTGGAAATCAATATGATTGTGGGGGATAGCCTTTCTGGCGGTTATGAGTCAGGGCTTCGCTGGGGTCTTACGGATATGCCGCTGTCTATTGATAAACTAAAATGTATTTATCAGTCGGTAGGAGCTGTCAACGCAGAGTATTTTTCTTATGTTTTTCCAATATTTCGTTATCATAACCGCTGGAAGGAGATAAGCAAAATCGACTATACCTACGATAAGCTGGATAAGACAAATTATACAAAAGGTTATCTGGAAACACAGTCTGTAACAGAAACGGAAGTGAATTTGGCAGACTACCAAGCAGAAGGGACATCGTGGATTGAACAGGAAAATATGCGATATCTTGACGAGATCGCAGCGCTTTGTAAGAAAAACGGGGCAGAGCTGCTATTGTTTAAATCACCAAAGGAGGGTTGGTATCAATATGATACAAAAGCGGTTCGTGCACTTGCTATAGAGCGGGGTTTGAATTTTGTGGATTACAATGAATTGTATGCGCAAGGAGTATTAGAACTGGATACACGGGGGGACTTTCGCGATAATCAGCATCTCAATGATTTTGGTGCGGCAAAAGTATCGGCGCATTTTGGCAGTTATATTCAAGAGCATTATGCCTTATCAGACAGGCGTGAAGAATCAGAACGTTTGGGCGTAGAAAATGCATGGGATGCAGCTTTAAGGTACAAAAAGCGTAGTGGGCAGCAGGAATTTATGGCGGCGCAGACAGCAAAGGATTGTTTGGAACTGTTGCAAAACGATAAGGATTATGTGTTAATTGTAACGGAAACGAATGCGGATAACAGTGGCAAAGTGCAGCAATGGGTATATGAAGACAAGAGGGTGGTATGGAAACAATTTTGGGAAAAGGATGGTGTTGCACACCGCAAAATTGGTGACAGCGAACTGGTGCTTGCTAAATTGGGCGCTATTTACCAAGTGCTGATCGATGGTGTAGAACAATATCAGGCAGGAAGCAAGTGGAATATTGTCGTCTATGATAAAGTTACAAAAAGCGTGTCGGCAAGTTTCGCGTTTGATAGGTAGAAGTGAGGTGAGATAAATGAATACATTACCCATACAAGATATGAGTAATACCTTTGTGGAACATTTTCTTGTAATTAATAATTTTGTGGTAATGTTGGCAGGCAGATGAAAGATTCGCTGTGCCGCATTCTTGGAGATAGGGTACAATACCAATGGCACGAAAACAATGATAATATCGTAATTCCCGATGTTTCCATTAATTGTAATATACGAAACAGAAAAAGTGTATCATTAACGGGAATACCAATGATGATTATGGAAGTTCTATCAAAGGCAACAGAAGACTATGATCGTGGTGAGAAAATGGTAACAGTTCAGGTAGGTCTGCGCAGTTACTGCGCTGACCGTAATAAAATGTAGTGGTTGAAGGTATCCAGCCCATCGCGAAGCGATTTCCAATGGCTGGATACGTAACAGTTCAATGGGTTATCTGAACTGTTACAGAAAATGGAAATTTATCAAAAAGTAGGTGTTTCGGAATACTGGATTGTGGATTGGCGAAAGAAACAGGTTGAAATCTATTTGAACGATGATAAAGAAGATGGAACAACCTATTTTTATCTATATAAGACTGTAACAGAAAAAAACAAAGAGGATTTGCAGCTTGTTATGTTCCCTAATATTAAAACAGATGTTGATGAATTATTTAATATTTAATATTTCATAAGGAGTTGGGGAAACGGCTGTGCAGCGGGGGGAATAAGGATTGGATACGCAAAAGAGATAAAGGGATGTTTTGGAGGAAGAGTGAAAGAAAACGCACACTGTGAAACAATAAAGCGCCTTTCTTCCCTTGTATGTGCCTTGGGCAAAGCGAAAGGAATAATAAAAATTATGAAAAAAGCACAAGTAAATCAAAAGAATATAAAATCAATAATAAAAGAAATCAATACAAAAGGAATTAGTGCAAAAGAAATTAATACAGAAAGAAGTATTGCAAGAGAAATCAATACAAAAGAAATCTATACAAAAGAAATCAATACAAAAGAAATTATTTTAAAAGGAACTACCATAAAAGACACAATGAAAAGAACAGTGGATTATAAAATTGCAGCGCTTACTTTAGCGGTTCTGCTTTTAATACCAACAGCTACTGCCTGCGGAAATAAGAATATAAGCGAGAGCGCAAATATTCGGTCAAATATAGAAGCAAACGAAAATTCTAGTATGCAAACGAATACGGAAATAAATATAAATTCTAATACACAAACAAACACGGAAACAAACATAGATTCTAATACGCAAACAAATACAGAAGCAAACAAAGAATCCAATACGCAAACGAATACAGAAACAACCCCAGATTCCAAAACTGCCCTTAATCATAAGACAGACCAGCAGACAGCACAAGGGCAGATTTTTCTATATGGTGAAACGCACAGCCAAGAGAAAATATTAGATAAAGAACTGGAAATATGGGGTACTTATTACCGTGAAAACGGGATGCAGGATTTATTTGTGGAGCTTCCCTATTACACTGCCGAATTTTTAAATCTGTGGATGAAAGCAGAGGACGATACAATATTAGAGGAATTATTTCAGGACTTCGAAGGAACAGAGGTTTCTACGCCGCAAGTAAAGGCATTTTATAAGAAAATAAAGGAGAATTATCCGAATACAATCTTTCACGGAACAGATGTAGGCCATCAGTATAATACAACCGGCAAACGTTATATGGAATATCTATTGTCGAGTGACAGCGATAAATCGGAGGAATGTGCGCTTTGTCAGGAATCCATTGATCAAGGACAGTATTACTATGAACAAAATGACAGCGTATATCGTGAAAATAAAATGGTGGAGAATTTTAAACGGGAATATAGTAAACTAAACGGGACAGATATTATGGGGATCTATGGATCGGGGCATACATCAATAGAAGGGTTGGATTACGCGACGCAAACGATTCCCTGTATGGCAAATCAGCTAAAACAGCAGTATGGAGAACTTGTCAGCACCAAAGATTTAACAATGTATGCCTATGATATTGACCCGATTAGAACAGAAACAATGCAGATTGGCGGCAAGACATATCAGGCGCTGTACTATGGAAAACAGGATTTATCAGAAATCTTTCCGCAATACCAGTGCAGAGAGTTCTGGCGGCTGGAGAACGCATATAACGACTTTAAGGACAGCGCATTAACAGGAGAGTATCTGCCATATCATAATTATATTATGCTGGTAGAGGAGCAGCAGGTCTTTGTAATCGACTATACCAGCGCTGATGGTTCTGTAGAACGGCAGTATTTCCGCTCAGATGGAAATAGCTGGGAAGGCACAGCCACAACGGAGCGGTTTGTAGTGGAGTAGGAATAAGGAGATATAAACAATGATACAGTACAAATTGATCAAAGAGCAAGAAATTAACCGTAGTTTATTTCAAGATTTTATCCGCCGCCAAGTTGTTACAGACTGCTGGCGCAAGGTAAATGGCGAATGGTGCATTCAGAGTGACCCATTTATTGATGATTGGTCAGAGGAAGACTATAAGACATTAATTATCTGCTTAAAAAATACAGTATCCACAGGCGGTTTTGTATATGGTGCATTTGAGAATGGCAGTCTGAAAGGTTTTGTATCTGTAGAACCGAAATTATTCGGCTCTAGGCAGCAGTATTTGGACTTATCAAGTATTCATGTATCACAGGATATGCGTGGACAAGGAATTGGAAAAGCATTGTTTTTGGCAGCAAAAGAGTGGGCAAAGAAACATAATGCCCAAAAGCTTTATATCTCCGCTCATTCTGCTGTGGAAAGCCAAGCGTTCTATTATGCAATGGGCTGCGTAGATTCTCAAGAATACAATCAAAGGCACGTAGAAGCAGAACCATTTGATCGGCAGTTGGAATGCAGCATTTAAAAAATGTATAATTTTTAAATGCTGCATATAGTAATAGGGCTGTCGCAATAAGCTTTGATTATACAAGATATAGTATAAATAGCAACACGGTGTCAGACTATTTTGTATACGTTTTCCTTATTGCGGCAGCCCCATATGATTATTTTTTGATTCCAGCCCGCTTCCGTAGCGTCGGATCTAAGATTTTCTTGCGAATACGCAGATTTTCCGGCGTAACTTCGAGTAATTCATCTGTGTCAATAAAATCCAGCGCCTGCTCCAAGCTTAAAACCCTTGGCGGTGTTAGGCGCAGCGCTTCATCCGCACTAGAAGATCGCGTGTTTGTCAACTGCTTTTTCTTGCAGACATTTAATTCAATATCTTCGCCTTTGCCGTTTTGTCCTACCACCATTCCAGCATAAACCTTCTCCCCAGGGCCAATAAACAGCGTACCGCGCTCCTGTGCATTGTATAATCCGTAAGTGATTGCTTCACCTGCCTCGAACGCAATTAACGAGCCTTGTTTCCGATACTGAATATCGCCCTTATAAGGTCCATAGCAGTCAAAAATCGTATTTAGAATACCATTTCCCTTTGTGTCAGTTAAAAATTCGCCACGATAGCCAATTAAGCCGCGTGAGGGAATAGAAAATTCTAGCCTTGCATAGCCGCCACTAGCCTTGCCCATATTTTGCAGTTCGCCTTTGCGCTGGCTGAGTTTTTCAATAACAGTGCCAGAATATTCTTCAGGTACATCAACATAGGCAATTTCCATGGGCTCTAATTTTTTACCATTTTCATCTTCTTTATAAAGAACTTCTGCCTTACTTACTGCAAATTCATACCCCTCACGGCGCATAGTTTCGATTAAAACGGACAAATGCAGTTCGCCACGGCCGGAAACCTTAATGCAGTCAGGGCTTTCCGTATCCTCGACACGCAGCGAAACATCCGTGTTTAACTCTCTGTATAGCCTGTCACGAATATGGCGGCTTGTGACATATTTACCCTCTTGTCCGGCAAGCGGAGAATCGTTGACCATAAACTGCATAGCAATCGTAGGCTCACTGATTTTCTGAAATGGAATTGGACATACATTGTCGCAAGAGCAGAGCGTATCACCGATACGGATATCCGCAATGCCCGAAATCGCTACAATAGAACCGATTCCTGCTTCTTTCACTTCAACTTTGTTTAAACCATCAAATTCATAGAGTTTGCTGATTTTGACTTTTTTCTGTTTGTCTGGTTCGTGGTGGTTGCAGATAATAACCTCTTGATTGGTCTGAATTGTGCCATTATCCACCTTGCCGACGCCAATGCGTCCTATATATTCGTTATAATCTATTGTACTGATTAAAACCTGCGTGCCTGCTTCTGGATCGCCCTCTGGTGCTGGAATATAGCTGCAAATCGTTTCAAACAGTGGTGTCATGTCGCTGCCTTCAGTGTCTGGATCAAGGGATGCAGTACCTGCTTTTGCAGAAGCGTATACAAAAGGGCAGTCCAACTGTGCATCCTCTGCATCAAGTTCCAGAAACAATTCTAAAACTTCATCCACTACTTCCGCAGCACGTGCTTCAGGACGGTCGATTTTATTAATGCATACAATAACAGGCAGCTTTAACTCCAATGCTTTGCGCAGAACAAATTTTGTCTGCGGCATAGCGCCCTCAAAGGCATCTACAACGAGAATCACGCCGTTTACCATTTTCAGCACACGTTCAACTTCTCCGCCGAAATCCGCGTGTCCCGGTGTATCAATAATATTAATTTTGGTGTTTTTGTACATAACCGCTGTATTTTTGGATAAAATCGTAATGCCGCGTTCCCGCTCTAGATCGTTAGAATCCATTACGCGCTCTGCAACCTCCTGATTTTCTCGAAAAACGCCGCTTTGCTTTAACAACTCGTCCACTAAAGTTGTTTTACCGTGGTCAACATGAGCAATAATTGCTACATTTCTGACATCTTCTCTTTTCTGCTTCATAATTATTTCTCCTCTCTTGACATTTCTATATAAATGTGGTAATTTTAGAAAAATATAATAATTGTAATATATGCCAATAAAAACGCCGGTATTTCGGGAAGTTGATAGCAATATTGTTATAAGAAACTTTTTTGTTTTGTGAAACTGCTATAAGTTTTCCCGCAAATTTCTCCGATATTAATAAAAACTATTTATTTTAGGAAAATTCCCAAAGAAATGGCATAAAAAGCATACTGCGGGGATGAACCTTTTTATTTCAAATTTTATTATAAAATTCCTCAAAACTGTATTAGTATACCATTCATGGATAATTTTTGCAACTCGAATGTCGAAAATATTATGTTGAAGTATGTAGAAAAAAGACTTGAAATATATTTTTTTTGTTGTAATCTATTATAAAGGTACTTTTTTTGCGAAAAGTTTCTAAACTAATTTTAAAAATGGAGGAATAATGGTAAAATATGGGAATATAAATAATAGTACATACCAAAATAAAAATTCTTTTGTATAAGAAGGGAGAACAAAGATATGACAGATAAGGTAATTGAAAACAATCAGGTAACAGTAATGGGGGAAATCATAAGCGACTTTTCCTTCAGCCATGAGATTTTTGGTGAAGGCTTCTATATGGTGGATATTCAGGTGGCTCGGCTGTCAGAGTCTATGGATATTATACCTGTAATGGTTTCTGAGCGTCTGCTGGATGTAAGCGGCGACTACAAAGGTATGATGGTAGTCATTAACGGTCAATTCCGTTCTTACAACAGGCATGAGGAGCGCAAGAATAAGCTGGTGCTTTCCGTATTTGCTCGTGAGATTGAGTTTGTAGACGAAATCAGCGAAAACATTAAGACAAATCAAATTTTCCTTGACGGCTTTGTATGTAAGGCGCCTGTTTACAGGAAAACACCATTAGGCAGAGAGATCGCTGATTTACTGCTTGCAGTGAACCGTCCTTATGGCAAATCGGATTATATTCCCTGCATCTGCTGGGGCAGGAATGCAAGATACGCTTCGAACTTTGCAGTTGGCGAGCGCTGCCTTGTATGGGGAAGAATCCAGTCAAGAGAGTACATGAAAAAAATATCAGAGGAGGATTTGGAAAAGAGAATCGCTTACGAAGTATCCGTTAGTAAGCTTGAAATTCCGAACGACGAGCCAGCAGCAGAGTAACGTCTGCATAAGCGTTTTCAAAGTATTACATATACCATTTTCGTCCGCACAGGGTATGTAATAGTTGCAAAATTGGATGGAGTGTGCTATCATGTTTGCGTACCAAGACTATCAAGTATAAGTAATACGGAAGAAAGGTTATGGGTATTGATAAATGGAACAAGGATTAGTACAGGTATACAGCGGAGAAGGACACGGAAAATCTGCGGCAGCGCTTGGCAGGGCGATACAGGTCGCCGGCACAGGCAGAAATGTCGTTATCATTAACTTTCTGAAAGGAAACCAGAGCGAAGCGTTTCTTAAGAGGATGGAGCCGGAGATAAAAATATTCCGCTTCGAGAAAAGCGAGGAGGAGTTTGCGCTGCTCTCGGAGGAACATAAGCAGGAGGAAATATACAACATTAAGAATGGTCTAAACTTCGCAAAGAAAGTTCTTGCTACCGGTGAATGCAGTCTACTTATTTTAGACGAAGTTCTGGGGCTTATTGACAATGGAATTATTTCAATTGACGATTTAAAGCATATCCTTGAGGCAAAAGCAGATGATGTCGAGATTATCTTAACAGGCATTCATCTAAATGATGACGTCTGCCGGATTGCGGACGAAATCTTTAAAATTGAAGCAGTAAATTATAAGATTTTTTAAGGACATAATGGATTGGGGCGGAAACGCCCCATCTTTTTGATTTTTGGAGATATTGTAACAGTTCAGGGGGCTGTCGCATTAAGGAAAATAGATACAAGATATCATAGTACTGTGCTACATTTTATACAATATCTTGTATAGTTAAAACTTATTGCGACAGCTCCGTGGAACAGCGTAGTGGCAGAGATGCATCAAGCCACCACGAAGTGGTTTTGCATGGCTTGATGCCTGTGACAGGAAGCCAAAGGCTGAACTGTTACGAGATATTTATAAATTCTCGAATTATTTATTGACAGTCTGTGTGATTACGATATATAATATAGTAATATAAAAAAGAAAGAGATAGAGGTTGCGTCTTTTATGATTACTTTTTATGCGCAGACCCGTGCAGAGGAAATATGCCGCTAAGGCGGCGCACAGGTCGCGCGGCGAGTAGGGAATCCCATAAATTAGGGGTAGTAAACTTACCTATTCGATTGAGGTGTCAGGCACTGATGACGGGGAAGGAAAGGAGAAGACGCCGAAAGCAGAGGTTTCACTGAAGGCTTTTGCTTGGGCATATGGTTAAGAACTATATGACTGTCATCATTAAGATGGAGAGCTATCATTTATGTATAGGTGCTGTCTGGGCAGTTGTCCGAAGGTGTTTGTATAGGTTTATGATATCGACCATCTTATATTAGGTAGGTCGTTTTTTTATGCACAAACCCATGCAGAGGAAATATGCCGCTAAGGCGGCGCTTGGGTCGTGCATCGAGTAGGAGGGAAGGTCATTTCCTACTTGATTGCACACAGAAGTGCAAAGGAAATAATGAATTTTAAAGGAGGAAGTATTATGTCAATTTTTACAGGTTCGGGTGTGGCAATCGTTACACCAATGAAGCCGGATGGAGCAGTAAATTATGAGGCGTTTGCAAAGAATATTGAGTTTCAGATTGCAAACCATACAGATGCGATTATTGTATGTGGTACAACGGGAGAGGCATCTACGTTATCACATGAGGAACATTTAGAATGTATTAAATTCTGCGTAGAGCAGGTGGCAGGCAGGATTCCTGTTATAGCAGGCACTGGCTCCAACTGTACGGAAACCGCGGTTTATCTTTCTAAAGAAGCAGAACAGCTTGGTGCTGATGGGCTTTTGGTTGTGACACCATATTATAATAAGGCGACACAGAAGGGACTAAAGGAACATTATTCTATTATTGCAAAGGCAGTTAAGATTCCGATTATCTTATACAATATTCCGGGGAGAACGGGCGGTGTAAATATCCTTCCAGAAACAATAGTATCGCTGTATGAGGAAAATCCCAATATTGTCGGTGTAAAAGATGCAACAGACAATTTTATCCAGTATGCGAAGCTTATGGCACTTGCAAAGGGGAAAGTGGATGTTTATTCTGGCAACGACAATCAGATTGTGCCGTTTCTGTCATTGGGGGCAAAGGGGGTTATTTCTGTGCTTGCCAATATAGCGCCGCAACAGACGCATGATATTTGTGCGAAATATTTTGCAGG
The DNA here is from genome assembly GCA_009774395.1 of Lachnospiraceae bacterium. Classification (GTDB taxonomy): domain Bacteria; phylum Bacillota; class Clostridia; order Lachnospirales; family Lachnospiraceae; genus COE1. The sequence continues at coordinate 90,435 of VSNQ01000002.1, forward strand.
AGAAACCGCAGAGAGTGCACGGCTGCAATTGGAAGCGATTGAATTAATTGCAGCTTTGTTTAGTGAGGTAAATCCTATTCCTGTGAAAAAGGCAATGAACCTTATGGGTATGGAAGCAGGTGTACTAAGAAGACCATTGACAGAGATGGAGGAAGCAAACGCTGCGAAAATGGAAAAGGCAATGAAGGATTATGGGCTTTTATAAGGCTTATATTATATAAAAACGTTTAGGAAAAGGTTGTATTTTGATAGGAAGATTTTGGAGGAAACAGGGATAAAATGACTAGAGTTATAATGCACGGCTGTAATGGAAAAATGGGGCAGATGATTACCAGTATTATTGCAGAGGATCCAGAAGTTGAGATTGTTGCTGGAATTGATGTGTCAAATCATATTGTAAATACATATCCTGTTTTTGCGGATATTGCGGAATGTGACGTGGAGGCGGATGTTGTAATTGATTTTTGCATTGCATCGGCTATAGATGGTCTGCTTGACTACTGTATGGCGCGGCAGATTCCTTGTGTACTGTGTACAACAGGATTGTCAGAAGCACAGCTTGTCAAAGTAGAAGAAACATCCAAAACGGTTGCAGTTTTAAAATCGGCAAATATGTCTTTAGGTGTAAATATGCTTCTCAAAATAGTGAAAGAAGCAGCCGCAACACTGGCACCGGCAGGTTTTGATATTGAGATTGTGGAGAAACATCATAATTTAAAAGTGGACGCTCCAAGCGGGACAGCGCTTGCCTTGGCGGATTCTATTAACGAGGAATTTGATAACGCTTATGATTATATTTACGATAGAAGTCAAGTAAGGCAGAAGCGTTCTAAACAGGAAATCGGTATTAGTGCTGTGCGCGGTGGAACGATTGTCGGCGATCATGATATTATTTTTGCAGGAAATGATGAAGTAGTGACTTTATCGCACCGTGCATACTCCAAGGCAGTATTTGCCAAAGGCGCTGTGCAGGCAGCGAAATTCCTGAAAGGCAAACCAGCGGGCAGATATGATATGAAGGACGTGATTGGATAATGGAATTTCGGCCATGTATTGATATTCATAATGGGCAGGTTAAGCAGATTGTCGGAAGTACATTGACTGACAAAGATAATCAGGCAGTGGAAAACTTTATCGCCGCCAAAAGCGCTGCAAATTATGCAACGTTTTATAAGGAAAAGGGTATCCGTGGCGGACATATTATTCTGCTAAATCCACCTTCCAGTGAATACTATGATGCAACGAGAGAGCAGGCGCTTGGTGCGTTAAAGGCATATCCGGACGCGCTTCAAATTGGTGGTGGAGTGAATAATGAGAATGCCATACAGTATCTTGAAGCCGGCGCTTCCCATGTTATTGTTACTTCCTATGTATTTCAGGGAGGACATATTAATATGGAGAATCTTGAACGTATGCGCCGCGCGGTCGGTAGAGAGCATTTAGTATTGGATGTAAGCTGTCGAAAAAAAAATGGTGTTTATTATGTTGTGACTGACCGATGGCAGAAGTTTACCGATGAAATAGTCAATAGCGCCACACTAAATATGTTGGCAGAATATTGTGATGAATTTCTAATACATGCAGTAGATGTGGAAGGGAAAAACCAAGGTATTGAACAGCCGCTTGTGGAACAACTGGGCAGGTGGAGCAGCGCAGGCGGCAGAACACCGATTACTTATGCAGGCGGCGTTCACAGTTATGAAGATATTGACCTTCTAAAACGTTTGGGAAACAACCAGATAAATGTAACGATAGGAAGCGCGCTGGAACTGTTTGGCGGTACGCTTTTATTCGATGAGGTTCTAAAGCGTGTTTCTCTCTAATATTTTATTTCCTCTGCACAGGGCTGCATAATTGAGTAAAGAAGATTTCTCTTTCTTACTTGCCGCGCATCCGTGCACCGCCTTAGCGGCATTGTTGCGCTGCATGGGTCTGGGCAAAAAAAGGACTTCTTGCCGATAAAGCGAGAAGTCTTTTTTCTCCATAGCATATCTTAATCCCGTAAAACAATTGCTGTTTCAAATAATATGTTAAAGATAGCAAAGAATAGGAACTTTGCTATTTATATGCTGCAAGCACGCCAAGGAATATAGCATGATACCTAAACAGTGCCAAGCATGACGAATAGGAGATAAGGGCTTCCTACCCGATTATTACGAAAGGCATATCGAAACTAGATTAAAGATTGAAATGTTGACTTACAGCTTGGTTACGTTAACAGCCTGTGGGCCTTTTTCGCCAGTAATTACTTCAAATGAAACGCTAGCGCCTTCGTCTAAAGACTTAAAGCCATCCATTACAAGTCCTGAATAATGTACAAATACATCATTGCCTGCCTCGTCTGAAATAAAGCCATAACCTTTCTGGTTGTTAAACCATTTAACCGTACCTTTGTTCATGTTACATACCTCCAAAAAATAATATATTGTGCCCCGCACAACATAATATAGAATACCATATTACAGCAAAAAAGTAAAGTAATTATGTCGCCTTTTGCAAAAAATAGGTAACAGTTCAGCCTTTGGCTTCCTGTTACAGGCATCAAGCCATGCAAAACCACTTCGTGAAAACCACTTCGTGAAAACCACTTCGTGAAAACCACTTCGTGAAAACCACTTCGTGAAAACCACTTCGTG